>JAQYVP010000108.1 GCA_030145485.1 Chromatiales bacterium
AAGCTGGCCTCCGTCTACATTAGTAGACTGCGACCACCTTGCGGGTGATCGCTCATGCCGAGACCAATTTCGGCGATAAAGGCAGCTTTTAGTTTCAGTTTCAGTTTTCAGTGCAGCGGTAAACCACTGCGACTAATAAACTATCAGGTTACCGAGTAAACATCAACGGCTTTTTTTGGTGTGTCCATACCAGTATCAGACGGCGCGGATGCCTAGATTCTAGCCTATTAATTCCACGGCCTTTTGGAGGTTTTCAGGTGCCAAGTGTGCGTATCTCGTTGTCATTGCCAGGTTGCTATGTCCGAGCAACTCGCGGGCGGTATTCAACGGAACGGCAGCCATAACCAGTTTGCTGGCAAAGTGATGTCGCATGTCATGAAACCGGAAATTCTCGACTTCCGCCCTCTTAAGTAGCTTTCTCCAATGGTCATGCAACCGGGACGGAGTCATCGGCCAGATAACGACGCCAGGCATCGGTAACACATCGCCGCGCAGCTTCTTGAAAGCAGTCGCAGCCGAATCGTTCAACGGGACATGCCTGGTCTGCCCAGACTTCGCCCTGGAGCCGTGTACAGTTATCGAACCACCTGCCACATCGCCCCAGGTCAACGAGAGCAGTTCACCCTTCCTCAGACCAGTATTCAACGCTACCACCACGATACCCTGCAGCCACGGCTCAGACGCGCTCATAGCGCCGTAGAGGCGTTCCTCTTCAGCAGGTGACAGATAGCGCGTCACACTGCTCTTGTCGATCTTGAGGGGCTTCAATCTTGCCAGCGGATGCGCGGGTATTAAGTCCCAATCAACGGCCTTTTGCAGTGCGGCTTTGATATCGACCAGGTATCGATTGACTGACGCAGGGGCCACCCCCTGCTTTAACTCCCGCAGGCGGAATTGCTCGGCATCGGCGAGCCGAATATCATCCAGACGCATATCACCCCACCCGGGCTTTCTCAGCGATTGGCGTGTGGATCGCGGGCGGGCGTGGTGGGTGTCGGTGTGCGCTCGGTAATACTGATCAATGAATTGATCCAGAGTTGGTGCGCGCCTGGGTAGCTCAGCGCCACCGAGTATTTGTGTCGCCCTAGTCCGCGCCATCGCGAATGTCATTGCAGGAAAGTTGCCCAAGGTGGTGGGCTTGCGCCGTCGGATCAGCTTCCAGATCTTCTTTCCACTCGGCTGCACACGCAGCACGAAGCCGCCGATTAGCGTGTCATGAATCTGGTATGCCTTGGCCTGGGGCAGCGCCCGCTGGGCGACTTGTTGTGAGAGCTTTTTCTGCATGCTGTAAATCCTCCGTAAAACCGTAACGCGGATTCTAACGGACAAATACGGATGTATGCAACCACTTAAGTTATTGAATTTGCTGAGGAGTGTTCATAAGTCTTTGATGTTATTGGGGTAGGGTCTCTCCCGGTCAGGGAGAGAGGGTCCATTCAGCACGGAAGTGAGAATTACAAGCCAGCTTTCTTAGCAGCCTCTTCCCAGCCTTTCGGCAGATGGTGGGCAATGCCCTTGTGACAGTCGATACAGGTCTGGGTTGGATCCTTTCCATCCATCGCATCCCAAACATGCGGATCGTGTTGATCGGCGCCGCGTGATTGCTGCTTCTCCAGATCCATAGAGACATAGTTATGACAGTTGCGACATTCGCGGGAGTCATTGGCCTTCATGCGTTTCCATTCGCTCAGCGCCATCGTCAGGCGATAATCCTCGAACTTCTCCTTGGTATCGATGGTTCCCAACATCTTATGATACAACTCGGCTGAAGCCTGGATCTTGCGTTTGACCTTGTAGATCCACTCTTTGGGTACATGGCAGTCGGGACAGGTCGCCCTGACACCGGTGCGATTGGTGAAGTGGACCGTCTCCTGGAGCTCCTGGTAGACATTATCCTTCATCTCGTGGCATGAGATACAGAACTTCTCTGTATTCGTCATTGCAAGCGACCAGTTAAAGCCACCCCACAGGATAATACCCAGCACAATGCCAAACAGCAGTGTCATCGAGGCAAATCCCATCATTACTCTTTTTTTATGTATTGGCGTCATGACAACTCCCTAATTTATCTTTGTGAATAGAATTTATAACGAAATTTCCCGTTAGAATGTATTCTCGACCAGAGCAGGAGCATCAGCCTGCGGCGTATGGCACTGACGACAGAAATAGCGGCGTGACGAGAGTTTCGTCAACGTTTTCCCATCTCGATCCTTGTAGTGAGTTTCACCGATCTCCGGCGCCTTCTCTTTTTCGTGGTTCTCCTTGTTATGACATCTCATACAGGTGTTCTCCTGAAGACTGACACGGTCTTTCTCGATGTCATGCGGAATACTCGGTGGCTGCAGATCCCAGGAACGCTTGATTCCTCCCTGAACCTGTACCTGCTTCTTTTTCTCAAACATCTGCGCCTCGACATCGAGATTGTTGTCACCGCGTAACGATGCAACCTCTTCACTCATGGCAAGTGGAGCCTGAATCATCATTACGGCTCCCGCCACTGTCGCCAATATCACTTTTTTCATAACAGCCTCCATCAGACCATGTTGAACTGAATCATCATTGTTGTTTAAGTAACGCTGCGTTGTTCTCTTCATTGAAATTCGCAGTCCTGGATCGATCAAATCGCAATCCAAAATGAAACACATCTTCACCGCAGATATCGATACAGCGCCCGCAGTTGGTACACTCGCCGGAAAGAATCACGGGTGGAATACCCCTCTTCTCTCCCTTTAGAATTGCAGGAATGATTTGTGGTTCCGGACATACCACAAAGCATTCGGCGCAGTCATTGCACTTGCTGCGCGCATCGGCGCGTACGCGAATCGGGCTGACCTTGCCCAGCAGCCCGTAAAAGGCCCCCATGGGGCAGAGATTCGTACACCAGCCGCGTTTGGCAACAAACACATCAAATAAAAATATGGCTGCAATCAGAAACCAGCCAAAGCCCATGCCGAAGATAATGCCGCGATGCAGTATCGATACGGGGTTGATCAGTTCGTAAGCCATGACACCGCTGACTGCTGACACCAGCAGCACCATGCCCAGCATCCAGTACTTGGTATTGCGCAGGAAATTAGCGCCTGTCCTGATATCGAGTTTTCTGCGCAGCCAGAAGGAGGCATCTGTCACCAGGTTGACAGGACAGACCCATGAGCAAAACAGACGCCCCCCGATAAGCACATAAAATACCACTATGATCGATGCCCCGATGACAGCTTCGATGGCAAAACGATCAAAACCTGTCGCCAGCATCTGCAGAAACACGAACGGATCTGTCATCGGCACCACGTCAAACAGCAGGCTCGAGGAGAGATTGCCCTTGATTATCCAGATACCCGCCCAGGGTCCCAGCATGAACAGCAGCAGGATGCCAATCTGGCTGAGACGTCTCAGAATCAGCCATTTGTGCGCCAGCCACCACCCCTTTTTCCTGATGGCTTCAGCACCGAGAACCGTATACCTGGCCACTAGTCGGCCTCCTGGATGCCCTTTTTGAGAGTCTCCAGCGGATTGCTGGAGAAGGGTGTCTCCTCTATGGTCGCATCCGGGGTTGTCATCGCCGGCGCATTCGCCTGATCGAAAATCAGACCCTCACCCGTATGGTCATAGCGCATCCCTTCCGGCAGGTTGTAGCGATGCTCCTGATCCGGGGTGACCAGTGATCCGCCAGCCTCATCTTTCTTCTCCCAGCCAAGCCGGTAGTGTTTACCCAACTCGCCCTTGGCGAGATGCATCGGGAAAATCTTGATTGCCGCTTCATCCAGGATGCAGGCTCTTTCACACAAGCCGCAGCCGGTGCAGGCATCGGAGTGAACAATCGGGATAAACAAGGCATGCTTGCCGGAACGTTCGTTATGGCGGTAATCGAGCGTGATGGCGTCACCGCGCACCGGACAGACATTGAAACAAACCTCACAGCGCAGTCCCAGAAAGGCAATGCAGATCTCCTGATCCACCACCACCGCAAGCCCCATGCGGGCTTCGTTGATATCCGTGAGTTTATGGTCCAGCGCTCCGGTCGGGCAGACAGGAATGCAGGGGATATCCTCACACATCTCACAGGGATCGGTGCGCGCCATAAAATAGGGAGTCCCCGTTGGAACGTCCTCACCGACATCAGCCAGTTTAAGGATATTGTAGGGACAATCCCTGACACACAGTCCGCAACGCGTGCAGGAGGCGAGAAAATCGGCTTCATCCAGCGCGCCCGGTGGACGTATCGCCATGGGCGCCATGGAGCTGGCGGATTTGGAGTAGATGCCGATGCCAAGACCCAGCAATCCAATCCCACAGGCTGTGCGCGCCGAATCAATCAGAAAACGGCGACGCCCCTTTGATGCTGGTTTTTTAGAAGCAGAATCACTCATGACTACTACCTGGTAGATGACTGCAGGAGATGCCGGCGGCAACTGTCGCCGGCGTTTTCCTGTCGCTTACGCCTTCAATACCTTGCAGGCGCATTTCTTGTAATCCGTCTCCTTGGAGAGCGGATCAGTGGCATCCAGGGTCAGCTTGTTGACCAGGCGGCCTGCATCGAACCAGGGGAAGAACACCAGCCCTTCCGGAGGCGTGTTGCGACCACGGGTTTCGACACGGGAGAGGACTTCACCACGCCTGGTCTGAACCTTGATCTTGGCGCCGGAACGCAGCCTGCGTTTTTTCGCATCCTTGGGATGCATGTAGACCAAAGCGTCAGGCACGGCGCGATAGAGTTCGGGCACACGGCGCGTCATCGAACCGGAGTGCCAGTGCTCCAGCACGCGGCCGGTGCAGAGCCACAGATCGTACTCTTTGTCCGGTGATTCGGCAGGCGGTTCATAGGGGCCAAAGATGATGTTGGCGCGACCATCCTTGTTGCCGTAGAAGTAGACATCTCCCTTGGCGACATCCGGGTTGAACGCCTTGACATGCGGATCATAGCCCTCCCTGAAGCGCCACAGCGTCTCTTTTCCGTCAAGCACAGGCCAGCGCAGTCCACGCGCCTTGTGATAGGCGTCATATTCAGCCATCTCGTGACCTTTTTTCGGCCCTTCCCACTGGAATTTACGATACTCCTCGAACAAGCCCTTCTGCGCGTAGTAGCCGAAGTGCGCTGACTCATCATTGTCATAGACGTTGCCGCGCTCATCCTTGACCGTGCCCTCCTCGTAAGGAAATTTGTTGACCTGGCCATTCTCGAACAGCACGTCGTAGAGTGTCTTGCCGGCATACTCAGGCATCTTGGCGACCTGCTCTTCGCCCCACGCTTCCTCAACCGTAAAACGCTTGGCAAACTCCATCATCTGCCACATATCCGATTGAGATTCACCGGGAGCCTTGACCTGCTGCCGCCAGAACTGGGTGCGCCGCTCGGAGTTGCCGTAGGCGCCCTCTTTCTCAGCCCACATCGCTGTCGGCAGAATCAGGTCGGCGCCCATCGCCGAAACTGTAGGATAGGGATCGGAGACGGTGACGAAGTTGGCGGGGTTGCGCCAGCCGGGCCAGGACTCTTCATTGAAGTTCGGTGATGCCTGCAGGTTGTTGTTGCACAACTGCCAGTAGCAGTTCATCTCGCCGTCCTTCATCTTGCGATGCATCAGCACCGCATGGTAGCCGGGCTTGGGATTGATGGTGCCTTCCGGAAGCTTCCAGATCTTCTCTGCAGCCTTGCGGTGTCCCTCTTTCTTGACCACCAGGTCAGCAGGGAGACGGTGGGCAAAGGTGCCGACCTCGCGCGCCGTACCACAGGCGGAGGGTTGACCGGTCAGAGAGAAAGGTCCGTTGCCTGGCTCGGAGATCTTGCCCATCAGCAGATGGATGTTATAGACATTGCTGTTGACCCACACGCCGCGGGTATGCTGGTTGAAGCCCATGGTCCAGTAGGATGTGACCTTCTTCTTCGGGTCGGCAAACACCTTGGCCAGTTTCACCAGCTGATCCTTGGGAACACCCGAGAGCTCGGAAGTATAGTCGAGCGTATAGGGCTTGACTGCTTCGGCAAACTCCTCGAAGCTGATCCTGGTCAGCTTGCCGCCCTTGCCTGTCTTCTTCTTCTCGAGCGGGTGCTCGGGACGCAGTCCATAGCCGATATCAGTCGGCGTCTTGTTGAAGTTGACATGCTTGTCGATAAACTCCTTGTTATACGCCTTGTTCTCGATGATGTAGTTGGCGATGTAGTTGGTGATCGCCAGATCTGTCTGCGGCTTGAAGATGATGCCATTGTCAGCCAGTTCAAAAGAGCGGTGGGTGAATGTCGACAGCACATGCACCTCGCAACCTTCTTTGGTCAAGCGGGTATCCGCCAGGCGCGACCACAGGATGGGATGCATCTCCGCCATGTTGGAGCCCCATAGCACGAACACATCCGCATGCTCCAGGTCATCATAGCAGCCCATGGGCTCGTCGATACCGAAGGTGCGCATGAAAGCGCCAACGGCGGACGCCATACAGTGGCGTGCATTCGGATCGAGATTATTGGAACGTAGACCCGCTTTCATCAGCTTGGAAGCTGCGTAGCCTTCCCAGATGGTCCACTGGCCGGAACCGAACATACCGACGCCGGACGGCCCTTTCTCTTTGAGCGCGGCTTTCCATTTATCCGCCATGGTGTCCATAGCCTCGTCCCAGGAGACCTCGGCAAATTCACCCTCTTTGTCATACTTGCCGTCCTTCTTGCGCAGCAGCGGCTTGGTGAGGCGATCCTTGCCATACATGATCTTGGTCAGGAAGTAGCCCTTGATGCAGTTGAGGCCCTTGTTGACCGGCGCATCAGGGTCGCCCTGGGTGGCTACAACCTTGCCGTCCTTGACACCAACCAGTACGGAGCAGCCGGTGCCGCAGAAACGGCATGCTGTCTTGTCCCAGCGCAAACCATCGTCCGCCTTATCGGCAGCATTTGCGATGGAGACAGGGATTGCCATGCCAGCGCTTGCGGTAGCGGCGGCAATCGCCTGGCTCTTGATAAAATCACGACGTGTCATTTTCATGCTCTAATCTCCTTCCTGATCTGAATTTGGATTCTCTTCAAAATACTCGTAAATCAATGATGAACTCAGCACTCCAGGGATATTTTGCATATCCATCATGGTTTGACTACAAACCTCGCGCTGAGGATGATCGATGGTGACGACCAGCTTGCCTGCTTCACTACTGGCGTGAACCTCGACTCCCTGCATCGTGGAGAGATCTCCACTGACCGATGACAGGTTTTCAGGGCGAGCCTGAACTACCAGACTGCAAATGCTCATTATTCTGTGCCCTCAAATTGATTGCTGTGGCTATCAGTGTTGTCCATGCTGTGTTCCCGTTTCATTGAGATTGCCTGTACAGGACAGGGCTTGATGCAGGCTCCGCAGCCGGTACAGGCTCGCACATCCAGTTCGGGCCGGGAGACTCCCCCCAGCGCCAGTTTGAATTGAATTGCATTTTCGTCACAGCGCTCACCACAGGTGCGGCATACGACGGCCTGCATGGCCAGGCAGCTGTTTGCAATCTCTGCCTTGAGATTCCACGGCGGAACACCCTCTTCAATAACCAGCGCCGCCGGTTTACATACTTCGACGCAACGCTGACAGAAACTGCATTCACCACGTGAAAAATCGATCAGGGGATAACGTCCCCTGCCTCGAATCAACACCTGCTCCGGGCAGATATCGATGCAAGCCGAGCAACCATCACAAACCTCGACAAAGGAAGCTTCGTCAAGTGACCATGGCGGCCTAAGTGGAGTTCCTTTTCCACGCCAGCTTCCACGCAGAAACTCCGTCCTGCTGATGCGCCTGT
>JAQYVP010000184.1 GCA_030145485.1 Chromatiales bacterium
GATTTATTGAGGAGTAACAAATACAGCTGCGTCAGGGGCATTGCGGTTTTGAGCCATCAGCGCGTCTGCTGGAGATTCTGGGCCGTCCGAAGTTGGATACCACGATCAGATGTGGCTCTGTTGCCCCTCTTTTGTCGCACAATGTAATCGTAATGGTGCTTCCGTAGGCATGTCCCATGGGATAGTAGGCGACTTTTCTTCTTGCCCCGCTTGAGCTGTAGCTGCTTCCAGAGTAGATGTTGAGCTGCTTTGCCGCCTCGGCGGTGTAAACGAGAGGTTCGTTTTCCGGGTTGCGCTTTCCATCGCTGTTTCTGTCCTCGAAGAGAATCAGTTGATGGTGCCACTTATTGTCTTTGTTGCACTGCTCTCCATCGATGGAAGGACAGACTATGGTGCGATAGCCGCTGGTAATTGCGCGCGAGCGCGTCATTACCAGGGTGTTAAACAGCGTTCTGGTTTGTGAGTAGATGCGCGTAGATGAGATCAGTGCTTGAAAGGAGGGGATTGCGATCCCCAGCAAAATTGCAGCAATTGCAATCGTGATGATCAGTTCCAGAAAGGTAAATCCCTTGCCCCTGATATCCATTTTTAGCTCCTTTTAATCCATTAAAAGCAGAATTTCATGAATGACATTAGCAGGCAATTGTCAATTCTTCCATCTTTTTCTTTATTCCGGCTCCCACAATAACTTATCATAAGCAATTCTTAGGGAAGCCCTGATCAAGTCGCTGTGCGCCTCGACCCGAGCATTTCTTCAAGTTTGTTTACGGGGGAAGGGTTATCTATCAATGGTTTACAATGGGCATCCGGATGGCCCTTCCCCCGAGCCCCAATCCCCTGGACTTATCCCGAGGTTTTTTACTGTTTGGGGTCTGCAACTGTGTCTGAATTATCTGCTGAAATGCCGGGTTTCTGCTGATGTTCCAGGTTTCTGAAATGGCGTGGCAGGCACAGGGTGAATGGCCTCTGCTGCTGCTGTTGCAATTGTTGCCGCTGGCGGCAGCCTTGCTGCTATGGCGGCTGAAAAATGTCTTTGCGGCAAAGGTGATCGGTCTGCTTGCCGTCTCCTGTGAAATGCTGCTGGCGATTGATCTCTATCGCCAATTTGATATCACAGTCAATGTCATGCAATTTGCCGAGCAGTGGTCCCTGCTGCCTGGCTATCACGCTGCAGTGGACGGCATGAGCGTGATCTTTATTCTTCTCAACGCACTGCTGACACTGCTGCTGGTGCTCTATATCATCGGCCGCCAGCTGGACGATGCTGCAAAACTCTTCAGCATTATCCTGGCGACATCTTCGGTGTTGATGACGTTGTTTACCACCGTAAATCTGCTGTGGTTCCTGCTTTTTTCAGCGATAGAGCTGCTGCTGACGGGGTACCTGCTGATTCACTGGTCGAGTTCTCCGGAGAAGGATCTGGCGCGTGAGCGCTTTGTGCAGTTCATGTCTGCCGGGCTGCTGTTGTTTGCCGGTGGCGTCATGATGCTGGGCTGGAACTTTGCAGATGTGACCGGCGGCGCGTGGAACTTCGATCTCTTTGATCTGCTTCAGGTTCCTGTTGCAAGCCACCTGCAGTCTGCGATCTTTTTCCTGCTTTTTTATGGCCTGGCGATTCGCACTCCATTGTTTCCTTTTCATGGCTGGCTGCCAATTGTCGCTGCACATGGAAATGTGGCGCTGGCGCCGGTCATTCTGCTGGGTTTGAAGGTGGGAATTTACGGCATGTTGCGCTTTATGTTTCCACTGGTGCCTGAAGCGATCAACGAGTGGCATCTCTATGTCACCGCCTTCGCGGTTGCCGGCGTTTTCTATGCGGCAATCCTGGCGTTCATGCAGAAAAACATGCGGCGGCTGCTCGCCTATGCTGTCATCAGTCATACCAGTATCCTCATTATCGGACTTTTCAGCCTGGGGCATACTGCGTTCCAGGGCAGTGTTCTACTGGCGGTCAATTTTGGTCTCGCGACGGCGGGATTGCTGTTTATGTCCGGATTCGTGTTTCGACGTACGGGCAGTATGCTGTTGTCGCGTCTTGGCGGGCTGTTCGACACTATTCCGATTATCGGTATCACCTTTCTGATCGCCGGCCTGTCGATCGTTGGTATGCCCGGAACCCCGGGTTTCGATGCCGTGCATCTGATTCTCGAGGCTGCAATGGAGCGCAATGGCGCACTTGTGACGATTGCCGCCGCCCTGGGGAACGTGTTTGCAGCAGGCTTTTTGTTGTGGGCTTTCCAGCGAGCATTTTTGACGCCACCCCGGAGCGAGGCTTCGCCGGCGATGCTGGAGACCACCACGCCTCACGAGAGGCTGGTGTCACTGCTGTTGATCCTGGTGCTTGTGATGGTCGGTTTTTACTCGGGACCCTGGCTGGAGTTGATCGATACTCCATTGAATGCCCTGCATGAACTGTATAACCCTCATGAGTGATAGTCATGGTTGAAAATTTAATCTCCATGGCGGCAGGTTTGCCCTTGCTGAGTCTGCTTATCCTGATCCTGCCGGCGGGTGCGGGTTTGATCTGGCTATTTGCTGATGCCCGCATGGCGCGCTGGGTTGCACTGTTGACTGCGATAGCGGGTTTGCTGATCTCTATTGCAGTCGTGGCCGGCTTTGACGCGGCCACACCCGGCTTCCAGTTTGTCGAAAAGAGAGTGTGGATTCCAACGCTCAATATTCACTACACGCTGGGTGTCGATGGTATTTCACTCTTTTTTCTGCCTCTGACCAGTCTGCTGTTTATTGGCGTGATACTCTCCTCCTGGAGAAGCATCCGCAGCATGGCGAAGCTCTATTTTACACTACTATTGCTGCTTCAAAGCACCACCATCGGCATCTTTACTGCTCTGGATACGATGTTTTTTTTCCTCTTCTGGGAACTGAGCCTGGTTCCAATCTATTTTCTCATCAGTCTCTATGGAAGCGGTCCGAATCGTCGCTATGCCGCATTGAAATATATGCTGCTGATGATGGTTGGCGGTGTACCGCTGCTATTCGGTTTTGTATTGCTGGCGATTTATCAGCCGGGTGATGCGCTGGTTTTTGAATATGTGGCGCTGCTTGAGCATTTGCATGGCGAACAGACGCAGATCATGATATTTCTGTTGCTGCTGTTCGGCTTTGCCTTCAAGACGCCGTTGTTTCCGCTGCACACCTGGCTGCCCGTGGTGACGATGGAGGGACCGATTGCGATTGGCGTCATCATGACCGGCCTCAAGCTGGGCGCTTACGGTTTGATCCGCTTTGTGGTGCCGCTGGCGCCGACTGCCGCGCAGGAGTTCCACTGGTTGCTGGCTGCTCTGGGAGTGGTCGCTATTCTTTATGGCGCATTGATGGCTATGCAGCAGAGTAATCTGCGCAGAATGCTGGCATTCTCCAGTGTCAGTCATATCGGACTGGTTGTTCTGGCGATCTCCTCATTCAATATTCAGGGTATTCAGGGCGCCCTCTACCAGATTCTGAACTTTACAATCGTTTCAGGCGGGATTTTCCTGCTGACAGGATTCCTGCATCATCGCACCGGATCGACCGAGATCATCAGTCTGGGCGGGGTGGCGACGAAAATGCCATTGCTGGCCGCTTTTTTCTTCCTCTTCGGTCTTGCGGCCATTGGCGTGCCGGGCACCAGTGGTTTCCCCGCGGAGTTCCTGATGATCCTGAGTGCGTTGAAAACCCATACAGGAGCCGGTCTGGCGGCGTTGTTTGGTGTGATACTCGGCGCCGGATATTTTCTCAGCATCTTTCGCAAAGCCTTTTTGGGGCCGGTCACCAACAGCGTGGTCGCTGAATGTGTTGATCTGCGCTGGAGAGAGTTGCTGGTAGTAACGGTTTTTGCACTCTTGATTCTGCTTGGCGGGCTGTTTCCTTCACTGGTAATGGATATAACGGAGTCGGCGTCAACCAGCTGGGTGGCGCGCCTCTCAGGGTAAGGAGTTGTGTTAAATTGATGCGGGTTATGCAAAACCGGGTCTGTTTTGAGAGGTTTTTTCTTGCCTCTCTTTATCTCTCTCAACAACCCCATAAAAATATCTTGGGCAATGGATTCGGCCCATTGTGTTAATTTCTGTACTCAGAATTTTCTATGGCAGTGATGCGATGTCATCATTGCTGTTTCTATGCATCGATTGAGGAGATGATCAATATGATCAAGCCAATTGGATCCAACGAGTTAAAGCCACGATTTGTTTATGACGCAAGCGAGCGCGAAGCGCTGGCCAAGGAGGCTGAATCATTGCCCTCCGTGGTGATCAGTTCCCAGGCCGCCGGCAACGCAGTGATGATGGGCGCCGGCTACTTCAGCCCGCTGAAGGGCTTCATGAACGTTGGCGATGCGATGGGGTGCGCCGAGAAGATGAAGATGTCTGACGGCCACTTCTTCCCTGTGCCGGTTTTGTGCCTGCTGGAAGATATCGATGCCATCAAGGATGCTGACCGCATCGCGCTGCGTGACCCGAATGTCGATGGCAATCCTGTTCTGGCAGTGATGGATGTCTCCACTATCGAAGAGGTCTCCGATGAGCAGATGGCGATAATGACCGATAAGGTCTATCGTACTGATGATCCGGAGCATCCGGGCGTCGCTGCGTTCACCTCCCAGGGACGCCATGCCGTTTCCGGTCCCATCAAGGTGCTGAACTTTTCCTATTTCCAGGCTGATTATCCGGATACCTTCCGTACTGCTGTCGAGATTCGCAATGAAATCCAGGAGCATGGCTGGAGCAAGGTCGTTGCTTTCCAGACGCGTAATCCCATGCACCGGGCGCATGAAGAGCTGTGCCACATGGCGATGGAGGCTGTCAATGCCGATGGCCTGGTGATTCACATGCTGCTGGGTAAACTCAAGCCGGGCGATATTCCTGCGCATGTGCGTGATGCGGCGATTCGTAAGATGGCGGAGATCTACTTCCCGCCGAACAGCGTGATGGTGACGGGTTACGGTTTCGATATGCTCTATGCCGGACCACGTGAAGCTGTATTGCATGCCTACTTTCGTCAAAATATGGGTGCCAGCCATTTTATTATTGGCCGTGACCATGCCGGCGTCGGTGATTACTATGGTGATTTTGACGCCCAAACCATTTTTGATGACGAGGTTCCCGAAGGCGCAATGGAGATAGAAATCTTTCGCGCTGACCATGCCGCATACTCCAAGAAGCTCAAGAGAGTCGTGATGATGCGCGATGCGCCGGATCATTCCAAGGAGGACTTCGTGCTGCTCTCCGGCACCAAGGTTCGCGAGATGCTGGGACAGGGCATTGCGCCACCACCGGAATTCTCCCGTGATGAAGTTGCGAAAATCCTCATGGATTACTACCAGGCGCTGGATGATTGAGTCGTGATCAGGAAGTAACGAAAAGCCCGCTTTTGAGCGGGCTTTTTGATGCGGACTCGCGTTCTTCCCATTTTTTTACCACGGAACACACGGACGACACGGAATCGCTTTGTTCTCCTTTTCCGTGTGTTCAGTGTGTTCCATGGTTTAATTTTATCTATACTCGACTCGATCTGCTTGCAATTATCTGAATCGTGAAAATCAAAATAGTCACATCGCCCATCAACAGCTTTCCGCCGGTGATCGGGGAAAATCCGCATACGCTGATACTGGGGTCCATGCCGGGCAGGGCTTCACTTGAGGCGCAGCAATACTACGCCTGGCCGCAGAATGCATTTTGGCCTATCATGGCTGGAATCTATGGATTTGATGCAAATCTTGAGTATTCGCTGCGGCTGCAGAGGCTTGCTGCGTGCGGTATCCTGTTGTGGGATGTGCTCAAACAGTGTGAACGCACAGGCAGCAGTCTTGACAGCGCCATAGATCGTCCCAGCGAGATCCCCAATGAAATTCCCGAATTATTGTCTGCACAGCCGACAATTGACACACTCTGCTTCAATGGTGGCAAGGCGTGGAGCAGTTTTCGTCACCATCTGCTGGCGCAAATCAAGCATCCGCAACATTACCGCTTTCATCATCTGCCATCGACCAGTCCGGCCCATGCGCGCATGAATTTCGCACAGAAACTGGCCGCATGGAAACGTGCATTAAAGGCATAACCCCGCTTTCAGCCACGCGGAAAAAGCGGGCGGGGTTGAAATTGTATCGGTAGAGCGCCATATATTAAGTTATAATTGTCATGTATTTACCATAAAATTCTATTTATGCATCTGACACTTCTGAAAAGTAAATTGCACCGCGCAACAGTCACTCATGCCGAGGTTGACTACGAAGGCTCCTGTGCAATCGATCGTGATCTGCTGGATGCGGGAAATATCCTGCCCTACGAGCAGATTGAAATATATAACATTACAAACGGTGAAAGGTTTACAACCTATGCTATTGAAGCAGAAAGAGACTCCGGAATCATTTCTGTCAATGGTGCAGCGGCGCATCGCGCCTCGCCGGGTGATCTGGTGATCATCTGCACCTATGCAGGGCTTGATCACTCTGAAGCGGCGGTCTTTCATCCAACACTGGTGTATCTCGATGAACACAATCATATCAATAAAATATCAGAGCGCATTGCCATGCAGGTGGCCTAGTATGCAGACCTCATTTTTGCGGATACTGACAGCTCTTGTGCTGCTGTTTTTTAGCGGCGGTCTGCTGGCGAATGTGCCAAAAGAGATCCCGGTGTCCGATCTTCAACCATCCCTCACTCATCAGAAGGCGGTTTTGCTGACGACCAGGGTGATGCAGCGCTATCACTACAAGAAGCACAAACTCGATAACAGCTTCTCCAGGGAGATACTGCAAAAATATCTGGAGATGCTGGATCCGAATAAAAGTTTTTTTATGCAAAGCGATATCAGCGAATTTGAGCATCTCTACAATAACCGCCTGGACGATGACATCAAAAATGCGCGTCTGGATGCCCCGTTCACAATTTTTAAACGTTTTCGCGAGCGCGTCGATCAACGCATGGCCAAAGCGCTGGAGCTGGTTCAATATCCTTTCGATTTTACTCTCGATGAGAAATATCTCATTGACAGAAAAGAGGCGAAATGGGCTGCCAGTCAAAAGGCGTTGGACAGCCTGTGGCGCAAGCGTGTCAAGAACGACACCCTCGCGCAGCATCTGATGGAAAAAGATGACAAGGAGATCAGGGAAAAGCTGACAAAGCGTTACGAGGGCACGCGGCGGCGTACGCACCAGATGAGCGCCGATGATATTTTTCAAACTTTCATGAATGCATACACCGGTGCGCTTGAACCGCATACCGGTTATATGCTGCCGCATAATGCGGAAAATTTTGATATTACGATGCGCCTGTCACTGCAGGGCATCGGCGCCGTGCTAAAAAGCGATAATGAATACACCTCGATACAGAGCATCGTGCCAGGCGGGCCCGCTGACAAGTCCGGGCAGTTGCATGCGGGTGACAAGGTGATTGGCGTCGCGCAGGGAAAAAAAGGCAAAATGGAGGATGTCATCGGCTGGCGACTGCAGGATGTGGTAGAAAAAATCCGCGGTAAAAAGGGCAGTATTGTGCGCCTCAATGTCATTCTGAAAAAGAGCGGCAGCAATGAATTTACCAAAGAGATTCTTATCGTTCGTGACAAGATCAAACTCGAGGAGCAGGCGGTCAAGTCATCCGTGATCGAAAACCTCGACGGCATGCAGGGGAAGAAGATTGGTGTGATCGATGTGCCTACCTTCTACCGTGATTTCCAGGGCGCCTCTTCAGGCAACAAAAACTTCCGCAGCACTACGCGTGATGTGCGCACTGCGCTAAAAGAGTTAAAGCGCAAGGGAGTCGATGGTATTGTCATCGATCTGCGGAATAATGGCGGTGGATCGCTGACAGAAGCGACCGAATTGACCGGCTTATTCATAAAATCAGGACCCATCGTGCAGGTGCGTGATTACAGCGGCAGCATCGAGGCGGAGAAAGATCCTGATCCGGCGATTGTCTACAACGGCCCGTTGGCGGTCATGGCGAACCGCAATAGCGCATCGGCCTCTGAAATCTTCGCCGGCGCCATCCAGGATTATGGTCGTGGCATCATCATTGGCGAGCCAACCTTTGGCAAGGGGACTGTGCAGCAGTTGATCGACTTGAGCAACTATGTCTCCAGCGGCAAGGATATGGGGCGTCTGCGCTTGACCATCGCACAATTTTATCGCGTCAACGGCGGCAGTACGCAGCACAAGGGAGTGACTCCGGATATCAGCTTTCCAACCGTCGTGGATGCAGATTATGGAGAACGCTCCTATGAAAATGCGCTGCCATGGTCAAAAATCAAAGCAGCTGATTACTCTGGCTGGAAAACCGCGAAGCTGGACAAAGCGGAGTCAAGCCATAAAAAACGTATCAAAAAAGATAGCGGCTTCATCTATCTGCAGGGTCAGGCTGAACTTTTTCATGACCTTAAAAATGAGAAGAG
>JAQYVP010000202.1 GCA_030145485.1 Chromatiales bacterium
GCACAAGACTCAACGGCTAAGGGATAGGAATATACTTTCAGCGAGCGCCGCGGTGGATACCATCGCCCAATTGAAATAAACCCGATTAGCCGTAATGTACTTGCTGTTTTCCCCTCCCATGTTTCGGCGCATTGGACCCCAAGGCAGTAAGAATGCCTATTTTATGGCCGTTAAATCACGCCATTGGGGGAAGCTATCGGCATAGTTTAGACTGACCTTAAGGTTAACTAATTAGCTATTTTTAATGCGCCAAGGGGATGTGTGTGACAAAGATCACAGTTTGAATGGCCGGTTTGAGTCGATAGCTGGATTAACCTCCCTGTCACCGCTCGGCCAGGTTCAGCATGAAACAGTCGCTCACCGCTGTGGCCTCGTAACATCTTTTGTCTGCATCCCAGCCAGCTTATTGCTGACGATGGTGGAGAGATTACGAAACAGTTTTGTTGATATTCTGGGAAAGACTCCGGCAATGTGGTCAATGCCTTCCCAATTCAATGCCAGAATCCTGCAGTTCTCCCGCGCTACCACGTCAGCAGTCCTCTCTACGCGGGAGACCAATGCAATCTCCCCAAATATCTCGCCGGCAGACAGGCTTCGAACATTTTTCCGGGTACCATCAGGGTGATTCTGCCACACCTCCGCGTTCCCCTCTAACAGGATGAACATCTCGTCACCCGTGTCCCCTTGCCGAACAATGACGTTTCCAGGGTTGATTGTGTGAATCTTGCTGACCAGCATGATCTTCTTGACTTGCCATGGCTGCATCCCGTGAAACAGCTCACATCGCTCGATGACCAACGATTTGAGGCGCAACGACAGTATGTCCCAAAGGGTAATCAATCTCACGGACGACAGCAGGAGGGGCGTGATGATGAAAGTTGCCAGTAGCGCCAGCAGCATGACCATCGCGCTCAGCAGACCAAAATGCGTGACTGGAGGGAAACTGGACAATGCCAGCGTGGCAAACCCGAATGCCAGCGCGACGGATGCCGCCATGATGGGAACAGATTCCTGGGTTACTGTTTCGGCGAGCGCCAGGCCTTCATCCTGGTGTATACGTGTTATCCGGTGATAGCGAACCATGAAGTGCATGGTGTGATCCACGCAGATTCCCAGGGCGATGGCCGCGACCATGGCTGTTCCTGTATTGAGAGGGATGCCTGCATAACCCATGATGCCGAACAACACAATGATTGGAAACAGGTTCGTGACGATGGCGATCAGCCCCGCCTTCATGTTCACGAACAGCACAGCGATCATGACAAAGATGACAGCAATCATAAGCAGCAGGGATTTGGCCTGAGCGATTGCCATTACGTCTGCCGCCCTGTTGGTGAGAATGGATTCGCCGGTGATTCTTACATCGAGCCCGGGATCGATATGTTTTTCTGTGAAGACACGGACCTCCCGCAGCACCTGCTTCAGCTGCCAGGATGAGCTGATAGGATGCCGTACGAGAATCCTTGCTTCGCTGAAATCCGTCGAGACGAGGTTACGAACCTGTTCATGCTTGATAAAAAGCATGTACTCCTGAACGTTGGCATCAGATTCCGGCAGCCATAGATCACCGCTTGTTTCCTCCTCCATGATGCTGTTGACCAGGGCGATAAAGTCGGCAAAGGATAATGAGTTGTCTATCCATCCACTCTGGGCCAGGTAGTCCTGAAGCTTTTTTATCTCCTCGAGATAGCGCACCTTCAGAAAGGTGCCCTCGATACCCGAAGCCAGTACGATGGAGAAGGTCTCCATGCCGGCGAGTTGTTCCTGCAGGCTGTGCAGGCGGTGGGTGATGTTCGAGTCGCTGTCAAAATAGTCCAGCGGCGTGTTGTTCACCCGCAACGAGAAGGCGCCATAGCCGCTGACGATCGCTACCGTCGTTATCAGTACGATGATTTTCCGCTTGTTTGTCTGAACCAATCGAAAGACCCAATCAGCCAGCCGATGATAACCCTTGCCCATAGGGTCAGCGGATCTGACAACAGGCCTCTCGCCGAGATAACGGAGACAGACAGGAAGCAGAGAGATGGTAATCAGGAAATTGAGCAGCAGGCCTGTGGATGCGACCAGGCCGAACTGTCGCAGCAGTTCGATATCGTTCAACGAGATGGAGAGAAAACCGAGGTAGGTGGTGATAAAGGTAAGCAACACCGCGAGTCCCATGTTGCGGCCCATGGCATGGATGGCATCCATGCGCGGTATCCCTTGCAGGGTGCCGGCATGATATTCGGCGAGCAGATGAATGTCTTCGGTGGAGCCGATGATGATCAATAGCGCGGGTACGATGGAGGTCATCACATTGATAGGGATCTCGAGGGCTGCCATCAGTCCCAGCGTCCATACCACACTCAGACAAGCGGTGAGCAGGGGGATAATGGCCCAATTCAGCCTTCTCAAACTCAACGCCAGTGTTATGAACAAAACCAGAACCGAGAGCGGCAGAATTTTGCGCTGGTCCTCTAGGATCCTTTCGTTGATCTGGGTGCGAACATAGGGGGAACCGATCTGGAAAAAGGTCTTCAATTTCCCACTCAATGGCGTTAGGGCGCGTTCGAGGCCCTCGGAAGCGGACTGATCGAAGCCTATAGTTCGATCATCCTTGATATAGACGTTGATCGCCATGGCACTCCCTGTGGGGGAGAGCAGATTCCCGGCGATCAATGGATTCCTTAGTGCGGCGTGTTTTATCTGTTCGAGCTGTTCCTGCGAAGCAGGGATTTCCTTCAGATAGGGGACCGCTGTCACAGATCCCTCGACGCTCTGTATATGCTTTACGGAAAACAGACTTTCCGTATGGTCGACAAAAGGAAGCGCTTCGATTTTCTGCAAGGTCAGTTGGACCGCGCGCAGTTTTTCCTGGGTAAATAGCGCATCGTCTTCAAGAAAGACAATGGTGACGTCGTCGGCACCGAAGGTTTCGAGCGTATGGTTGTAGAAGGCTTTGGCCTGATCGCTGTCGACCATCATGCCCTCTGTGGAGATGTTTATTCGGAGTTCGTGAATCCGGGAGACTGCGACTGCAGTCAGTGCCGCAATGATCAGCAGAATGGGCAGAGGGTGCTTTGCGGCAAAAGAGATGAGCCTATTCATGCACTAGTTTTGATGCCGTCCAGGAACCAGGTTGCCATCTCACCTTTACCTTTTACCGATACCTTGCCCCTGGGTAGACAAATATATGCATCCTTGAGCAGTTCATGGGTATCTCCGGTGATCTGGATCTTTCCGGGTACACCTTGAGATTCCATACGACTGGCCATGTTGACTGCATCGCCCCAGACATCGTAGTGGAATTTCTGGCGGCCGATCACGCCTCCGACCACCGGACCGGAAGCGATGCCGATGCGAAAGCTCAGTCGCCTGCCGTTACGACGATATTCCTCGACGTAGGCGCGCATTTCCAACGCCAGGCGCGCCATTGCCTGGGCGTGATCCGGACATGGGCGTGGTGCACCACCGACCACCATGTAACTGTCACCAATTGTCCGGATCTTCTCCAAGCCGTATTTATCAACCAGGGAATCAAAATAAGAAAACACATCGTTCAGCAGTTCTACCACCTCGTCAGGCGCCATCTTTACTGACAGAGTCGTAAAACCCACAATATCAGCAAACAGGATACTGACCTCATCGAACTGGTGCGCAATGGTACTGTCATCTGTTTTCAAGATTGCGGCTATTTCCTTGGGCAGCACGTTTAGGAGCAGACGATCAGATTTTTTCTGTTCTATGTTAAGCAGATGCAGGAAACGATTTTTCTGACTGACAAAATAATGTAATAAAACAAAGGCAATGGCGGAAATGGCACTGATATTCATAACAAAGAAGATCAGAACAATGTCCGGTGTCAGATTATTGGAAACCCGCACATAAGGCTGGAGCAAGCCGCTGATAATCACCAGAGCGAGATAGGCCAGAAACCACCACTTTGCACGGCGCAGGTCCAAAAAAAGCAAGGCCCCGAGTGGACAAAGCAATGACCAGAGGATCACCGCGCTGGAGTTGACGAAGCCGCCCAGGCTTACCATAAGCAGGAAAGGCAGCAGCAGGATCAGCAGCAACTGACTTAGACGAAAAAAATGGTAACGGTGAGTCCGTGCAAAGACTGCGATACTTAGGAAGGAAAAAAGGGAATAGGAAAGGGGGATTGAGCCTGCAAGAAATTCACCAAGCGCAATATAGATAACACCCCAGAGTGCCCCCGCCAAAGCAATCATCAAGGCAATGCCAACCAACAACGTCCTTTGCAGGCGCTGCTCGTTGCTGTCAGTCGAATCTACCCCAATACTACCAATCAGATTGACAAGCTGTCGGGGGATGCTGAAGATGACCACATCTACTCACGCATAGACATATATGAATTACATACCCTCATATGCTAGACCACTTAAGCTGTTTCCGAAATGCGGGGCAGGATTTATGCCGATAAACCCGCCCATGGCCAATCTTCGTTGCCGGCATTTCAGACTCAAGCTTGACAGAGCCTGAATACCTGCTCAGTGGTGTTTCCAATATTTATTGCTTTTGGTTGCCGAAGTCCAATCATTATGGAAAATTGCTGTATTTTGATGCGACTGCTAGGTTTTTGTGGGTTTTTTGTAATTTCCGCATGCGATTTCGCGCTCGCAAGCACCGGGGAATACTCCCAGTATGTCGGGCGTGATGTATGCGCCAACTGCCATTCTGATCAGGTTGCTCAATGGTCCAATTCCCATCACGATCTTGCCATGCAACCGGCCAGCGAGGAAACCGTACTGGGAGATTTCGATAATGCCAGCCTGACCCATTTTGAGAAGATATCTCTTTTTTATCGGAAAGGTGAGAGCTTTATGGTCCGAACGGAAGGGCCCGAGGGTGAGATTCAGGACTATCAGATCAAATACACCTTCGGTATTGAGCCATTACAGCAGTATTTGATCGAGTTTCCGGGCGGCCGCCTGCAGGCCCTGAGTCT
>JAQYVP010000004.1 GCA_030145485.1 Chromatiales bacterium
CCGACCTGGGCAAAGTAGGGGTTTTTGGCGATAAAGACAAAACCATGCATGAAATCATGTGCATCGCACTCAACCTTCATGGCAGGTCCTTTTTTGACCTTGATGGTTGAATTGACGGTGCCTGGCTCAGGTTGACTCACATTGATGATGGTCTTTTTTGGTCCCTTGGCGTCGCCGCGAATCAACTCGTAGGTGTGAATATTGTGCAGCACAGGATCCTTGCTGACTGCTGCAAGGTTGGCATTATTTTTCATCACTTGCATGAAAGGCTTGAATTCGCACCCCTCCTGGTCGATGGTGGCGTCACCAACCTCGGCTGGAAATGCTTTTCCCTCCTTGATCTTTTCGAGATACACCACGGTGTCCATCAGGTGTCCGTCGACCACGCGCACATAGTCGATTTCGCGCTCGCCGGTGCCGCAGACATCGTTGTCCTTGCTGATGCCGTAGACCTTGGGGGCCTGATCCTTGCCCGCAAACTTGATGCTGCCGGTGATGGTTCCGCCATCACTTACAGCGCCCTCTTTGTAGGCTGCGGCCTGGCTGTTGAGAGGCAGTGCGCAAACACTGGCGATGCTGAGGGTTAAAAGCAATTTCTTCATACTGTTTTCTCCGGGGTTGGGTGTTGTGTTTTTATGCCGCCTTTTCAGGTTGCAAGAGTTCTTCGATCATTTCGATGAAGACGCTGCGCTTGAGGCTGTCTTCGGCTGATTTGAGTCGGGTCAGCAACTCCTCGTTGCCGATTCTGGTGTCGAACTGACGCAGCGCCCTGCCGAGGAGGCGCGCCTCCTCCCCAGTACTGAGCATGACACTCGATACGACTTTTTTGATGACTTTACGGGTGAAAGTCTCCTCGTTCAGTGGCTTTAATATTTGCGCCAGACCTTTGGTGGCCGCAACCCGAATGCCCATGTCGTCATCATCCAGGTTTTCCATCAGTTTGCGTGCGATGCTCAGCTGCGGCACGTTCCGCACCACCATGTGGCCGGCTTCATCCGAGTCACGGCTATTGAGCGATAGTCTCACCAGGGCGTCGATGGCCTGTATCCGCAAGGTGTATTCCGGTGCTTTGGTCGCTTCTATCAATGGAACCAGCGCAGCACGGTTTCCGAGGTAGCTCAGTGTTCGCGCGCAGCTGACCTTGTGATCGATATCGCCGATCGCCAGCTGCGTAATCAGAGCGCCTACTGCATCCATGAGCTGTGGTATCTGCTGACTACGACGGGCAACGACGCCTATGGACTCTGCAGCCTCGCGCCGTATCAGGGGGTCATCGTCGTTGAGCGACTGAATCAGGGTGTCGATCGCCAGGGGGGCATCTGTTGCGGCCAGCACCCTGACTGCCAGGCGGCGAACATCCGGCTGCACATCGCTGTTGCGGTGAGAGCGGATGCGCCGCATCATTGCCTTGTTCTGTTTTACTATGCCTCTGTATTCACGGGTGATTTCATCCTCGATGATCTCTTCAGCAGCTGGCGATGATGCATTCATCATCGACTCCACATTCTCCATGGCAATGGCATCGAGTGTGGAGGTGGCGGCTTCAACCTCGCCCTCCTGGACGATTTGCGCTGCTGTTTCCGGCAAGTCGATGCTATCTACAGTCACTTCCGGAGTGCTCTGCCGAACTTGCGCTGAATCACCGGTTTCTGCTTCAGCTAGTTGCTCCTTGGTGTCATCCTCATCTTTTGCAGTTTCGTCTGCCGGGGAGGGCGGCTCTGCGATGATAGCAATTCCTATCACCAGCTCCAGCGGACGAGGCACGGGATTGTTCTCATCTGTCACGTTATCCTCCTCCATGAGCGCGCCTGAATTTTCCAACGCCATCAGTGCAGTGAGCGCCGCCAGTCTGACTGTCTGCTGTTTATCGGTGACTGCTTTTGCCAGTGTCTCCATGACATGCGCATCGATGCGGCCCAGTTTGCCGACGGAGATGGCGGCTTCACGGCGCACCATCGGATGTCCGTTGGCATCGTCAATCAGTGACAGCAGCGGGGTGATAGCGGCCGGATCGGCGTTGGCGCCCAGCAGGGCGCAGGCGGCTGCGGCAGTCTCTGCAGCAGAGTCGCTGATGCACTCGATTACGGCCTGGAAGTTTTGTTCGGAGAGCGGATTGTCAGCCACGACAGGTAAAAGCAGAGTGAGCAGTGTGGCGCGCACCTGGCTGTCCGGATCGCTGAGCATCGATTCGAGTGCCTCCTGAAGTTCACTGGCATTTGCGTTATCTTTCGTCAGACGGGTAATAGCTCTAATTGCTGCCTGGCGGACCTCTTCATGCGGGTCTTTGAGCAGCAGCAGCAGAGCGCCCAGATAGTTGATTGCCTGTTTCTCGGCCAGTGCAAGGGCGGCCTCGGCGCGCACTTGTGCGGCATTGTCTCGCAAGGCGCGTCCGAGTGCTTTAGTTGCATCCGGCGTAACGGACTTTGCCAGCGCATGCGCCGCGCGCCGGCGCTGCGGCGGCAGGCTCTGCTGGTTTTGCAGACGTTCGATGACCCGCGCCTCGCCTGCAGCGGAGATATCGATCAATGTGTTGAGAATATCGACTTCGATATCCTGCTGCTTGTCGTCATCAATCAAGCCGGGCAGGGCGTCGACGGCTTTCTCGGCCTTGAGTAATCCCAGCGCCTTGACAGCCTCCTTCTGAACATCCCACCAGGTATCCCAGTCATCGTCCCACTCAAGATAGTCGGGGCGCTGCAACAAAATCTTCAGCAGTGGATCAATGGATTCCGAACTTCTGATCTTGCCCAGCGCTTCGGCGATCATGGTGCAGACTTCGCCGCTGGGGTCATTTTCAAGAGATTCGATCAATGCGGGAACCGCTTCAGTCGCACCGATATTCCCCAGGGCTTCGGCTGCATCGATGGATACATCCACATCTTCGTCTCTGAGTCGTTTGATCAGCGTATCGACCGATTCCCTGTCCCCCAGTATTCCCAGGGTGCGGGCAGCGTAGCAGCGGTCGGCTTCGTCGCCAGTTTGAAGAAGTTGGCACAAAACATCCCGAGTTTCTTGTTGAAGGGTCATATTGTTAATTCTGGTTAGCTGATGGATTGACTATAGATCATTAATATATGCAGATACTATGCCAGTTGCAAGCCTGCAATAATCAGGGGGGAATTGAATGAATTATTCAATTATAGCCGGTGAAGGGTGTTGAATAGGTCGTAATGTGCAAATTATATACAAGTTTTCAGTTGGCAGTATGCAGTATGCAGGAGGTGGTTTCTGTTCTATCTCTTTATTGCAAACTGAAAACTATGTTAATCGACGGGTTCTTATCTACTGGCTCGATTTGTGCTTATATTTTTAAAGATATTGTCTATTGAATTCCGTCAGGAGATGAGCATGGCTGAAACGCCTGAAGAGAGAGAAGCCATGCAGGCCGCCTCGAAAAAAGAGCAGAACTGGGGTCCAAAACTGTTTGTCGGGGTTCTGGTGGCAATCCTGGTGTTTTTCTACTGGCTGCTGATCTATTCGGGCGGTGTCACGGTTCATCATGGCTAGAGAGGCCAGGTCTCAGACTGAAGATGCATGGAAGAAATTATTTTTTCTCGCAAAGACGCCAAGCTCGCCAAGAAAAACCTTTGCGGTCTTGGCCTATATGGATGTAGGTCAGGGGCGTGAGCAGGGATGCGGAAGCTTTGCGTCTTGGCGAGAGATTTTTTTAAAACCAGACTCATTTGTAAAGATTTTAGTGAATAAATGTTTCTAGTACAAGAGTGCATAAGTATCTATCAACAGATACCCTCGAAAAGCCTCGTCATTCCGGCAGTCTTTTAGCCGGAATCCATGCGTATCGACCTGTAAGTGGTTGATTCTATGGATCCCGGCCTTCGTTGGGATGACGTATTTTGGCATTGGCCCTACTGCTAGATATTTAAGCATCGTTGTACTAGTGCGGGGCAAGTGATGGAAAATCAAGTGGAAGAGAAATTGGGAAAACAGATGGCAGATAAACGCAAAATGGGCATCTTCAGTACGCTGCTGTCAGTGGTGATTGCTTTTGCGATCGTGCTGATGCTTTTTTATGGATTGAATCATCTCATCATGGGCATGCAGGGCCTGCCTTTGAATATGGATCTCACACCTGCAGGATGAGCAGCAACTGGAGTCTGAGTATGATGCATGGCAAATTCATAAAGCTGTTTCCCTTGCCGCTACTGTTGATGCTGCTGTTTCTGGGTATTTCCACTGCGCTGCAGGCAGCAGAGCCGGGTGTCAGCAATGTTGCAGACCGCATAGCACCTGTTGGCCGCATCCAGTTGGCGGGTGAGCCTCCGCTGGAAGCTGAATCTGAAGTTGCAGCAGCAGAAGAAGCGGTCGAACCCATGGCCGCACCGCGGCCGATGCGTTCGAATTACCCCGATATCGGCGTTAGCAGCAGGGCGATTGTGTGGGTGCTGGCGCAGCTGCATCTCTTTTTCGGCGCGCTGGTGCTGGCGGTGCCGCTGTTCGTGCTGATCATCGAGCTGGTAGGGCTGTTTACCGGTGATGAACGCTACGATGACATGGCGCATGAGTTCATGAAAATCAGCCTCACCGGCTTCTCCATCACGGCGATTTTCGGTGGATCGCTGACACTGGCGCTGTTTCTTCTCTATCCGGATTTCATGGCTTACATGATGCATGTGTTCGGCGCGCAGTTGCTGGTGTATGCGGGATTGTTCTTCTTCGAGACCTTTTTCCTCTACACCTATTACTATGGCTGGAATGCATTCCGCTACGGCAACAAAAAGTGGGTGCACCTCTCGCTCGGCCTGATGCTGAATGCCTCGGGGCTGACCATCATGGTGTTGGCCAACTCCTGGGCGACCTTCATGATGGCGCCTTCAGGCGTCAACGAGGTGGGGGCAGTTGTCGGCAATATCTGGGAGGTGATGAAGGGCCCCTTGTGGAATCCGATCAACCTGCACCGCTTCATCGCCAATATCGCATTTGGCGGCGCCGTGGTAGGCGCCTATGCCGCATTCAAGTTTCTCAGCACCAATGACCCCGAGAAGCGGGCGCACTACGACTGGATGGGCTACACCTCCAACTTCATCGCCATCCTGGCATTTCTGCCGCTGCCGTTCGCCGGATACTGGCTGATGGCGGAGATCTACGCCTACTCACAGCAGATGGGCATCACGGCGATGGGCGGCATCCTGGCATGGCTGTTTATCCTTCAGGCGGTGCTCATCGGCACCATTCTGCTGGCGGGAAACTTCTATCTGTGGGCCGGCATGTCGCGCACCGACGGCTCGGAGCGCTACAAATGGCTGGTGAAGTTCATCGCCCTGGTGCTGGTGGTCACCTTTCTGATCTGGATCACGCCGCACACATTGATGCTCTCCGCCTCAGAAATTTCACTGCTCGGCGGCACCCACCACAGCATTCTTGGCCCCCTGGGTATCATGCCGGCGAAGAATATCGCGGTGAACCTGATGCTGATCGTGACCTTTCTCTCATTTCAGCTCTACCGGCGTTCCGACAAGGTGGCGACGGTTAGCTGGGCGCCTGCCGGCAATGCGCTGATGGTGGCGATCTACGTGGTGGCCATTGCCAATATCATCTTCCTCGGCGTCTATTACGGATATTTCACCAACACGGTCTACAAGGTGGGATCTTCTGTCGCGCAGGTCGTATCCACGCTGGTGGTGATCATCTCCGGCATCATCATCGATACCCTGATGTTCAAGAATGCCAAAATCCTGCCGTCGCACTGGGGACGCATTCCCGACCGGGCGCAATATGCGCTGTTCGCTCTGCCGATCGCCTTCACCTGGTTGATGGGACTGATGGGTTATGTGCGCTCTTCGGTCAAAACGCACTGGCATGTCTATACCGTGATGAAAGACAACTCGCCGGATAACTTTATTCCGGCCATCGCCTATGCCGGCAACATGATCACGCTGGTCACCGTGTTGTTTCTATTGTGCCTGCTGTTCATGTTCTGGGTCGCTAATCTCAGCGAGACCCGGCAGGTGAAGCCTGTCACAGCGGGAAAGGGT
This sequence comes from Chromatiales bacterium, assembly GCA_030145485.1. GTDB lineage: Bacteria > Pseudomonadota > Gammaproteobacteria > Chromatiales > Chromatiaceae > Sva-25. The sequence continues at coordinate 5,994 of JAQYVP010000004.1, forward strand.
GCATGAAGATACTCTTCAAAACACTCGGTTTCAGTCTCGGCCTGACACTGGTTTTTTCTCTACTGACCTACCTGCTGCCGCAGATGAAAGGCGAGGCGCCGGTGGATGTGAAGGTTGATCTGGGCTCGCTGACCATGGATGACTTCGTCGCCCTGGGTGAAGATCTCTTCAAAAACAAGGGCACCTGCACGTTGTGCCACAAACCGCCGCCGCTGGGACGTGCGCCGGATATCCAGGGTGAGGATATGGTGGCGCTGAGCGCAGAGCGCCTGGCGGATGAGCGCTACCAGGGAGAGGCGAAAGATGCGGCCGGCTACATTCTGGAATCGATGCTCGATCCGAACAAGTACGTGGTGGCAACCTGGGGGAAGAAGGGCAGCAATGACAGCGAGTCCCCGATGCCCGTGGTCGACAAGGCACCCATCGAGCTCTCTTCTATGGAGATGGACGCTATCACCGCCTGGCTGCAGGCAAAGGACGGCAACGAGGTGACGGTTGCCCTGCCCACGGCCGAGGAGGCAGCGGAAGTGGCAGCTGCTCCTGCCGGGGAGAGCGCCGCTACCTCCGCGCCGGCGGCCACTGCCGATGAAGCGATGGCCAAATATGCCTGCCTCACCTGCCATGCCATGGACAGCAACGACACCCTGGTGGGCCCCGGGCTGGTTGATGTCGGGGAGCGCCTGACTGCTGATGAGATCAGGCAGAGCATTCTTGATCCCAATGCCGTGATGGTGGAAGGCTTCCCCCCGGCGATGCCTGCTGATTTCGGCACAAAAATGACGGTCAACGAGCTGCAGATGATTGTGGATTTTCTGGCGGAGAAAAAAGGATGAAAGGTTTCAGGATTAGCGCATTCTGGCAGGCCCTGATTGCCGCCGCCGCCGCCTGGCTGATTTTTGACAACGCCTTCCCGCCGCTGCTGCCGAAGACGCTGATGATCCAGTATATGATCATCACCATCATCGGCATCCTGCTCTACTTTGCCTTTGATGACAAAAAATGGGCCGAGTTCAAGGCGCCGATTCTCTCCACGCTGCGCGATGACAACAAGTCGATATTGCGCTGGGTTTTTCTGATTGCTGTGCCGCTGCTGGTGGCCTACGTTACCTACGGAATGGTCAAGCCATCCAATGAAGCCCCGGTAGAGCTGCGCCAGGTGCATCCGGCGCCTCCTGCCAAGCTCAAGGTGTTCAATAAAACCTTTGATCTGGCTACCCTTGAAAATCCGGTGCGCAGTGATATTCTCGACACCCTGGCGAAAGATAAAGAGGCCGGCTGGGAGAAATACAGGGAGTCGGTCACGGCCGGACGGGACATCTACTATCAAAACTGCTTCTATTGCCATGGCGATTTGCTGGACGGCCAGGGGCAGTATGGCCAGGGTTTCAACCCCCAGCCGATCAACTTTCAGGATCCGACCATCATTCCCCAACTGCAGGAGGCATTCCTCTTCTGGCGCATCGCCAGCGGTGGTCCGGGGCTGCCGGTCGAGGGCACGCCGTGGAACTCGGCCATGCCGGTGTGGCACGAGATGCTTGGCGAGCAGGATATCTGGAATGTGATCAATTTCCTGTTCGATTACAACGGTCAGGTGCCGCGCATCTGGGATACGGAGATCTCCAGAGCCGTGACCGGTATGAAGGACGAGGTGCTTGCCAGGCGCAAGAACCTGACGGGCAGGGCGCTCTACAAATTCCGTTGTGAAGTCTGCCATGGTGAGCAGGGAGCCGGCGACGGCGTGGCGATGGAGTTGATGTATCCCAAACCCAGGGATTTTAGTCTGGCGTTGTTCAAATATAAAACCTCGCCCGGTACGCAACTACCGCGTAACGAGGATCACTTCAACACCATCAAGTTTGGTCTTCCCGGAACCGCCATGCCCGGCTGGGGCATCAAGGGGCGTGCGCTGTTGACAGATGAGCAGATCAGCAGCCTGGTTCCGGTGATCAAGGGCTTTGATGTCACCGTGGCCTGGGCGCCTGAGGATGCGGATGACGAGGCCTTCGATGACGACGGCTTCTATATCAAAACGGATTTTCAGGTCATTACCGATGTGGAGCCGCTGGACGGGCAGGTCGCTTTTTCACAGGAGTCTGTGGCCAAAGGCAAACAGGCTTTTATAAAATCCTGTTCTGAATGCCATGGCAAGGAGGGTCGCGGTAACATCCTCTCTGGCAAGAAACTCGAGGATGACTGGGGCAATCGTATCTGGCCGCGCAACCTCACCAAACCCTGGACATGGCGCGCAACCCAGTCAATGGCTGCTGCGGAGAACGAGCGTGACGAGACCATCCAG
>JAQYVP010000028.1 GCA_030145485.1 Chromatiales bacterium
GCCTGCTGGTAGAGCCTCTCGAGATGCTCCACATCCGCATAGGTGTTGGTGTAGGCCTGGAAGTAGGCAATAAATCGTCTCGCGCCGGTGCGCCGGGCAAGCACCCGGCGTCCGGCCTCTATCTGCTCGGCAACGCCGGGAGCCTTGCGCGCCGTGGGGTTGAACGAGACATTATTGCAGAAGGTGCAGCCGCCGCGGCCCTTGCTGCCATCACGGTTCGGGCAGGTGAAGCCGGCGTTGATCGCCAGCTTGTGCACCCGCTCGCCGTAGCGGCGAAGCAGATCCTGACCGAAGGTGTTGACAACGTCAGATAACGCCATTGCAGTTCCTACAGACCTCAGGCCTCATCCCTGGTACTGGTAATCCCTGAGCCCCAACATCTTTATAGATAAGTCGAATTTCCACAATGACTCTTGTCAAGACGCAAAGGATTTTTCTTGGCGAGCTTAGCGTCTTGGCGAGAGAATAATAATGTTTTCATGCCTCGTCAGTTTGAGGCAGGCTCCTACGGTTAATCATCCAGTATCGAGACATAGGCAAAGATGTCACGGATCTCTTCATGCGTGAAATCCGCGAGCAACTCCTCTTCAGGATCCTCTTCGTCATGAATGCGGATCCTGTTCAGGTACTTGTCGACCTGCCGCCACAGGTAGTTCGTATATTGACCGGCAAGCATCGGTGAGCTGTCATTCTCGTCGCCTTCTGCCAGCTTGCCGTGGCAGCTTCTGCACTCCTTTTTGTAGAGCTTTTTGCCCTTGTCGATATCGCCCTCTGCACGAGGTATCTGCATCAGCTTCTTGGTTTGCAGCAGCCTCTGGTAGGCATCGAAGTCCGGATCCTCTTCGTTGGCCGGGGGGAGGCGTGTCGGCAGGGAGATTTGATTGAGATAAGCGGAGACATCCGCAATGTCCTGTGGTGGCATTTGGCGCTCGTCGACGTGTTCGACCATCGGCATGTTGGGTCGGGTGCGGTTCTGAAACAGATAGAGTTGTTTGGCGAGAAAGCCAGTCGGCTGACCGGCCAGACGCGGATACTCGCCGCTCTTGTCGCCCTGACCGTATTCACCATGGCATCCGGCGCAAACCTGGTTGATGTCATCTCCGTTGTCGAGATCGATTTTAATTTCGGCGTCCCGGGTCGCCTCCTGCGCCTGAAGCAGAGTGGAGAAGCCGAGAATAACAATAACGTTGATCAGGGATTTTGTAGAGAATGCCGATGGGATAGATACGTCTATTTGAGGGATTTTCACGGAATTAATGTACGCCACGCTTATGCATGTAATCGCTATACTGCTGATCGACGACCTGGATATGGTTGACCAGCCAGTGTTTCAGGTAAGCAGCGGTATCTTCCAGCGCCTCCTGGCCACGTATATTGTAGTCTTCGACGAGTTCGTTGACACGCGCCACCATTGCCTGATGCTCCTTTTTATGCGCTTCGAGATCGGGATAGCCGTGTTTCTCCATCAATGCCTCCTCATGTTTGAAGTGGTATCTGGTGTAGTCGACCAACTCCTCCAGCGCCTCCTGTTCATAAAAGGTGCTGGGATGGTCTCGTGAGGCGGTGAGGAATCGATTGATGAGGCCAAGCAGTTTCTGATGTTCGTTGTCGATGGATTTAATGCCGACACTGTACTCCTGTTTCCATCTGATGAATTTGTGTTTGTCACACAGTTTATTGTATGCAGAGAGGGTAACGACCAGGAAGCCGAGCAACCAGGGAACCGGGCTGTTGATGCCCAGTTGCACCGTCGCAACGATGGTGGCAACCACCAGCAGGCCGATCAGAATTACCTTGAGGGTCATCAGTGCGCGCTTTTTCATTGAGCTGTCCAGAAATCAGTCCCGAGTAGATTGAGTAGTGCATGGTAATGAATAGTAGTGAGTGATGTCAATGCATTGTCTGCAGGCGTATTAGTACTTGTTATAGATTCACACTATACGCCGATAAACGGGTAATCTGCTGATGTATAGGGCGTTTTTTTAATATAGGCAGCAAAATTCCGCCTGACTTGATTTGTATCAATGGAATGTCGCGGATCCGTGATAATATCGCGCACTCTAACTCAGTCAATTCAATCGAAAGGGTACGTCATGAAAGAAACCTTTACAAAAGGGATGGCGAGAAACATCTACTATGGAGGATCGCTGTTCTTCCTGTTGCTGTTTTTCGGCCTCACGTTCGATACCGTCTCGCAACTTCCCGAACGGGACAACCGTCAGGCAATCAACGAAAGTGTCACTCTGGGTAAAAAAGTGTGGGAAGTGAATAACTGCATTGGTTGTCACACACTGCTTGGAGAGGGTGCCTATTTTGCACCGGAACTTGGAAACGTGGTCAAGCGATACGGCAGCAAGGCTGCAGTGAAGGCGTTTATCATGAGTCGTCCGAAAGATGGCGTTCCGGGCCGTCGCAGTATGCCACAGTTCAATCTCACTGAAGAAGAACTGCAGGGTGTGGCGGATTTCCTCGAGTATGTCGGTGGTGTCAATACCGAAAACTGGCCACCAAACATTCAGGGTTAAGGGAGAGTCGTATCATGAAATATCAATCTCAATCTGTCGCCAAGCTCTATTTTATAGCGGCGATCGGTCTCTTTGTCGGACAGATACTGTTCGGCATTCTCATGGGACTACAATATGTGATGGGCGACTTGCTGTTCCCATACATTCCTTTCAATGTTGCACGTATGGTGCACACCAACCTGCTGATCGTATGGCTGTTGTTTGGTTTTATGGGCGCCTCCTACTATCTGGTGCCTGAAGAGGCCGAGCGTGAGCTCTACGCCCCCTGGCTGGCCAAGCTGATGTTCTGGATCTTCCTGATTGCCGGCGCGGCAACGATTCTCGGTTATCTGCTGGTTCCCTATGCTGAACTTGCAAAACTGACGATGAATGATCTGCTGCCAACCATGGGACGGGAATTCCTTGAACAACCGACGATAACCAAGATCGGCATAGTCATTGTGGTACTGGCGTTCCTCTTCAATATCGGCATGACCGTACTGACCGGCCGCAAGACCGTTGTCACCATCGTGTTGCTGACGGGTCTGACCGGTCTGGCTGTGTTCTTCCTGTTCGCATTCTACAATCCCGTCAATATCGTACTGGACAAGTACTTCTGGTGGTGGGTCGTGCATCTATGGGTAGAGGGAGTCTGGGAACTGATTATGGGCGCCATTCTGGCCTTCGTACTGATCAAGATTACCGGTGTCGATCGTGAAGTGATCGAAAAATGGCTCTACATCATCATCGCCTTGACCCTGATCTCCGGTATTATCGGAACAGGCCATCACTACTTCTGGATTGGTGCGCCGGGTTACTGGCAGTGGTTTGGCTCGATCTTCTCCGCACTGGAGCCGATACCATTCTTCGTCATGACCCTGTTTGCCTTCAATGTGGTCAACAAACGCCGTCGCGAGCATCCCAACAAGGTAGCTACCCTGTGGGCTCTTGGAACCGCGGTCATGGCTTTCCTCGGCGCCGGCGTGTGGGGCTTCCTGCATACCCTGGCTCCGGTCAACTACTACACGCACGGAACCCAGGTCACGGCGGCGCACGGACACATGGCTTTCTATGGAGCCTATGTCATGATCGTACTGACGATCATCTCCTACTCCATGCCGATCATGCGTGGACGTGTGGCGAATGGTCCAAAGGCGCAGGTGCTGGAGATGTGGTCTTTCTGGCTGATGACCGTTTCCATGGTGTTCATCACGCTGTTCCTCACAGGCGCGGGCATTCTGCAAGTCTACCTGCAGCGTTACTCTGATACACCTCTGGGATTCATGGTTGTCCAGGACAAGATTGAACTCTTCTACTGGATGCGTGAAGTTGCGGGC
>JAQYVP010000039.1 GCA_030145485.1 Chromatiales bacterium
CTGTATCGCTGTTGGGAAACGCGTACACCATACGATGAATCACGGTATCTGAAGGCCCTTCAGCGCCGCGGCTCTCCACTATTGAAACAGCTCTCAATGGTTGAACAGACTTGACGGAATGACTCAGGGCGTGAAGGAGACATTTCGGAAGGGATGGGGAATCGAGGTTGAGAGGGGAGTAGAAGCAACTGCGAAAAACGAGCCTTTTCAGGTCATGCTCAGGACGCTTCAGCTGTAGCCTGTAGCGAAGGCAAAACGGTAAATGCCAGTGATCCAGATGTGTACGGAGATTAGATCCACTCAGTTACCAATCCACTTCATTTACTGCCAGTGTTATTCAGCACACCGCTGGCTGTTGCTCTCCGAAGACAGATGCCAATCGATACGGAGATTTTCATGCTATTCACCCAGATACACAGCCCACAAGAAAAGGTTGACATTTATCAATTAAGAATATCATGATATACTAATTGTCTATAGTCATGTAAATACGGTTGCCGCTATGGACACAACAGCGAGACTTGAAGATTTTCACACATTTTTCCCTTCTGAAATGTGCGTATCTTGCCCTACACGAGATATTGCACTCTTTGCCAATGTCACTCCGGAAGATTTACACAACATGGACGCACCCATCCATTCCGAGGTGATTGAGAAGGGGGGAAAACTCTATGGTGTCGGTGAGCCAACAGAGTATCTCTACACTCTGCATGATGGTGTTCTCAAATTGGAGCAAGAACTCCCGACAGGAGAACAGCGTATCGTCAGGTTACTGAAAAGAGGTGACCTTGCCGGAATCGAGGCAGTGACATCGGGAAATACATATCAGCATGATGCCATTGCGATGACAACAATCAGGGTGTGCAAAATTCCTGCCGAAATCGTTCTCGACTTCTCAACCAAGAGCCTTGAACTTCATGAAAACCTGATGAAGAAATGGCAGGACGCACTTGCTACCTCAGACACATGGCTTACCAAATTGTCAACAGGGCCGTCCCGCTATCGTGTTGTACGCCTGCTGATCTGGCTTGCAGAGACTTGCAATGAAGATCAATTTATACTGCCCGGCAGAAAGGATATGGGCAACATTCTTTCCGTTACAACAGAAACCGCCAGCCGACTGATTGCCGAATTACGCCGTGACGGACTTTTTGAAGTCCACGAACATGGATACGCTTCGGCGAATGTCGATGCGCTGAAAAAGATTGTCAAGGAGTAGGCTGAGAGATGCTGAGGTGAGCAGTTTTACGACATACTCAGGTACACTTCTTTCTGCTTACTAGAAAAACCTTTTCGCAGGTAATGCGGCAAAACTCAGAAAGTTAAGGGTATGGTGTGCGGTGGACATGCCATACGGAGGAACTCCCTTCATTTGCAGCCAGTGTTGCTATGTACACCGCTGGCTGGTACATCCACAGTAGAAAAATTTCGTAAAAAAAACTGTGGGAAATTATTTTACCACCATCTTCTCAAACGAAAACCTTGAAATTATCAATCTTTCTATCAATTGCTCCAATAAAGCAGGCTTGGATTTCCTAAACTTCCTACTCTGATTTTGAGGATCACATCTTTATCTTTCCGAGAATATGAATGTCTCCAATGAGTAAGCTGCAGTCATTCGCCGCACCCTTCCAAATCTGTTCAAACTACTGATTCAGCGATTGGCTGGAGTTGCTCCACAGCGGACCGAGAAAAATAGCTGCTGACAGGTTATGCAGATGCCAGTGCATATATAGCCCACAAGCACTGGAGCTGTATCACTCCAATTCAAAGGTGGATTGAACAAAAGATTTACCTGCACTGCCGTGTGGTCATCTCATCATCCTACCGGTATCGATTTGCTTCATGTACAGTAGCAAACATCTGATAATTATTAGACCCAGAAATGACAGGAATTCATCACAATCCTAGCTGCCTTCTATTACTCCTCCTGTTTTTCCTCACAGGATGCGCCTCCGGGCCGAGAGTGATGATGCCAACACCTAATGTGTATGTAGAGCCGGAGCAAGATGTATATGCCGACCTGGCGCAGCCGCTGAAGAGCACGGAGGTGCCGCTATTTTACATCACCGATAGGGTTCCAGAGCAGGATGAGAACGGTAACCTGCGCTATGGCTATGGACGCTCAAACTCCCTGGCATTTGGTACCACTGTGGTGGATCTTGGTGTCGACATCACCTGGAACGAACTGCTGGAGGCAGCCGTACGCAGAAACGGCTTAATCCTGTGGAACTCGAGTTGCGGGATGTGACAGAGATCGTTCGCGGTCCGAATATACCACTGCCGTTCAACATGGTCGATGGCAAAATAGTAGACAAGCCTAGCCTTGTGGAGGAGGAGCAACAAGCAACAGAAGCGATTCGGAACCGAATCATGAAGCAACTCACATTGACCCCGCGAAAAGAGGTGTTCATCTATGTCCACGGCTATAACAACACTTTCGACGACGCCGCTTTTGCCATGGCCGAACTGTGGCACTTCCTCGGGCGAACCGGCGTGCCGATTATCTACACATGGCCAGCGGGATACCCTGGAATGTTCGGTTATACCTACGGCCGTGAGTCGAGCGAATTTTCCATATATCACCTGAGAAAAGTCCTGAGTTACATCTCGAGCTTTCCAGAGGTCGAGAAGATCCACGTCATCGCGCATAGCCGCGGCGCTGACGTTGCCGTTGCGGCGCTGCGTGAGTTGACCATCGGGGCCCGCACCGCGGGTATCGACCCGGTGAAACGCTACAAGATCCACAACTTCGTCCTTGCTGCGCCAGACCTGGATTTACAGGTTGCGAGACAGCGCATTGGAGGTGACCATCTTGCCCTGAGTGTCAACCGTTTCACTATCTATTCCTCGCCACAGGACAAGGCCATCGGTTTTGCCAACAGGCTGTTTAGGAGTCCCCGTGGGCGTCTGGGCACAGTCAGTGAGGAGAATCTGGATGAAACCCTGAAAGAGGTGATGCAGTCGGTCGAGCAACTGATTGAGCGCTTTGCGTTTATCGATTTCTCAGGTGCCACAGACGCCAAGGTTTCACAGGGTGACCGCTATGGTCACAGCTACTTCCGCAATGCTCCTACAGTGAGCTCTGATGTGGTGCTGATGCTCCGTGATGATCTTGACCCCGGAAGCCCGGGACGACCACTTGTGCAAGGGGAGCATCGCTTCTGGCACATTCCACCCGGTTATCCGGGAAAGACAATAAAGAATTAGAGAGATATATTTGCGCAACGCGCAATTCATGAAACAAAGAGGATTCTTCTGATGAAAGCACGATCACACATTTTCCTCTTACTGCTAACGTAGCAATATAGAGCACCACAGCCCTGGCTCAGTCACCTTCTGATGCTGCTCACGAGATCCTGAAGAAGATGACTGCTATGCCAGTGGTCTTGACTCTGTTAGCTTCGATTTCAGCGCCGACCTTGAAGCCGTATACACTACAGGGATCAAGCTGCAGTTTTCTGCTTCAGGGGAAGTGCTGCTTGGCCGGCCTGAGAAATTCTCAATATCCCGTACAGGAGGACATTCCGACATCGAAGTGGTCTCGAAGTGATTGCATTGACATCATGGCTTTTAGGTCAGCTACCGTCTAAGAGTTTCTCGCGGCAATTCATCGAAGCGATCGTGAAATAGTACAGAGAATCTTCCAAGGTGTGAAAACCCGTTGCGCAGAGCAATCTCCGCGACAGTATGTTGCGAGGGGTGTGCACTGTGTAAATCGCGGAAGACTGCGTTAAGTCTAATGCTCTTTAAATAGTCTGTAATGCTCATGGCAAAATACAGCTTGAAGCAACGTTGCAGTGTCCGAACTCCGACGTTTGTTGCGCGGCAGAGATCCTCGAGGTGGAGCACCTGGCTGTAGTGCTCATGGATGAATTCCTGAGCCAGCCTAGCAATGCGCTTTCGATCGGTGAGAATTGGGTCTGCCACTTCCCTATTAGTTGAGGAATCGCCGAAAAAGGCAACCGCTTCTGTGAGCAGATTGGAGAGCTCTTCAGGATCTGGACCAGGCTCAGGCCGAGTCACTAAATCGAGAATGCGTTGTCGTAATTTGTGCAGTTCGCCAGCATTCTCCTTAATTATTGTCACGCCGATCGGTCGAGCGGCGAGCGGACAGATCACTTCGGACATTTCGGTGAATTTTGCGCTCGAAATCGTGATTGCTTCCGTGCCGAGCAGGGCTGGTGCCACGATATCCAGATCAGTGCCGTGAGGAAAAATGATCAGCTTATCACTCACATTTGTACCGCAAGCCATAAACTGTCCACTCACACTCCTGGGGAAGAGAAACCCGAGCATGCCTGTGGGTGGCTCAAGGCGAACAGAAACTGCTCTGTTGAATCTGTCCGAATAGAGGTCCGCTTGTTCTGAACTTCGTGCGATCATGTCACATTGAAACTCACCTCTCCCCAGCTGCCTTACTTCCTGCTCAACACCGTAAGCACGCATAAATTCTTCGTTCTCCTCAGCAGAGGAGAATCTGATCGTTCTGTCTAGAGGTAAATCTGCAACAAATTCTTCGTAGTTCATGGGGTTGTCTGAATTCTCCCTAGGGCTCGATGATCAGTTTATATCGACTAGTGAAACTTGCTGAAGATTTGGATCAGAATCCATCGGCCTTGTATCGCGAATTAAAAATAATGGGGTCTCCACGTTACTGTACCATCCTCAATATATCGTGGGTAATGCGTATAAAAGTGCTCAATTGCCTACAAAATGTAGTGATCAGTACAGCTAAATGGAGACCCCATTTTAAAAATAAACTATTGATGCCTAGGTTATTGACGCAATGTGGATAGACACTCGACGATTTCTATATTACAAGTGTAGCCCTAGGTGAGAGACTTGCGCTGTAAACATTTTCAGACTATGTCATCTATATTTTGTGGTGACAGATAGTTCACCTACTATATGTTGTGTTAGTTTTTTTCAGAGGTGGTACAGCGCAAGTTCCTCTAGGTTTTGCAAACAAGTCCACATCATAGCCACTTTATTGGTTGTCGAGCGCAGCAAAGCAATCCAGTGAAACACATTGTCAAGTTTCAGTTGGTATGCCGCACCGTAGTTAGAAGGAGAATTATGCCGTTACATACACCACAGAGTCCGGTTTCCAATCAGATGCAGAGAAAATTGATCATTGCCTGCAGCCTTCTAGCCACCTGGGCACTAGTCGGTTGTACCGAGAAAGCACCGCCGCAGGTTGAGGACGTCGCCCGGCCGGTAAAGACGATGGTGATAGCCGGTGCCGATGCTGCTGGAATGCGCTCGTTTCCTGCCCGCATCGCGGCGGCGATAAGAGCCGACCTTGCGTTCCGTATACCTGGAAGCGTGAAAGAGATCCCTGTCAAGGAGGGTGATCGTCTGCAAGAAGGTGACCTGGTCGCGCGGCTTGATCCCACAGACTACCAGATTGTAGTGGACGACAAGCGCGCGACTTTTGAGAAGGCGGAGAAGAATTTTGAGCGAGGAAAGAGACTGATCGCGTCGGGTGCTATTTCCCAGGTGGACTTCGACAGGTTGGAAGCCGAGTTCAAGAATGCCCGGGCAGCCCTGAATACGGCCACTCAGGATTTGGGGTATACCGAACTCAAGGCACCGTTCGATGGCATGATCGCAACGCGTGAAGTGGAGAGATTCGAAGAAGTACTGGCCAAACAGACAATCGCTATTCTGCAGAATGTCGAGATGCTCGAAGTGAAGTTTGACGCTCCTGAATCGATCATCCGTGGCATCCAGGCAGGTGACGATGAAAAAGGGACGAGAGCAAGTGACATGATACCAGTCTTTGCGAGCTTTGAAGGCCAGTCTGAAGCCAAATATCCGCTGATTTTCAAGGAGATCTCTACCAAGGCAGACGCCAAGACCCAGACATTCGAGGTCACCTACCTGATGAAGCAGTGGGAGCAAGGGAGGGTCCTTCCCGGCATGACCGCCACAGTGACTATGGATCTCTCGGATTATATCGACAGTGTGATGATCTTTACCGTACCCGTCAGTGCAGTGGTGGGAGATTACAAGCTCGACCCCCGGGTTTGGACAGTGGATGAGGCCAGCATGTCAGTATCTCCACAGCCAGTAAAGGTTGGGCGCCTCGTTGGCGATGGTATCGAGGTGCTTGAGGGGCTTGAGCCTGGCGTTCGTATTGTGACAGCCGGAACGCCGTTCCTGGTGGAAGGCATGCGAGTTACCCTCCTGCCCGAACTTGAACAGGCTGAGCCTCGTCCCGAAGATCTGGAATACCAGCGATGAGTAGCGCTTCTGGATGGCGAGCGGAGATAACAGCATGAATATTGGTGAATATTCAGTTGAGCGGCCGGTGATCTCCTGGTTGATTATCATCATTCTGGTATTCGGGGGCATCTGGGCTTTCAACAACATGGGCAAGCTCGAAGATCCTGCCTTCACGATCAAACTTGCCAAAATTATCACTCTCTATCCGGGGGCATCCGCCCAGCAGGTCCAGGACGAGGTGACATATCACATCGAGGATGCGCTCCAGCGGATGGAGCAGGTGAAGCACATCAAAATGAGCATTTCGCGCCCTGGTATGTCAGATATCCAGATCGAGTTCAAGGACAAATACCGTGCCGAGGATTTCCCCGGCATCTACGATGAACTGCGGCGCAAGATCGCAGACATGCAGTCCAAGCTGCCGCCAGGTGCACAAGCACCGATCATCATCGACGAATTCGGCGATGTCTACGGCATTTATCTGGCACTGACAGGCCAGGGATACAGTTGGCGTGACCTGTGGGACTTCGCCGACCGGCTCAAGCGGGAGATGGTGCTGGTAGCAGGTGTACGCAAGGTCATTATTGGCGGCGAACAGCGCGAGATGGTCTATGTCGACATCTCCCGGGCCCGTCTCGGCGAGCTTGGAATCTCCCCTGCCCAGATCGCAAACATTCTGGAATCACAGAATGTGGTCGCTGATGCCGGCCAGGTTCGGGTTGGCCCAGAATATGTGCGCATCAGCCCGACAGGTGAGTTTACTTCGGTGGTGGCGATCGGTGATGTACTCATCGCATCGGATGAGAAAAAGCTCGTCTACCTGAAAGACATCGCCAAGATTGTACGCGCCTACGAGGATGTTCCCGGCAAGATGTACTACGTTAACGGCCGCCCTGCGCTGACCCTCGGGATCTCGATACAGTCGGGCGAGAACGTCGTCGCAGTCGGAGAGCGCCTGGACAGGCGCATCAACGAACTCATGGGCATTATTCCTCTTGGCATGGAATTGACCGAGATCTACAACCAGCCTGTAGAGGTTGACAACTCAGTTCGTAGTTTTGTTGTCAGCGTCGGGCAGGCGGTCGCGATCGTCTTCGCCGTACTGCTCCTGTTCATGGGCATCAGGGTTGGCCTGATCATAGGTGCGGTGTTATTGATCACGGTCGCTGGCACGCTGCTGATTATGCATCTCAATGGCATCGAATTGCAGCGTATCTCACTGGGCGCACTCGTTATTGCACTCGGCATGCTGGTGGATAATGCCATCGTGATTGCCGAGGGGATTCTCGTACGTATGCAGGGCGGCATGCGTGCGGCAATGGCGGCACGTGAAACCGTCAGCAAGACGATCTGGGCGCTGCTTGGCGGCACGATCATCGGCATTCTGGCCTTCTCGGCAATCGGCTTGTCACCCGACAGCACAGGTGAGTTTGCCGGATCGTTATTTTACGTCATTCTCTACTCCCTGCTCTTGTCATGGGTGACGGCTATCAGTGCCACACCGCTGCTGTGTTCGCTGTTGATAAAGCGAGGCGACGGAGGCAATGAAACGGGAAAAGATCCTTATGGCGGTGCGCTGTTCACAGCATTCCGGGGTCTACTAGCGCTCGCAATTCGCCGGCGCGTGCTGACGATGGCGGTGGTCCTGGGTCTGTTCGTGATAGCCCTAATCGGCTTCGGCCATGTCAAGCGAGCGTTTTTCCCCGAGTCCAACACGCCGATGTTCTTTGTCGATGTGTGGGAGATCGAGGGGAGCGATATTCGCTCGGCGCGTGAAGATGCACTCCGCGTGAGCGATTATATCCGCACTCTGGAAGGTGTCGAGCAAACCACGACAGTGATCGGAGGACCACACGAGCGTTTCACGCTGGTCTATGATCCACGGGAGATTTCCTCGGCATACGCCCAGATCATCGTAAAAACCGACACCAGGGAGCGCATTGTCGCAGTCTGGGACAAGGTTGAAGAGTACATGCAGACGCAGATGCCATGGATCGACCCGATCATTAAATCCCTGCGTATAGGGCCGGGGCGTGATTCAAAGATCGAGGCCCGCTTTCACGGGCCTGATCCTATCGTATTACGGCAACTCTCGGAGAGGGCCCAGGCGATAATGCGTGCCGATGCCGAGGCAAAAGATATTCGCGATGACTGGCGACAGCCGGTCAAACTGGTTCGGCCGATCTTCAATGAACAGGTTGGCAGGCAGCTCGGTATTACGCGCGAAAACCTGGCAATGGCGCTGCGCTATGCATTTGAAGGGACACAGGTTGGCCGCTACCGAGATGGCATCCGGGTCTTGCCGATAATGATGCGTGCACCTGAGGACGAACGTGCCGATGTTGGCAACCTGCAAGACGTCACTATGTGGAGCCCCGTGCTGAACCAGTCTGTACCCGCTGCACAGGTGGTCAGTGGATTCGAGACAGTATTCGAGAACACGGTACTGCGCTCTCGTGATCGCATCCGCACTATTATTGCCTCATGCAATCCAAAGGGTGAGCTGGCAACGCCCTTGTTCGGCCGGGTTAAGTCACAGATCGAGGCAATGGAACTACCTCCGGGCTATAGTCTCTCATGGGGTGGTGAATATGAGGACTCGCAAAAAGCCAAGACCGGACTCGGCCGTTCGTTGCCGGTCGGCTTCCTGCTCATGATCCTCACCAGCATCCTGTTGTTCGGTAAGATCCGGCAGCCGCTGATCATCTGGTTCACGGTGCCACTGGCGATTGTGGGTATCTCGGCCGGCCTGTTGGCAGCGAACGGCGCCTTCGACTTCATGTCGCTGCTTGGCGCACTGTCGTTGATCGGTCTGTTGATCAAGAACGCCATCGTTCTGATCGATGAGATCGACCAGCAGATTGCGGAGGGCAAGGAGGGATTTACCGCGATTCTCGACGCTACCGTCAGCAGGCTTCGTCCGGTCGTACTGGCTGCTGCTACCACCATCCTCGGGCTAATACCGCTGCTCTCCGATGTTTTCTTTATCAACATGTCGATCACGATCATGGCCGGGCTGGGCTTCGCGACCGTGCTCACGCTGGTGTTTGTACCTACCCTGTATTCGTTAATGTTTAAAATAGAGCCCAAATGAACATAGACTGACACATATGCGTTTTAGGAAAAAAGCGCCTCTCTCGGCCTTGGTGAGGCACAGAATTGGAGATATTAGCGGTATCAGATGTGACCAATGTTTGGAGATTTCATGGTTAGAGCAACCAGGATAACCGCCTCAGACTGATGCCATGAATGACAGAAAGACAGTGACTGCACAAATCACCTCATCTACTTGCGCTGATTATTCATGTGTTGCTGTCCATCGGTCTCGCCTTTGTCAAACAGGCAAGTGGTGAGATACTTTAATTTTCTGCATCGCCATACGCCTTCGGGATGACTATCAATGCGCCGCTTCTTACCTCTTGCTGCCCTACTCTTCATTTATCAGGCGTCGCAAGCCTTTTACACTCACCAAACCTGACCCTTTATTTGGTTCTAATCCGTTTACAATAACGAGGTGATTGTAAACGGATTTGCCGCGCCCCGTTCCAAATCAGCCCAATCCAGATGCTAGAATAGGGGTTTGATCGTAAGCCACAAACTGTATCATGAGAGTTCTACAAATCATGCTGTTGCTGGCAATGTTGTCGGCGACCCAGGC
>JAQYVP010000102.1 GCA_030145485.1 Chromatiales bacterium
TATCTATTATATTTTCATCTGCTTTGTTGTGAAGTTCTTTTTGTGACAGCGGCCACATAGGTATTTCGACGATACGCCCTGCTTGCGTCTCTTTTGCTTTTTTCATATCCAGAACATTTGCAGACCCTGTCAGAAAAAAGGCGCCATTCTGGCGTTGTTTATCAATCGCCATTTTGATGCCTTCAAGCACTTCAGGAACCTTTTGTATCTCATCCAGGGTAATGTGGGTTGGCAATGAGGCAACATACCCTATAGGATCATTTAGCGCAGAAGCCCTTTCCGTAAGGCTATCAAAGACCCTGTATTCATGATCCAAAGAGAGACACAGCGTTGACTTTCCCACTTGTCTTGCGCCGGAGAGCAGTACGGCCGGCGATATTTGCAGTGCTTCTTTGAGTATATTTAGCGCTGATCTTTTGTACATACAATACCTTAATGCTGTATTTTATGTAATTATGGATACATTTTTTACAAAAGTAAAGTGCTCATAATCGAAAAACAACAAGGGATTACTGCACCAACATCGCAAAATCACGTTCGTCACGCTTGCGCTGTTCACCCTTGGAATAGTAGCTATTCTGGTTTTTTCGGCACACCAGGGTGTGTGGACTTCCCTTTTTACTGGTGTGATAATCGATATCACAAGAGCTGTTTCGAATGGTTGCTTCCATGTGACTTCGTTTCGCCTGCGCTGCTCTATAGCGCCATTCGCTTTGCATGGAATTGGCGAGGAAATAACTCAAATCGTTGCACTGGGAACAGTGACAGGTGAGTTTTGCAGGGCGGCTCCAATCTGCGGGAGATTCCAAAGCCTCGTCAATCCGCTGGCGTAAATGCTCTCTGACAGTTCCAATAAGATGAAGGATCGAGGCCGACACCTGATTTCCGTCCAGCTTGTTAAGATCGAGCGCTGCCGGCAGCAGCACGTCATCCATATCGATATCTTGCGGCCCCGTCAAAAGCCACTCCACCACAATTGAAGCCGAATGAGGATCGATGGGGTCAATGCCTGCCACTAAATCGACCACCAACTGAGGGCTTACAACGCAAGCAGAGGGCCGCCTGTAACCTTTTTTTTCAGCTCTGGCCACGTCAGGCAACGCGACTGTTAGCATGGAAGGAAAATCGCCTAAAGTGGCGCTCTTATCCTGAAAATAGTCGACATGAGTCAGCTTGCGCAACAGATCTGCACAGGCATCAATGCATGTCACAGCTTTTTTGCGGAACAACCTGTCGAGCAGTTCGCTGCGTCCGGCTTCGCTCATTTGCTCCAGTACCCGCACAAGGGCTTCATTGTCTGCCTTTGTATAGGCGCCGGCAATGATCACCCGCTCGATAAACTCAACTGCTGTTTCGACTGCGCCAAGGCCAGAGAGACTTGTCAGAAAATTAGCCGTATCGCCTTGCCGGCTCAAGCCGCTGTTTTCCCATTCCGACTTCGGCCATTGCTGCTTGATATGACGCGCCAACTCCAGAGCGTCGCTGCGCGCAGCTGAGCTCGCATCACCCTCTGCCTGTTGCCATTGTCGTACAAGATCAGCGAGTAGCGGAAGAGTGGTGGACAACCCGGCGGAGTGTGCTACGACCGCCAGGGTTCTCCCTTTTGGCCACAGCACCAGTGCGGCGATGTGATAGCTGCGCTCGAAAGAGGCTCCCTCATTCCCCGTTGCCTCGCTGAAGCTGAGATCGGTGGGATCCATCGAACTAAAAAGATCGGGTGGACAGAGCTCCTCCTCGTCAAATTCCAGCTCCCCCAGGTTGGGCAGGCTGCCGTCCGGTTTGCGCCATTCGCCAACCTTCTGAATCGAATCGTAAACTTCAATAATCTCAAAATCATCTTCGTCGGTTTCATCCCAGGAGCGCCGCCCGCTGTAGCCATAATAGCCATGGTGTTCAGCACCGCCCTCCTCCTCCAGGGAGATCAGCGCCAGGGAGATCTCGCAATCGCTCTGCTCAGCGGCGGCAACCAATACCGCTGACACCGCCGCATCGGCATTCTTCAGTGTGGCGAAAGAGATCTCCACCGGCGTATAGGCGTGTTCAAGCGGGTAGATGAGCTTCTCCGGCAGACCCTCATCACCCTGCTGTTTGGCTTGCGCCCAGTCATGCAGGAGCTCTGATGCCTGCTGCTGCTCTTCGCAGTAGTCAGCCGGTTTTGGCAGGCTCCCGGCGCCCGTACGGATGAGATTGTAGATCAGCGTGAGTCGATAGCCAGCCGTGACCGGCCGCACCTCGTGTTTGCAATCGGCAAAAAAAGCGGCATAGCCGACCTGATCCACCCCATCAGCATGCAGATCGAAGCACATCTCCTCTCCCTGGTGACGCACCACTAATTCTCCACCCTCATAATCACAGGGAAGCGTGATAACCAGCGTGGCGAACATCCCTTCCCGCTTTTCCGTGTCGCGATGCTCGACGAAAAAGCTTCCTGCATCGTAGATCAGAAGCTTGTAGATTTCCGCCTCTACGTCACCGCAAACCCCCAGCGACTGCTTGATACTCCCAACCAGATGCACCAGGCTTTCCCGCCAGCCCTCACCTTCGATGCGCAACTGCTTCGCATCGACCTGCCAGGTGCGCCGCACTTCACGATCCACCAGCGTCTCTTCGCCGCGGCCATAAGGCGCAGGCTGTGCCGCGGCAATCAATGCCTCGGCCTGCATCGGCAACAATGGTAAGGCAATCGGGCCGATGTCTTCGACCACCAGTCCAGGCGAGTAGAAGTGAAACAGTCCGCCTGTGGCAAAATTACCGGGGCGATCCACTTGCTGAAGTATTTCAGGCAGCCTGGTCGTGATGTCAGTTGATTTGTTCATATAAATTCAGCGAAAATCTTTGTGTTAAGGAGGTTTTTAGTAATTTTCAAAAACCCCGTGTTTTGCCTGCACGGGATTTTGAGATGATACATTATCTGCGCTGCAGGTTTTTTAGATGCAGCAGCAGCGGCGTCATGACGGGTTCCAGTTTGCGTCTCATGAGGGAACCGATCGCAGTGGAATCACCCAGAAAGGGGCGGATGACACCGTAGCTCAGACCTGACAACAGGCGCATGGAGTAGAGCTGTTGTTCGCAATCTGCACACTTGCGTACGATTCCCTGCAACTCATCCGGGGCAGTATTGATGTAGTCCTCTGCATCCCGTTCGAGCTTGTCGAGAGTCTCATCGACCCCGCCATCCGGCCGCATGACAGAGAAGTAGTCCGCCAGCACATCCAGGGTCGTGGTCACCATCTCCTGGGTCGTTGGTTTGTTGAGCACCTTGATTGCGGTGGCCAAAAATGCCTGGCCGGATGGCGACATCACTCGCAGCAACAGTTGTGCAACACTGTTTTCATCGTCAATCGCTGACTTGAGTTGCAGATAGAATGATGACGGTGGCTGTTGATCCGGGATCGAATCGGCGCAGGAGGAGAGGAATCCAACCAGGTAGGGGTTTTTTCGCTGTGATTTTTTCCACAACCCGGCTTTCATCCCGGCATCGATGAGTCCCGGCTGCAGCACCAGGGAGACCGTCATCATCATCTGTTCCGGCTCACTCTCAAAGGGGAGATACTCGATCAGGTAGGCGGCAAGCACCGGCCCCATTTCTCCTGATTTGACCGCTTCACTGATGAGCATGCGGCGCGCATTTCCTGCATCTTCCAGCGCCCACCATGCCCTGCGCGCAAGTTCATTGGTTATCCCTGATGCGCAAGCCAGTGCAATAACGGCCTCAGGTTCGCCAAGCAGCAGCAGTTGTTCAAGATTGTCATCGCGCATCTGCCCCATACGCGTCCAGCGCTGCAAATAGACCGGATAGCCGCCGGGAGAGCCCAGCACATAGCCGGAGAGCAGCTCCTTTACTTTTTTGATGTATTGTTCGTCACGGCAATTCGGATTGAGCTCGACTTTCAGCTCCCCCTTCTCAGAGAGGCCAAACAGCGTCATGCTGGATTCGTGAATACGTATCGCCTGGGGCTTGTTGGCCAGCAGCACGTTGATGCGCAGTGTATCCTGGGAGGCAAGAGTCACTTGAATATTCTAGGATGCGGTCCGGAAGAAGAAATAATTCAACCACAGATGCAAACAGATGAACACAGATTAAGTGATGTCATCATATCTGTGTTTATCTGCGTGCATCTGTGAAAAAAAAGAACTTGCATCCTGGCGGACGGTCAATCTACGCAGTCTGCGGGGGGACGAAATTGATATCCTTCGGATTGAGGAAGATGAATTGCATCTGTCCATCGTCCATCTCGACATAATCAAGCGTGGTCTCATCCAGCAATGGAATATATTCCGGAGCGATGACGAGCGATATCTCTTCGGACTTGAAGCTGATGTCATCTTCGCTGACGTCGTCATAGCCCATTTTATAGTCATAGGAGCCATCATCATGCCTGATCGCTGCCAGGCGTAATGCCATGCCCTCAGCGCCACCTTTTGATGCTGAATCATTAATCTGTGTCGCTGCTGCCGGTGTTACCTTGAACATTTAATCCTCTCTAGTGCTCCATCAAGGCTGTATTGATGGGTTCAGTTGGCCTGTCAGTGTTCATGGCAAGGCACGCCTCGAAGCAAATGGCCTTAGTCCTTTGCAAGAGGTGTAACACCGCCATGGGCACTGACAGGCCAACCCTTCGGGCGGTACTGTGATGCTCCGCCACTGCGTTACAGCACTTGACAAGGACTAAGGCCATTGCCTGCGTAATGTGCCTTGTTGCGAAGCACCACAGTAACGCTGCATCCATCAATACAGCCTTGACGGAGCACGAGTACAGGTGCGTACAAAATTGACGAAGCGCTGCGTCCAATGATGCCCCTCTACATCCCGAAGATGCGTGTAGCTGGCGAGGGTATTCTTGTAAACAATGCCGTCATTACGGCCATCGACTCCAAAGCCTCGATTGACGCGGTAGGCGAATTTGAGCGGCCCGTCAACATTTTCAAGTTTCGAATAGTGAAACTCATGTGCAGGAATTTCGCCGCCCTGCTTGTCAGTATGCGGCCAGGGATGAATCTCCGTTTCCTCGACCTGCACATATCCGCGCCCCTGGGGACGTGGCATCATTTTTACATCTGCGGGGATTATACCCGCCATGTGGCACAGTTTACCATTCCAACTCAAAGAACGGCACAGATACATCAAGCCGCCGCACTCGGCATAAACCGGATTTCCTTTTTCAATAAATTCGGCAATTTGCGAACGCATGCTGCAGTTGTCCTCGAGCGCCTGCATACTGCTCTCAGGAAAGCCACCGCCGATAAAGAGACCATCAACATGGGGCAGACGCCGGTCACGGAGTGCATCAAAAAAGACCAACTCGGCGCCTGCCCGTCGCAGTGCATCGAGATCCCCCGTGTAATAGAATCCGAAAGCTGCATCACGTGGAATCCCGATGCGGATATCCGCACTCACCCGGGACCTCTCCTTATACCCGCCAGAGAGCTCAGGAGCAGTTGCTGCAATAGACATCAGCGCATCCAGATCGACGTTTTGCATCACCGTATCACTGATTTGGCGAATCACTTTTTTCGCCTGGCGATGTTCATTGCTTGGCATCAACCCCAGGTGCCGCTCATCGATTTCGAGTGCAGGATCACGCCCGATCGAGCCAATGACAGGAATATCCGTATAGTGCTCCACAGCCTGGCGCAACTTCCCCTCGTGGCGCTCCCCGCCTACCTGGTTGAATATCACTCCGGCGATGTCGATAGCCGAAGAGAATGTGGCATAACCATGCAAGAGTGGAGCAATACCGCGGGTGATGCCACGGGTATCGATCACCAGAACAACAGGCGTCTGCAGCAACTCCGCCATAGCGGCATTGCTGTCAGAACCATCGACACTGAGGCCGTCAAACAACCCCTTGTTACCCTCGATGAGCCCGATATCGGCGCCAGCCATGGCGCTGCTAAAAACCTGCAGATTCGCATCCGCCCCTTCCATGAAAATATCGAGATTATGGCAGGGACGCTGAGCCGCTGCACCCAGCCACAGCGGATCGATATAGTCAGGCCCTTTTTTAAACGGCTGCACGATGACTCCCTTATGCTCACGCAGAGCAGCGCAGAGACCAATTGAGATGGTGGTCTTGCCGGATGACTTATGCGCTGCGGAGAGGTAGAGACGGCTCATTGGACAATGAAAAAAATAATGCTGAGCAATATAGCATTATGACAGAATCATGTTGGATGCGCAGATGCTTATCTGCACGATATCGGGAGATTATTCTTGGAAAACAAGCAACGGTGATGCAATATAATGGTAACTTCTCAATAATCCCGTGCATTTCGCGGTCAGAAGACCGCTCCCACGGTTCTATGTGACGTCGGATGTAGGAGTGGTCTTCTGACCACGATTAAATGCGATAGCATTTTATTCACATACACGGAGTTATTGAGAAGTTACATATAATGATGGCAATCTTGAGTCACTACTGTAAAAATAGTGGCAAACGAATCAGGCGAACAATCGAATGACAGTCAATACTCCCGTACGTCCACCCCTGCAAAATATTCACGAAGTAAAGCCGGACAGCTTCATTTTTGA
>JAQYVP010000208.1 GCA_030145485.1 Chromatiales bacterium
GTCGGTGCGACTTTAGATCCGCTCGACATCAATGTCTTTTCACTCCTCATGGGGCAACGTTCGGTATCGGGATCTCCGGTCGGCAGTCCTTCAACCATTGCCAGGATGCTTGAATTTGCCAGTCTCCACAACATCAAGCCGGTCATTGAGAAATTTAGCTTTGACGACATCAATGAGGCTATCACAAGATTGAGGAGCGGCCAGGCGCATTATCGCATTGTGCTTCATCGCTAATGCATGTCAAACCACACATAATCACATGCAGCCGGACGCGGACGAACCGCTGATGCGTCCCATTTATTGATGCCCTGCGAATCTTGTACGCTGTCGATTAGCGTCTCAGCAGTAGAGAAAGCAACGAATTATTGAGCGTCAGCAGAGATTTGCATGGTCGTGCTAGATGTCCTGATTTCAGGCAAAAAAACCCGCCTCAATAGGCGGGTCAAGCAGTTTAACGTCATGTTATGGACGACTACTTCGGAGTAACAACACCCTATCGTGGGCTAGACGGCTAATGCCAAAGAGTCGGAGTGAGAGGGGCCATGAAAATACCCCTAACATGAACACCCTCTGCATTAACTGCCAGTGTTATCAGACACACCGCTGGCTGGTGTCATCTACAAAGACCGATCATAAAGGATTCCATTACACATAAAGTGAGACAGGCATTAAAAACCCCGTATACCTCTTTGTATCCCTGCTAGTATGACCACTGTCTATTCGACAGGCGGTGCGAGTAAGGGGGTATACACTGAAGTCGAAACAATCTGCATTACTTCGCGGTCTGGCCAAAAGCAAGATACTGAAGACTTCAACCAAAACAGAACAGGGTAAATTCATGCGATATTCGTTACTCATCTTGTCATTCATGCTGTTCCATACGGCGCATGCACTTGAATCGATTTCCAGCTATCAAGCATCGCTGGACCAATTTATGGAGAAATCCAAAGCCTCCAAATCGCCTTTTTCTGAAAAAGACAGGGCGATAATGAAAAAAGCTGATGAATCCCTGGCAAGGAGTCTGCCAGATCCAGGTATCAAGGTTGGTGAAATGGCTCCGGGATTCACTTTGAAAAATGCATTTGGAAAAGAGATAAGCCTGAAACAAGAGCTAAAAAAAGGCCCGGTTATCCTTGTGTTTTATCGCGGCGCCTGGTGCCCATTCTGTAATATGCATCTGCATGTATTGCAGCAAAGCCTGCCGCAGTTTAAAAAATATGGCGCTCAATTAATAACTATTACACCCCAAACGCCGGATAAATCAGCAGAACAAATAGGCAAAGATGGATTTCCCTTTGAGGTGCTGAGCGATTTAGACAGTCAGGTCATGAAGGATTACAAGCTTTACTTTGAGATACCCGATGACCTGGTTTCTGTCTACAAACACGCTGGACTGGATATTGAAGCCTTTAATGGCAAAGGACGCAATGTATTGCCTGTGCCCGGTAGTTTCGTTATTGATAAAAATGGAATTGTGAGAGCTATGCAGGCCCGCACAGACTATAAATTACGCATGGAGCCGGAAACGATTATTGATGCGTTGAAGAAGATTTCTGCTGACAATTAGACAGCCTGGCAAGTGGACCATGAAAAGATTATTTGCACTCATTGTGCTCACCATCTCTTTAAATAGCTGTACAACTCGCGAATGGAACAGTGCGATACATGCTTCCAATGTAGAAGAAGACTATATCTTCCAAAGTCGGCTGCCAAAGAGCAATGCCCAGGATACCTTTGTCGTGCTGGTTTTTTCCGGGGGAGGAACCCGTTCGGCTGCCTTTGCTTACGGGGTGCTGGAAAAACTGCGTGATACACCAATCACGATCAATGGCAAATCCAGACGTTTGCTGGACGAGGTCGATGTAATCAGCTCTGTTTGGGGTGGAAGTTATACCGCCGCCTATTACGGTCTCTTTGGCGATCGAATCTTTCGCGATTATGAGCAGGTTTTTTTGTATCGTGATGTCCAGGGCGAGATGATCCGCATGCTGTTTAATCCGGCCAAGCTGGCGCGATTGCCCAGTCAGAAATACAATCGTGGCGACCTGGCTGCACAGTGGTTTAACAGCAATATCTTTGAAAATAAGACCTTCAGCAGCATGTCCAATGGGGATTTGCCCTACGTCATCATCAATGCCAGCGATATCAACACGGGCATGACCTTTTCGTTTATACAGCAACAATTCGATTTTCTCTGCTCGGATATTTCTGAGTATCCCGTTGCCAATGCAGTCATGGCATCTTCCGCTGTGCCCGGAGTATTTGTCCAATTACTCTCAATAACTTCCAGGGAGAATGCACCCGGAAAACAATATTATGGAATAGCTGGGTAAAGGATTCACTTGAACATGACAGCATTTATCAACGCCGCCTTCAGGTTGCCAGAGCGATCGAGCACTACTATGACCCTCAAAATATGCCGAAAGTCCGCCTTCTTGATGGCGGTGTAACCGATAATCTCGGTGTGCGCGGCTCAATGATGAGTCCGGTTGCCCATTATGGAAATGTTAAAGAGATGCGTGGCGCCTTTACTCCTGAAGCGTTAAACAAGGTCAAACGTGTTTTGGTGATTGTCGTCAATGCGCAAAGCTATGTTGATTACGACTGGTCAAAGGCTGGCGCAGAACCCGGGGTTATCAAGGCGGTGACTGCTTCATTTGATGCAGCCATCGGGATCCTGAATAGCGAGTCCATCACGCTGGCAAAACATGGTTTTGTTCAATGGCAGCAATACACCAATAAGAGACGCGCGCCCGCTGCGCCGAAGGTTAAGGTCTATTTTTCAACATTAACCTTCGAACAAGTCAGAGGTGATAAAAAACGCGATTATTTTAATGCCATACCCACCACATTCAATTTATCTGATCAGCATATTGAGTCCGTACGTCAACTCGCAGGTGAACTCCTGGATGACTCTCCTGAATTTCAGGCGTTCAAAAAGACTTTTGAGTGAGAGTCATGGTGGATATGGTTTTTTCTTCCGGATCTTCAGGGCCAGAGAGCAGCAAAAGAGAGTGCAACAATATAAAGAAATGAAGCAGCGAGAACGAGTGGGATTTTAAGGCTTTTCATGAGTTCTCCATGGTCGTGATTGGCGAATCGCTTGTGATAAGAAAACTATCACCCAGCGTTATCACTTGAGACCCCTGTTCATTGAGATATCTTGCAGAAAATTCTTTCAACCAGGGGGGCTCGGTGCACGGACACCCCGAGTTTTATTGATCAACACAAAGTCCGGGTTGCCGTAGTCGAGTCAAAAGTCATCGAAGCCCATGTTGGCCTGTTTCAACTTGATCATGCCGTAAGCGTCGTCTCTGAGGATCAGCACCATCAGGTCAAGTTTGAGCCGCACGACGGTCTCCATCTCCCGGGAATTCACCATGAAGCCGTCGCCGCCGCAGATGGCCATCACCCTGCGCTCCTGTTGTCCATAAAACTTCCAGTCCAAAAACCATTTCAGGTTGTCGATCCGTCGTCCACATTCAAGAGTTGATCTTGACACATTTGGAGTGTCTGGAGCATTAATGCGATTCTGGAGAAACAAAATGATGCCAGATTCGAGGCTGAATGACATGGGAAAAACAAGGCAATGTCTCTGGCATCATCGCTGCCGTGTCACATAAAGTTCCATGCTCTCATTGTTATCAAGCATTCTGGTTTCATGGCCAAGTGAGTGGCATGCTGCAATCAGTTCTGACGCAACCGCAGGATTTCCAGGGATGACTTTCAATGTTTCTGAAGGCGCGATCTCGTTCAGGTGCTTCTTGAGTTCAATAATGTGTAATGGACATGCAACGCGATTGATGTGTGCGACTCTCACGTGAGGATATGTTGAATTCGGCATACTTGAATCTTGTCTCTTGCTTGCAACGTCTGTTAAAACGCAATGATGAATGAACCCGTCGTTAAATAATCGCCCTTATGTAGAGGCAGTCGATGTGATTAGCTCCGAACCGTTGATGCCTCTTGAGTGCTGCCGCCAGGTGTTTTCCACAGAAGCGCCTCCTGGATCTGCTCTTTCTGTTGCGACAGATCCTCACCCTGCAGACCGATAATGGCCATTACTCCCTGCTGATACGGGAAGATAATACCCTGATACTGATCCCGGCTGATGGTTTGCAAATTCTCGATATTCTTGCTGGGAAGATAGATGGCAGTGACAGTTCCTTTGCTGCCTTCATAAACCATATGAATCCCACTGGTTTTATCGATGTCGCAGATACTGGCATAGTGAAGCGTACCGATCGCCGTGCGTTCGAGATCAACATTGAAGTGTTGCAGGACGTGCAACAGCTCAGGGTCAGTAACAACGGCGCTTACATGCAGGTGTTCGCAAAGTGTGAACAATGACCGGTTCTGCTCCACAGCGGTCATCCTCAGATCATCGATAACGTCTTCCATCAATCACGATATCCATAACCTAGACTTTCGGTACTTTCGAGGATGCCGTTTTTGAAATGCAGTAGTTGCATCAAACGGTGCGACCCATAATTGTAAGTCCAATCCTCAAAAATAATCGGGGTCTGCAACGGATCTTTGTAATAAGCACCATCAGATGTGCAGCATCGCTCCACATAGGGAATTGACCGCGTTTCTA
Organism: Chromatiales bacterium; assembly: GCA_030145485.1. GTDB lineage: Bacteria > Pseudomonadota > Gammaproteobacteria > Chromatiales > Chromatiaceae > Sva-25. The sequence continues at coordinate 4,598 of JAQYVP010000208.1, forward strand.
TGTTAGACGGCTCCCCGCACATTGCCTGTACGGCAGATTTGTTGCTTCCTATATGACAATCCGGTTACTGCAGCGAAAAGCACAAGCATCGGTGAACAAGAGTGCAACAAACAGGGCAAAAAAACATAACTTAAATAGATTCATAGCTAAATTTCACTCTTTTCACGAGATAGGCAGTTCTGCATATCTCAGCTCAGGAATATCCAGATAATAACTATTATGGCTCAGCTAAATCGAGAAAATTTTGAAAACCACCAAATTTAACGTGATGAAAGGCAGAATGAATCGAGAGTTGTTTCTGCTGTAATCGACCAATGACCGCTTGGAGTATGCTGCTACCGTTCACTACACCCCTCAAAATCTGCACAGATCGTTGCTTCAGCGATTGACTGGAGTTGCTCCATAGGAAACATTCCTCTTGCCGACATTAATCCGAAATCTTGGGAAAAGCTAACCATTCGTCTAAAATTCAGTTGGCATTCAAGCCAGCTTCAGAACCTGATTCAGATCAAGGGATCAGTAGATTCTTCCCAGAGCCAAGGAATATTAACAATTACCATAGGTCTAATATTGAAATCTGAATCAGAGCATCTACAATGAATTATGTGTTGAGCAAAATATGAGTGTGGGGTTTTTCTTCACGTACTATTCTCGGCGCATCGGATGAAAATTTCCGTAAAGAGGAGGGGCACATGGCTATAACGCTTCAACGCGGTGTTGCCAATGAAGGATTTGTCGGATTGACGGGCGTGCTGATGATGAAAGAGGCTGCTCTCACAGAAAGCAAACTCCTATCCTTAAGTCTCTTTTCATCCTTCTCTGCCTCCATACCGAGGGTGCTTCCTGGCCAAATTCTGCCCAGGAACGGTGGTGTGGTGGAATGAATAACGGGTGGAGGAGCATGCAGTGGGCAAGGGTACGTTGTCACGAAGCTCGATTCTTTTTGTCGTTTTCGTGTGTTTTACATTCACCTCGGTCACGCGTGCTGGGCAGTTCAATGCGGAGCTTTGCGCCAGAACGGACCCGATCAGCGACGAGTGCCAAACGGCTGAATCATTGACGAGTGGCGAGGCCGGATTCGCGGTTTCTCTCACATTAGAATTTTCAGGTAGTGTGCTGGTTCATGTCACCTGGGAGACGCACCCCGCCGCTGGAGACGGCACTATAAAAAGGCTGGCTGAGGACAGGGTGGTGCTTGGCCCGGGCCAACAAAACAGGGGCAAGCTTCCTTTGGCTCGCCGGTTTGCTGTTTTTTTATCCGATGGTTGCCGGTGCTTCGATCACAGTGCTGACCGGTGTGCCGCCTGACATCGCCAAGTTGATGGACCTGGCCGAGAAGGCGAGAAATGCGACGGCCAAGGTGCCAACACTTGATCCGTCGGATGCGGAGATGGAACCGGACTATGATCCGCCCGGTATGCCCAACCTACCGATCAGCTGTGGAGGCGATGAAACCGAATTCGATACGTCGGGCTGTGAGAAGTGTTACCGGCAGGCTCATGAGAAATTGAAAAAATTGCGCCGGAACTTCGAGCAGCTTCGAGCCCTCTTTGTCGAGACCGACGAATTCACCAAAGCATCGATCGCCTTCGGTGACGGCGTTGCCGGGTTGACCGGTGTGGCCGCCCTGGAGTGGCATCACCAGCGTACGAATATCATGAGTTCGTTCAAGGGTTTCACAGAGGCTTACAAGAGAAAATGCGACGAGCTTCTGGCTGATCTCGACAAGGCACTCCATCAGATCGGTGACTGTGAGGCAGAGTACTTTGGCGATGCGGACTGGTACAACCGATATGGATTCATGTTCCACGGTTTTATGGCCATGCATTATGTTCGGTAACGCAGCGCTGATGCTCAGACCGCTGAGAAAAGGAGTCTTCGACGCCACGCGTTTCACGAGGTTCTATCTCTACGGCCGGATGCGGTTTAGTATGGGCTTAGCAGGGTCGTGGTGGCCGACTGTGCTCGGCGGGATGCTTCTGCTGCTCTCGTTGTCACCGGGGATTATCTCGGCGGCTGGCGAGTCTAAGTCTAGCCAACAGGTGTCCGCCAGGACACCTGCCCCCGGGACCGCAGAGCGCCGGTTGATCCTCGACACGCTGCGTGCCGAGATCTTGCGCTGGCACGGGCTGGAAGTAGTCTTCGTTGTCACGCATCTAAAGGTCAAGAATGGCTGGGCATGGGCGCATACCCGGCCCCGGTCGAGGGACGGTCTGAACCATTACGAGGATATTGCCGCGCTGTTGCGTGAAGAAAGTGGCACATGGCGTGTTCTGGAGCTAAGTGCTGGTGATGACGACAGTGTTCGACGGCATTTTCCCGATGCTCCGACCGAGCTTTTTCCGCCGCATTGATCCCCTGATTCGCCGGATGAGTATCCTGATCTGTTTTGAAGCGACCTTCAGAGGTGCACAATGATCGTGAATCGACATCGAAACAACCCCGATTTTCCTGTTTGGAGAATTCCGTCGTCAGTATGGCTACTCGTGGCTTGTCTGCTTGGCATTGGCGCAGGGTGCAGAGAGCAGGTTGCCGGGCCGGAGGCTCCGGGTCTGCTCGATGCCTGTGCTCTGTTGAAGAACACCGACGTTGACGCGGTGCTTGGAACTGCCATGGGCGATCCGCAAGCCAGACAGCATGGCAACGGGGAGTTCTGGCTCTCAACCTGCAACTACGACGTTGATACGGCGGATGGGATCCTCGGGGCCAGTCTCTTGCTTCGGCCCCACCATGTTGTCGATGGCCCGGTGAAGGCATATGCCGATTACGAGACGGGGTTGATGGCTGAGTTGGGTACCGGAGCGGCTCTGATGCCGGTCGATGATATCGGGGATCGTGCTGGCTGGCAGGACTTTGGCACCTCCGTTGGACAGCTGGCGGTCTTCGACGGCCCCTACCAGCTCATCTTGACCGCGAGTGCGACCGCAAATTCGGATCAACTGACAAACGCGAGGCAGCTAGCTGAGCGGGTGCTACAGCATTTGCAGGAACAGTGAACCACTTGGCCAGTACCCTGTGACAACTAAATCGACTCTGGGGCCCTGTTTTGAACAGGAGCAATTACCCATAGGCTCCTCGAGCTACCCTGGAGGGCTCTCCGAGCCTGATGGATAAGAGGCTAACCAGCAATGGTTCTATGTATGTTCTTCTATCATATGTCAAAACTGCACGGAATTTCCCTGATGAAATTAGATACACACCCTGTCACTGGCGAACCTCGTGAATATCTCACGATGTATCGCAAAAGAGTGAAGCTAAGAACTCCAGAAGCAGTCAATAGGAGGCGACGTTACAAGATGAACAAACCAAAGAAACAGCGAATCAGGTGCCAGGAGTGCAACAAAAGATTTGCGCCAAAGCACTCAACAAAGCGATTCTGTGGTCCTGTCTGTCGCAGCAAATCGAACATCAGAGAATGGGAGCTTTTCGAGAAATATGGATTCATCGGGGAATGGTATCGAGTACCGCTGTCCATCAGGGAAAAGCATGACCAGCTGACATTTCTTCGAGGTAAGCTGTACAAATTCAATACTGGACGCAGCGTATAATAGACGCTAACTTCCTCAACTTTTTACAAAGTCCACCCCGTAATCCTAACTATTCCATGGAACCAGAGTAAATCAGCCCTCTTCCTCTACCTAGTGCTCTTCCTAGGTCTCTTATCAGGAACCCTTTCTCCGGTCTCTCAACCGCCTTTCCGGGGATATATGGGGCCAAAGGATAAAGCCCCGCTCTTACCCTCCAGGAGTTACCTTGGCAAGGGGGCTCATGGCAGATCATCGACTGGCCGGAGTTGCTCCACAGCGGACGTTCGCATAATCTTAATTGCGATGCTATGTAATTTTCAAAAAAAATTGCCGAATGAGGCCAAAGATCGTAAGGTAAAGTTTCCTGAAATTGCAAAAAGAGTATTTCAAACGTGGAGAATCTTGAGGAGGGCTGCTTGCACGATTTTCATGCTGATCCATTGTGCGTATCGGCAAGAACAGCCAAGAGCCGCCCATCAACGGCGATGTGGAAATGGATATCTACACTGGGATTGGTATTTTGGATGTCTACATCAGCATCAGCAGCATTGGCGGAAACTATTGTGGTGACAGGTTCTAGCGGAATCATCGACAATAAGGATGGCTCCTGCTCTATTTCTGAGGCGATCAAGAACGCTAACGCTGATGACAACAAGATGCATCCCGATTGCGCAGCTGGAAAAGGTACCGACACCATCGTGCTTTCCAGGGATGTGAAGCTTGAAACGGACGTAGACAAGGCAGATGGTAGAAACGGCACACCAAGTATTTCTTCTTCAATCATCCTCGAAGGCGGTGGGTTCACCCTGCAACGTGCGGATTTAATCTGCACTCTGGATGGGGTTATCCAATCCAATGAGTTTCGTTTGCTACACATAG
>JAQYVP010000174.1 GCA_030145485.1 Chromatiales bacterium
TCCCACCACTCGATGTCCAATTGGTGCAACCATTGCCCCGGTGGAACGTAGCGGGCGGCCATCTCCTTATAGGTATCTGCATGGGCTTCATTGATCAAGCCAGAGGTGATACCTGTTGCAACCCCTGCCGCAGCACCCGTCGCTGCACCCATGGTTTTCAAGAATTTTCGTCTTTCGTTGTCCAGCTTGTCATTCAGTTCTTCATTATTATCGGTTTCGTCTTGCATGACAGAAATCTCCAGTATGTATTGAATGGGTTGAATAAGAATAGAGCATGGCAATGAACTTCGACAACCAGAATGACCCATCCTGGTTCCTCGCTTTTACGGCACTACTGCTACCTCCCACAGTACTCTCCTGACACAATATCATACAGAGCGTGATACTAGTCAATGGATACTCTCTGCATAGGGCGGACGCTTAATTACCGATCAGAAACTGGCGGCAATGGGTCCACTTTAGCCATCAAGAAATGTCTAATGCATTATTTTTCATCATACTGATAACATTAACGCATCATGGTAAAGCTTAAAAAGTTCTTCCACGCTGCGATAACAGCGCTACAATGAGCGCTTCTTTTTCATCATCAACACTGTTCGCACTGGCGTACAGTAAAACCAAACGAGACAGCTCCCATGGAATTTCTTAATATTATCTGGTCTATATTTGTAATTTTTCTTCTGGTCGCCTGGATATGGGTCATCATTGGAGTGATCAGCGACGTCTTTCGCAGTAGTGATTTGAGTGGTCTGGCCAAGGGACTATGGGTGCTTTTCATTATCGTCATCCCGTGGTTGGGTGTATTGGCGTATCTCATCAGCCGCGGCAAGGGGATGCAAGAGCGTAGCGCTCAGGCATTTGTAGATGCACAGGATGCGCAGCGCGCCTATATCCAGAACATCGCAGGTTCACCAATCTCAACTGCCGATGAACTCGCCAAGCTGGCCGAACTGAAGGAGAAGGGGGTGATCTCTGATACTGAATTCGAAGCCCAGAAAACCAAACTGCTTGGCTAAGTTGTCCAGAAATAGCGTCCCGATCCGAATGGCGCTGAAATCAAGATGATGGCGCCCAGGGGCAGCAGCAGAACCTGGGAGATGGTGCTGCCGATCAATGGCCCGGGTGATTGCAATACAACCCTGAACTCCCGAGCCTGCAGCCCCGTGCCGACAATGCCCATCATCAACACAACGATCGCAGGAATAAAGATATCGACAATTATAGTTCAACTGGAACTGTGGTGACTCTTGAATAACATGGGCAATATCTCAATAACCGCGTGCACTTCGCGGTCAGATGACCGCTCCCACAATGAATGTTGACCACAAACACAGGAGTGCTCTTCTGGCCACGATTAAAATGCGATAGCACTTTTATTCACATGCACGGAGTTATTTAGAAATGACATATTTCTCAGGAACAACATTAAAATCATAGTCTATAGGAGTGTATTGTTGACCCTTGCTTTTTTTGATTTCAGGCTTGGTAAAAGGCATCACCTCATACGGGATCTGACTGAGCAGGTGGGAAATACAGTTCAGGCGGGCAGTTTTTTTATCATCTGAATTGACCACGAACCAGGGGGCATGTTTGCTGTCCGTCGCCTGGAACATCTTATCCTTGGCTTGTGTATACTCATCCCACTTTTGCTGCGCCGTCAAATCCATGGGACTCAGCTTCCACTGTTTACAGGGGTCTTCGATGCGTTTCTGAAAACGTTCTGCCTGCACCTCCTGGCTCACCTCGAACCAGTATTTGAGCAGGATAATGCCGTCGTCGACAATCGCCTGTTCGACTGCCGGTGTGCGTTTGAGAAAACGCTGATGCTCCTCCTCGGTACAAAAACCCATGACAAGCTCCACACCTGCTCGGTTATACCAGCTGCGATCAAAAATAATGATCTCTCCGGCGGCAGGAAAGCGCTCGATATAGCGCTGGTAATACACCTGGGTTTTCTGGCGCTCGGTCGGCGCAGGCAAGGCATTGACCTGGAAGACCCGCGGACTGACTCTCTCGAGGATGCGCTTGATCACGCCCCCCTTCCCTGCCGCATCACGGCCTTCAAAGATAATGATGATTCTCCGGCCTGTTTGCTTCACCCACGCCTGCAGCTTGCATAACTCCACCTGGAGTTTATAGAGCTCCCGTTCATACTCTTTGTTACTGAGTTTTTTCCTCTTTTTTGACACTCTTCTCACCCCTATTGCTATTGATACTGTTGCAAATTCCTCAACAACCCTCTTTGCGAGAGCAAACCATCTCTTTGATACCCGTCAGTCCAGGACTCAATCTCGATGGAGAAATGAACCACTCGCTTCGAAACAGGCATCATACTCAGATTATCTCTCAAAACCATCATGCTGAAAACAATTTCTGTCACAAGCGCAAGAAAAGTGAACAAAAGAGCGGCAGAAAGTAGCCATAGTGCAACAGACAAGCGGCTTCGAGCACGCAATCACAGCCAAAACAATGCTACAATTCCTCGTCTTAAAAAATGGCGCAAAAGATACTATGATCCCAGTCATCCTCTCCGGCGGTTCGGGCACACGCTTGTGGCCGGTTTCACGCAAGACCCATCCCAAGCAGTTCTGGCCGTTGGTATCGGAAGCCAGCATGCTGCAGGAGACCTGCAAACGCCTGAATGGCCATGACTGTGCACAAGATCCCATCGTGATATGCAACACCGATCACCGTTTTTTCGTGGCCCACCAACTCGAAGAGCTCGGCCTCGACAAAGCATCCATCATTCTTGAGCCCATGGGCAAGAACACCGCACCCGCCACAGCGATCGCGGCTCTACACGCGATGGACTCGATAACAACGGAGCAATCTGCCGACCCCATCCTGCTGATCCTGCCGGCCGACCACGTCATCAATGACATCCCTGCCTTTCACCGGATACTCGAGCAGGGCGAGCAACTGGCGGAGCAAGGCCACCTGGTTACATTTGGCATCGTACCCACCGGAGCTGAAACCGGTTATGGCTATATCAAGGGCGGCGCTGAGTTGAATGCTGACAGCGGCGCCATGCATATCGACCGCTTTGTCGAAAAACCCGATACAGCCACCGCGGAAGCCTATATCACGTCGGGTGACTACTTCTGGAACAGCGGCATGTTCATGTTCCGCGCATCCCGTTTCCTCGAGGAGTTACAGAAATATGCGCCCGACATGCTCCAGGCATCTCAAGCCGCCTATGTAAAAGCCATCCGCGACATAGACTTCATTCGCCTCGATGCAGAAGCGTTTGCACAGTCTCCCGGCGACTCCATCGACTATGCGGTGATGGAGCATACGCAGGATGGCGTGGTGATCCCGCTGGATGCGGGGTGGAATGACGTCGGATCATGGTCGGCGCTGTGGGAGATTGGCGAAAAAGATGCTGCGGGCAACGTCATCACGGGCGATGTAGTCGCGATGGACTCCAGCAACTGCTATCTGCGCTCGGACGGCCGCCTGCTGGCGACAGTGGGCATCGACAACCTGGTTGTAGTAGAGACTCCGGACGTGGTGATGGTGGCTCCCCGCGACCAGGTGCAGCACGTCAAAGAGCTGGTTGGACAGCTGAGCGGCAGTCAGCGCCATGAAATCGATGTACATGCCCGGGTGCACCGTCCCTGGGGATGCTATCAGGGCATCGATATGGACAAACGTTACCAGGTCAAACGCATCTCGGTCAGACCCGGAGCCAGCCTGTCGCTGCAAATGCACCACCACCGCGCCGAGCACTGGATCGTTGTCAAGGGCACCGCCAAAGTGACTTGCGGCGACAAGACATTCATCCTCTCGGAAAACGAATCCACCTACATCCCGCTCGGCACCAAACACCGTCTGGAAAACCCCGGACAAATTCCACTGGACATCATCGAAGTCCAGTCAGGGAGTTACCTGGGGGAGGATGATATCGTACGGTTTGAAGATATCTACGGGCGTAAGGGGGAGAAGTCGTAAGTGAGAAGTCGGAAGTCAGTAGACTTAAGACTTACGACTGCAGTCCCCTTCCTGCAAAAACCATGCATAGGTCGTGGTCAGCCCCTCCTCCAGCGAAATCGACGACCTCCACTCCAGCGACTCCAGCCGCGAGACATCCATCAGCTTGCGCATCGCGCCATCCGGTTTGCTGGCATCAAAAACCAGCTCCCCATCGAAGCCGACCACCCGCTTCATGGTTTCCGCCATCTCACGAATGGTACAGTCGGCTCCCGTCCCCACGTTGATATGTGACAACATCGGCAGGGTATTGGCCTGGTAGGTTCCCTTGTCCAGATTCATCACATGCACGCAGGCGGCGGCCATGTCATCGACATGCAGAAACTCGCGCATCGTCCTTGCCGCTGCCCCACACCAGCACCTGCGCATCGCCGTGCTCTTTAGCCTCGTGAAAGCGGCGCATCAACGCCGCTATCACATGTGAATTCTCGAGATGAAAGTTATCGCCCGGCCCATACAAATTGGTCGGCATCACCGAGCGGTAGTCCGTACCGTACTGACGGTTATAGGATTCACACAGCTTGATGCCGGCAATCTTGGCCAGCGCATACGGCTCGTTGGTCGGCTCCAGCACCCCTGTCAGCAGCGCATCCTCGCGCATCGGCTGCTCTACCGCACGCGGATAGATGCAGGAACTCCCCAAAAACAGCAGCCGCTGCACCCCGTTGCGATACGCCGCATCGATGATGTTGGCCTCCATCATCAGGTTCTGGTAGATAAACTCCGCCGGATAGGTGTTGTTGGCATGAATCCCCCCACCTTGGTGGCAGCGAGAAAGACAAACTCCGGTTTGTCCGTCTCAAAAAAGGCCCGCACCTGTGCCTGATCCACCAGATCCAGCTCGCCATGCGTACACATCAGCAGATTGGAAAACCCCAACCCCCGCAACCGCCGCACAATCGCCGATCCCACTAGGCCGCGATGCCCGGCGACATATAGCTTACTGTCTTTATTCACAATAGACCTCTTGAATTTTCAACTGGAAGCCGGGTCCATTAATTCATTAAAAACTTGTAAGTTGCGCCTTGTACCTTGCAACAACTATGCTTTTAGGAGGCTTACTTCATATTTTGGAATCATGTTGTCTCTTGTAACCAGTGTTAATTTTTCAATAATCGCCTGAGCAATCAACATGCGATCGAATGGGTCCTTATGAATAGCAGGCAATTCTCCAGCAAGTTGCGCATGTTCAAAATTCATAGCCAGGTGGGTAAAGCGATGCAGTTTGATCTCTTCATCGAGATTGCCAGGGATTTCTAGTCTGCCCATAGCCTTTTTAATGCTGATTTCCCATACTGAAGCAGAGCTGATAAAAACCATGTTGCTACCATCGATGATCGCGTCACGGGCATCATTTGAAAGCGTAGGATTATTTTCCAATGCCCAGATCAGCACATGCGTATCGAGAAGCAAATTCATTATTTAGCGGGAAAAATTGGCGCATCATAAAAACTATCAACCAGCATGTCGTCTGGCTCATCGAAATCCTCCGCTATTTTTACCCGGCCTTCCCAACTTCCTCCAAGCTTGCGGGGAGACTCATCCTCTTTGAAGATAGATAACACGGCAACCGGTTTCCCTGCTTTGCCAATAATGATCGGCTCATTCGTTTCCTGGACGCGTTGTATGAGGCGAGAGAGGCTTGCCTTCGCCTCGGAAATATTTGTAATCTGCATACTCTCAATACTCTTAGGTAGACACTATATATCTAGTCTAGTCTGACCTGGTCTTTCTGTCAAATATGCGTATGAGTCTTGAGTCGGAAGTCGTGAGTCAACTGAGTTGCGGCTTATGACTTCTGTCTTGCTTTATCGACTTGATAGCCCGATCTCGATCATTATTCTGGAGAAATGTTGAAAATCCAATCATGGACTGCATCCGTATGCAAAGTTCATCATCCAAGAATTCTTTCTCGTTCAGCATAATGAAGGCATCTCTGAATTGTTG
>JAQYVP010000008.1 GCA_030145485.1 Chromatiales bacterium
CAGCTCCTTCATGAGGAACATGAATCGGCCGCTGCCCATGGCGCGGCCGATCAATTGATCGGCGAGCGCATCCAGCTCCTTGTAACTGCCATCGCTGGTGATCACGAACTGTACCGGCAGACCGCCGCCAGATCCCGGCAGACTGGGGCGTGGAAATACCGCAGTCTGGAAACCGGCTATCTGCTTCAATTTACCCTGAAGTTCCGGCTGTACCTGCATTTGTGAACGTGGCCGCATGGAGGGCTGCTGCATTTTAAAACCGCCAAAGGTTGTCGATGGCGTTCCAAGACCCAGCAGGAAAAAACTCTCGTGGTATTCGGGGATTGATTCGAAAGCTGTGACGATTTCGCGTGTATAAGCCTCGTTGTATTCAATGGTTGCCGTCTGCGGGCCGGTGGCCTGAAAAAAGAGGATGCTCTGGTCCTCGACCGGCGCCAGCTCGTTTTTACTGGTAACGAACATAAAGAAAATCGAGATCAGCACCACCAGCACAAACAGCAGGGTTGCCGGCAAAGAGTCGAGGCTGGCGTGCAGCAGGGAGCGGTAGTATCCTGCCAGCCTGATAAAAATGTGTTCGACCCACTGTTCGAAGCGGCCTTGCTGTCCATGGGGTTTGAGCACTTTTGATGACAGCATTGGCGACAGCGTCAGTGCTACAACTCCGGATACCAGCACTGCGCCGGCGAGCGCAAAGGCGAACTCGGTAAACAGCGTGCCGACCAGTCCGCCCATGAAGCCAATCGGCAGATAAACCGCAATCAGCGTGGTCGTCATGGCGATGATCGGCAGCGCAAGCTCGCGTGCGCCGATCAGTGCTGCATCGAATCGCGACTTGCCCTGCTCGATGTGCCGATGCACATTTTCTACAACGATAATTGCATCGTCCACCACCAGCCCGATGGCCAGCACCATCGCAAGCAGGGTCAGCAGGTTGATGGAAAATCCCATCAGCAGCATCAGAAAAGCAGCACCGACCAGCGACAGCGGCACCGCCACAGCGGGAACCAGCGCAGCCCTGGCCGATCCCAGCGACAGGTAGACGACCAGCAGCACGATGCCGACCGCCTCAATGAGTGTGGTAAACACCTCGTCGATGGAATCCTCGATGAAGAGGCTTGCATCATATGGGATGTGCGCGTCCAGACCCTCTGGCAGCTGCGTGCGGATCTCGGGTATCAGGTCGCGAACTGCCTGAGCCACGGTCAGCGGATTGGCGCCTGGAGCCTGTTCGACGCCGACAAAAATAGCTGGTTTTCCCTTGTACCAGCTGGTCGAATCATAATCCTCTGCACCCAGCTCGGTGGTGGCAATGTCAGAGAGCCGCACCAGCGCGCCATTGGAAGATCGCACAACCAGTTTGCGGAACTCCTGTTCGCCGGCAAGATCAGTCGTTGCAGTCAGATTGATGGTTGAATACGCGCCTTTTGTCTGGCCTATACCAGCCAGGTAGTTGTTGGCGCGAAGCACATTGCGAACATCACTGGCCGTCACACCCAAAGCAGCCATGCGCCGGGGATCCAGCCAGATACGCATGGCAAAGGTTTTATTGCCGATGAGTTCGGCCTTGGCAACGCCGGGCACTGCCTGCAGCTGCGGCTGCACCACACGCAGCAGATAATCGGTTATCTGTGAAGGCAGCATGCTGTCGCTGTAGAAGGCAAGATACATGAGCGCAGTGCGGTCACCGGTGGTGGAATCGATCACCGGGCTGTCTGCTTCTTCCGGCAACACGTTGCGCTGACTGGCGACCTTCGCCTGTATCTCTGCGACTGCAGCATTGGAGTCATAGTTGAGCTCCATGTGCGCTTCGATGGTCGAGGTTCCCTGGGTGGAGCGTGCAAACAGGTAGTCGATGCCATTGGCTTCGGCGATAGCCTGCTGCAGCGGTGTGGTGATAAATCCCTTGACCAGTTCGCTGCCGGCGCCCGGATAGGATGTCGTTACAGTGACAACTGTGTTGCGTGTCTCGGGATACTGACGCACCTCCAGTGAGGCAATCGCACGCACGCCAACCAGCAGGATCATCAGGCTGATGACGCTGGCCAGTACCGGGCGCTTGACAAAGATGTCGGTAAAATTCATCCGCCCTCTATCCGCCCATTGAGCTTGACGCTGTTGTCAATATTGACCTGCTGGCCATTGCGCACTTTCACCTGCCCTGCAGAGACAACGACATCGCCGCTATTCAGCCCCTCGATGATCTCAACACGGCCGTCACGCACTTCGCCGGTTTTCACCGGCTTGCGCTGTACCTTGCTGCTGCCGTTCTCCTTGGTGATGAGGAAAACCGATGCGCCGTAGGGTTTGTAGGTAATGGCGGTGCGCGGCAATGTGAGGATGTTGTCACGCACTGGCAGAGCGGTTTTTACCTCGGTGAACATGCCGTGACGCAGGAGTTGCTGCGGGTTATCGAGGGTCGCCCTCGCCCGCAGTGTGCGGGTGCCGGGATCAACTCCCGGATCGATGGCGGTAACCTCTCCTTCGAACATTTTGCCGGGATGGGCCTGCACCTGCACCAGCACTTTTTGCCCGATTTTGACGCGATAAAAATGACGTTCCGGGAGGCTGTAATCGACATACACAGGGTCGAGCGCCTGCAGTGACAATACATGTATGCCCGGTGTCAGGTACTGGCCGATGTTGACATCCCTGATGCCAAGCCTGCCGCTGAAAGGCGCGCGAATACTCTTCTTTCCGATCACTGCCCGTTTGGAGGCAATCGTCGCCTCGGCAATATCCAGTTCCGAGCGCAGGCGGTCATATTCGGATTGGGAAACCGAGCGGTCCTTGATGAGTTTGGCATTGCGATCGAACTGCAGTTTGGCAAGTTTTCCCTGCGCAATGAGTCCGTTCAACTCCGCCTTGTCGACACTGTCGTCCAACTGTAAGACGACATCGCCTGCTGTTACGCTTTGCCCGGATTCAAACAGGATCTTTTCAACCTGTCCTGCAACCTCTGTGGTGATAAAGACATACTGTGTCGCCACTACGCTGCCAACCGCTGCAAGGTAAGGCTCCCAGCTTTCCAGCATGACTTCCGTCGATGCGACAGTGGCAGGTGGAGGCGGCCGGGACATCATCGCTGCACTCTTACCGGCCAGGTGGTATTTCCAACCGAAAATACCACCGAATATGACCGCCAGCACCACTGTCATTAAAATAAGACGTTTCATTACCATTTTGAGATTCCTTAGGGTTACTCAATTCCCGCCGAGTTCCGGGAAACATAATACACGCATTCGCTGAAATCGAAACGCAACATCTCGATAACTGTGTGCATGTGTGAATCATGCACAGGATTATAGAGAAGTTACAATTCACTCTTGACAATAGTTCGGTCAAACGATTGGCGCGTTTTGTCGATACAGATAAAGACTATACCTGTAAGCTTGATTCATCGAGAAACATTGGACAATAAAAATGAACACTAATAAAAGAATCGTGATCCCAATTCTGCTGTCGTCGGTCGCTTTGATGCTGTCCGCCTTTTTCGTTATGACACAAGGGACGGATATTGCAGACAACATTAAGCAGACGCATACCATTGAAATCGTTGAGTCAGGAGGAGTGACGTAATGAATCAAATTATCATTGACGGAGCAACAGGTGAAAAATTACAGCTGCGGGATTTGCGTGGTCGCAACTACTGGTACACTCGATCAAACAATGGAACCACCTATTACACCGGCAAAGGCTCTGGAAACCAGGCAATGGGGAAGAGTAAAATTCCGGAAATCCGTCATCATGAGGATCTGCTGGGTGATGAACTGATGATTATTACCATCAACTTTACCGACACGAGTGAAGAGGCAGCATTCTTTGAGGCCGCTGTAATGCACAAAACTGCGGAAGAGGCAGCTGACGGACTGGTTCCCTATATCGATTATTGGCAATTGAATACCCTCCTGGCTGCAGAAGAGTTACTGAAAGTTGACCCGGAATGCGCCATGAAACATGGAATCGTGGAGAACAGTGCCCTCTATGCCAACAATGTGCATGATGCGGTCATGCTGCATTGAGAAGCTTGGGATGTTCATGCATTCATCATGACTTCGATCAGGGCTACGCCTTCATGTCCCAATGCCTGGTGCAATACCCCGGGGAAATCCACACCCTGCTCCACCCTGAAGAATCTCAGCTCATATAAATCAGCGACTTTTTGCAGGTCGATTTTGGTATCAGTGCGCCAGTAGCGGTCGAACTGCCGCAGTTGCGACTGAGGTAGCTGCCTGAAGATCCCACCACCGTGATTATTCAGCACCACGATGATTGCTTGCAGATCCTTCGCAGCCAGCAGACCATTGATATCATGATAGAGCGTCAGATCACCGATCAGCGCTGCGACAGTGATACCCTTTTTTGCGGATTCAGCTGCCATGCCCAGCAGCGTCGAGACATTTCCATCGATGCCGCTGGCGCCGCGGTTAGCGACGATTTGCAGCGGCTTGCTGTGCTTCCCAGAATAGCTGTCAATATAACGAATCGGCAGCGAATTGCCGCAAAAGAGGATGCTGTTATGCGGTAACCCGCTGATCAACTGCTGTACAATTTTTTGCTGCAGCGACACCTCAACTGTAATCTCTTCAACATCAGAGTCAGGAGTGATAAACAGATTCAACCACTCGGCCGGCGCTGCTGCCAGCTGCTGTTGTCGTAGAAGCCGGCAAAAACTCTCCGGGGTCGCCCGCACCATTTCGCTGGTATGATGCAGCGGATCAGGCCAGCGCCCGGTTGGATCAACCAGGATATGCTGTGCTGCACTACTCTGCTGTAGAAATTGCTGCAAGTGCTTCGATACAGGTAGGGCGCCAAAACGAAGTATCCAGCGAGGCTGCAGATTTGCCGCCAGGCTGGCATCCTGCAGGCGCGAGTCGTAGTCTGCCGCCACCTGCGCCAGGTCATGCTCTCCAAAGCGCAGCCCCGAGAGCGGATCAGCGAATATCGGGGCGCCACAGGTTTTTGCCAATGCAGTCACCTGATCTCTAAATGCAGCAGAGTCAACACCGCCGCCACAAACGATAACTCCTGCCTGAGCGCTGATTTCTGTGGCGATGGCATGCAACTGCTGTTCATCTGTACACAGCTCAGGCATCCGCAGGGTTGCCGGATGACCGCTAAAAACAGCAGGCTCCGGGAATGGCCCGGATGGCACCAGTGGTTCTCGAAGAGGCACATTGATATGCACCGGCCCTGCATCCGGCCACTGGCTTTGATGCACAGCCTGTACCGCCAGATGCATCAGTTGCCGCCTGCTTTGCGAGGATGCTTCAGCCGGTGGCAAAGCATGAAATCCACGCACACTGCCGCCAAACAGCTTGATCTGGTCGATGCTCTGGTTGGCGCCATTATTCTGCAATTCCCAGGGACGGTCTGCGCTCAGCAATAACAAAGGCGTCCCGCCTCTGTCAGACTCGATGATGGCGGGGTGCCAATTGACCGGCGCGCTACCCGATGTGCATACCAGAGCAACCGGCCGCTGCTGTGCACGTGCAATTCCGAGTGCAAAGAAGGCGGCACAGCGTTCATCGACCTGTACATGGCAGCGAAGCGCCGCACGCCTGTCTGCCGCAACAATCAGTGGTGTGTTGCGTGATCCGGGAGAGATCACGACATCGCTCACTCCGGCGGCTTCCAGACCACACAACAGCGCATCACACCATTGCAGATTCATCATTGCCTGATCACTCATAGCAAATCCAGGATTGTTTGCAGCTTCAACTCAGTTTCACGAAATTCGCTGTGTGGATCGGAGTATGCGGTGATGCCTGCACCGGCAAAAAGCTCAGCCGTATTGCCTTGCAGCAGCACACAACGCAGCATCACTGATGCATGACCCTCCCCCACACTGTTCATCCAGCCGAAGCCACCACAATACCATCCGCGCTGCTGGTCGTCATTCTGCATCAGCCACTCTCGCGCCACATGGTCAGGCGCACCCGATACCGCCGGTGTCGGATGCAGTGCGGCGACCAGTTCCAACAAGCTGATGCCACTTTTCACCCTGGCCTGAATGGGTGTCCAGATATGCTGCAGACCATGCAACTGCAACAACTGTGGCTGTTCAGGGATATCCAGCTGCTCACACAGTGGTGCCAGTATCTGCGCAATGGTATGCACCACGGGAAGATGCTCATATTGCAGCATACGCTCATCGAGGGTTGCGCCTGCAGCCAGGGTTCCAGCCATGGCGTCACACTTGAGCTCTCCCCTGTGCAGCGAGACCAGTTGCTCCGGTGTCGCCGCAACCAGCGTCACTCCATCCACACGCACTGCAAACAGCGTACAGCCGGGATAGCGCTGTATGAGCCGGGCCATCAGTCGAGCCGCGCTGAAATCAGTCGCACCCTCTACGCGGATGCGTCGGCTCAACACCACTTTTTTCAGATCACTGCGGCGGATATCAGTCACTGCCTGCCCGACTCTGGCGATCCATCGATCATCCTGCGGAAAAACCTTACTGCGTTGCAGCGATGCTGCTGCACAACGATCGGCGGGAACATGAACAGCATGCATCAATTCAGTGAATGCTAGCATCCACTGATCAATGAGAGTTTCACTGCGCAGAGATTCACTATCGACAGTAAAGGTAACAAAACAACGGCCGCAAGAGTAATTCAGTAGCAGCTGTGGAACAATTACACAGCTGTTTGGCAGTCCGCTCCACCAGCCTGTCATGCTCTCATCCGCATCAAAGGCATAACAGAAAAAAGCGAGCGGATCTTCAGGGTGGTGAGCGCCGATATGGCGCCATGAATGCTGCAGCTGATCGAACTGTTTCTGGATGTGTTCAAAACGCTCAACGCCCTTCTCAACCAGCCGTATCACTTCACCACTCGTCAGCACAGCATGCTGCTGCTGCGGACGCGCCCAGTAGAAACAGGATGAATCTATATCTGGCATCGCAGGAAAGCTCTGCCCCGTAAGCTCCAGGGAGATGCTTGTCAACCTCGCGTCAATCTCTTCACCGGGGAAGGAGTTCAGCAGCTGACGCAGTTGCTTTTCCAGTTGCTGAGATGAGATATCAGACATAGATAAAGTTGGTAATTCCGTAGGTTGGACAAAGAAGCGATTGCGACGTGCCCAACGGATGCATTGATTGTTGGGCACGTCGTGCCTACTTGCCCAACCTACAACTGCCTACTGCAAACTTTTTGCCAATCCTATGGAAGATCTCCCCGCTTGAAGAGAAAATATCCCAGCGCCGAACACAGAAAACCTATCACGACAGGATACACAATCGCCCATGCCAGATAGCCGTTCTCTCCGAAATTATCCAGAATCACATAGGCGGATGGGCCTAACAGCACCAGCTGCGGATCGAACAGCATCATCGATGCGGTGCGAAACACCTGCAGTGGATTGGCCAGTGCAATGGCGATGATGCTCTCTGAAGAGATACCCTCCCTGGTCATCACTCCCAGCAGAATCAGGTCGAGGAACAGCAGCAAAAATAGCCACACCAGGAAGGCCGATCCCTGCGCTACATCTGCCGAACGCGCCAGTGTCGACAGCAGCATGCCGATGCCGAGAAAGCACCATGCCAGCGAAATCAGCAGCGCAGTATAGATCAGCACCTGGCGCCAGGGAATATCGGCGCCTTTGGTTGCAGCCCACAAAACCGCCAGCAGCATTGCCAGCACCACCGGTAGAAACACCACCACAAAACGGCCGATCATTTTCCCCCAGAACCAGGCGGCTAGCCCGACCGGTAGAGAGAGCAAATATTCGAAGATACCGGCTTCACGATCCCCGGCAACCGAGCGCACCGTGGTAATCAACACGAACAGCGGCAGCACCGCCATGGTGATTTGCAGGTAGGTAACCAGCAGGCGAGAAAGCCCGGTAAAGCCCATGATGCGTGATTCGGTCAGACCGGTGACAAACAGCCCCACCACGATGCCGCCGAAAATCAGTGTATAGATCAGAAACCAGCGTGAACGCAGTGATTCGTTGATATCAGCCCTGGCAGTCAGTAGAAGATGTTTCATTGGCCTATCGAGGGTAATTGATCGGGTGTTGCTGCGGGGGTATGCATGTGGTTGTTGAGCTGCTGCTCCTTTTCATGAATGCGTTCGACTGCCTGTGTGAAATCGATGCTGTTGTCGGTTTTCTCCCTCTGCGCGCCGAGTCCGTAATCCATGGGAGTAATTTTTCCCGTGACATAGCTGGCGCTACGGGCATCGATCCAGGCTCCATCCTGATAGCTGTTGACCCACAGTTCTGTATCCGCATCATCCTTCCACGGCTGCTGCTCCAGCCACAACACAGCGCAGCCAATATCGTCAAACTTGTAGAGCTTGCTTGTGCCGCCCGCCGGTCCGCCACGCACCTGGGCAGCATAGTTTGGGTCGCTGACAGCCATGGCGCAGCGCACGCAGATCTCGCGATCCCAGCGCACTTCGCCCGGGCCTGTTTGCGGTTCGGCAGAACAGCCAGCCAGCAGTGCAGCGAATATGATGAGTAATATACGGGTCATTTCAAATAGCAATAGTTAGAGGAATTAACCACAGATAAACACAGATGCACACAGATATTGTTACTTCTAAAGCATCTGTGTTTATCTGTGTGCATCTGTGGAAAAAAATTCTTCTGTTTAATTGATCGAGGCAAGTTTTGCCTTTGCTGGCGGCTGCATGGAGATCCCCTGCAGCAAACCGGCATAGCGGGACAGCACGCCAAGAAAACGCAGACGATCCGGTCCTGCAATCTGCCCCTGCCATACCAAATCCTGCTGATGCTGCTCGAAGCCCCACTCACGGACTGTGCTGCCAAAGGCAGAGTCTTCCCGGATCAGGGTGACGCGCACTTCCAGCAGGCTCTCCATATCGACCTGGTCGGCAACCCTGTCATCGAGCACCACGTTGCCCATATCGAGTTCGACCACACGATTGACCAGGGCCGCAACCTCATCGAGGCGGTGACTGGAGATGATCATCGCTGCATTCTCCTGCTTCCCGGCTAGCAGCGTAAAAAAGATATGTCGCGCTTCAGGATCGAGGTTTGCAGCAGGCTCATCCATGACCAGCAGGTCGCATTCCCGCCCCAGTGCAACACTGATCAGCAATTTCTGCTTCTGCCCGCCAGAGAGCTTGACGAAAGGCTGGTGGCGAAAACTCCTGGCATCCAGCCCCAGTTGATCGGCAACGGCATACATCTGTTCGACATCGCTGTCGCAAACACCGGCGGCAAAACTCAGCAGTTGCGCCACAGGCATACGCAGCGGCGGGGGCAACTGTGGAACAAAGCCAACACGCTTGAGTATCTCCGTGCGATGTGAGCGCGCCTCAAGTCCCCCGACAGTGACCTTGCCGCTGCAGGTGTACTCGCCCAGCAGGCAGCGAATCAGGGTCGTCTTGCCGGCGCCGTTGGAACCGACCAGTGCCAGTCGTTCGCCCTGGCCGATCTGCAGATCGATGCCATTAAGAACTTTGGTGCGCCGGAACTGCTTGGAGACATTGTCAAAGCGGATCATTTAGTAAGACCAGAACTCAGAATGACAAGAGATAAAAATCTTGTAAATCTCTCGCAAAGCTTCCGCGTCCTGCTCACGCCCCTCACCTGCATCCCTGCAGGCGAAGACGCTAAGACCGCAAAGGTTTTTTCTTGGCGTCTTGGCGAGAACCTTGATTGAGATGTGATTTATTTGCATATTTGCATATCATTCAAGATTTGCTACAACAGATCCCCAAGACCCTTGAACTTGAAGTTCAGGGAGTTGGTGGGACAGGTTTCGACGCAACGGCCGCAGCGGGTACAGTCCGCGCCAAGCGAGACATTCAGATCCGTGGCGCGCCCTTTGATGACAAGATCCAGCACATGCGGCACTTCGCACACCTTGCGGCACTCCCCTTCGTGAAAACAGGACTCGAGATTGTAGCGCACCCTGAAGGGAGATGTTGCCCCAACCAGGCCGTAAGTCAAACCGATAGGGCAGAGATAACGGCACCAGGCGCG
>JAQYVP010000045.1 GCA_030145485.1 Chromatiales bacterium
CATAAATAACTTCCCGATATCGTGAAGCAATGTTGTTCGTATTCAAGGCGCAGCAAGGGGCACATAGCAGGGTTATGTAACTCTTGCTGGAACGCAGAAGACGGACAACAGTGCAAGCAGGATCGGGAAGTTATTTTTGGACAACGACTTAGCGCCTTTGCGAGAGTTATTGTGAAAATCCCACTCATTTGTAAAGATGTTGGTCACTCAAGGGTTGCCGGGGTAAGGGCGGCCCTATTAAACGATAACCGGCGCCGCGGATCGTCAGCAGAAGCTTTGGATGTGCTGAATCCAGCTCGATCTTACGCCTCAATTTGGCGATATGAATGTCTACGGTGCGAGTCTCCAGATCCAGATCACGGGCATAACCCCATACTCTGTTCAGCAACTCCCCGCGTGACACCGGACGTTCTGCATTGGCATGCAGATACTGCAGAATTTCCATTTCCCTGCGGGTAAAGGCTACAGAACGGGAGCCAACCCTGGCGCTGAGATTGAGAACATCCAGTTCGACATCTTCACCCAGGACGATCGTCTGCTGCTGCGACTGCACCACTCTCGAGCGGCGCAGAACCGCCTGCACGCGCAATACCAGTTGCGCAACCGAAAAGGGTTTTGCCACATAGTCATCCGCTCCCAGCGACAACCCGTGAATGATCTCTTCATCGCTGCTTTTTGCCGTCAGCATGATGATCGGCTGTTCCCGGTCCCTGTCGCGAATGCGTTCGCAGATTTCAAAGCCGTTGATCCCGGGCAGCATCACATCCAGAAGAATCAGATCGAAAACACCGCTCAAACCTTTTTCAAGCCCGACACGGCCATCGTCAGCGTAATCCACCTCATAACCGTGGTAGACAAACAGATCCATCAATCCTGAGCGGATGGCCTCTTCGTCTTCAACGATCAACAGCTTTAGCTTCTTTTTCATCTCCCTCGTTCCGATGCAATGCGCCCTGTTTTTTTCCACAGATGCACACAGATAAACACAGATTCAGAAAAGCCATTGTATCTGAGTGCTTCCGTGTGCATCTGTGGTTATTTGATTATTCTCCTCTTTAACACGAACACATAATTTGTCTGTTTTTTCGTGCTTTTCGTAACTTTCGTGGTTAAAAAAAGTTTATTCAACAATAGCACCGACACACCACGGCAGTGTAAATTCTTTGTAAATTTCAGTTGCACAGGTTTTACCAAATAGAGCCTACACGCAATGCATTCTCCGTCCTAAGCTGTAATCACCAAACAACATGAATCTGACCAACGGAGAGATAACCATGGCGCTGATAACCCGAATAACCCGGCTGTTCCGGGCCGACCTGCACGCTGTTCTCGACCACATCGAAGAGCCCGATATTCTGCTGCGGCAGGCGCTACGGGAGATGGAGGCCTCCTTCACCGGTAGTGAACAACAACTCAATCTGCTGCAGCATGAAGCCGTCCAACTTGAAAATCGTACTCAAGACTTCGAGCAGGCTCTACAGGATATGGATGATGAACTGGATATCTGCTTCTTCTCCGAACAGAATGATCTCGCCAGGGCGCTGGTCAGAAGAAAGCTGGAGAGCAAGCGCCATCTGAAACAGACAGCAGAGAAACTGACCACAACCCGTCAAAACTGTTCGATAGTGGAACAGAAGTTAAGTGAACAACGAGCGCAATTGGAGAACATACGCCAGAAGGTGGAGCTGTTGAATGATGACCCTGCATCATCCGGCAGGGAAAACAGCTGGCAAGCCCGGGAATTTTTGATCCGTGACGATGAGGTAGAAATCGCCTTCCTCAAAGAGAAGCAAAAACGGAGTCACTCATGAAAAAACCAACTTTTTTCGAAGGTGTCTCTGTTGCCCTGATTGCGAGCATCGCAGCAACGGTGCTATTTACCGCGCTGGGATCAATTCTTCCTTTAGAGGCAGTAATCAAATTTCTGATCGCGCTCTTTAGCCTGGGTTATATCAGCTATCTGCTGTATCGCAGCAGCAAGCGGCCGGGAAGAGTGACCCTGGTTGCCGGTTGGTTGATTGCAACAGCCACCATCTGGCTGATCACACCGTCACTGGCGCTCTATGGACTGGCTCAGCTGGTTCTTATCTGGCTGGTGCGCGCCCTCTATCACTACCACAGCCTGCTATCAGCACTTGCGGATCTCGGTCTCAATGCAGTTGCAACAGTTACTGCGACCTGGGCGGCATATCAAACCGGTAGTCTGTTGATCACCACCTGGTGCTTTTTCCTGACCCAGGCGCTATTTGTATACATCCCGCCGAGGCTATTTCGTAAAGAGAGATCTCAGCTTGCAAGCACCGGCAACCAGGATCACTTCCAGCAGGCCCATCGTGCAGCCGAAGCAGCGCTGCATAAACTCTCGACTATTCATTAACTCCCAGGAGACTCATCATGAAATCACCATTTATCGCATTCACACTGATTGCAGTCACTGCATCAGCGATCACCCTCTACCCCGCCCTGCAGAATGCAGCCACACTGCCGGCTGTTGGAGGAAATCCAATCGGATCGCCATTGATCACCACCATCGCCAATCGACAGCAGCATATCGAAGTGGTCTTCGTACTGGACACCACCGGCAGCATGAGCGGCCTGATCGATGCCGCCAAAGAGAAAATCTGGTCTATCGCCAGCAACATGGCATCGGCTGAATCTGCTCCCGAAATCAGCATGGGACTGGTGGCCTACAGGGACAGGGGTGATGCCTACGTCACCCGCACAATCGACCTCTCCTCGGACCTGGACTCCGTCTTCGCCACCCTGATGGACTTCAAGGCCGCAGGTGGCGGTGATGGCCCGGAGAGCGTCAATCAGGCACTCGATGATGCACTCAACAAGATCTCCTGGAGCAGGGATCAAAACAGCTACAAGGTAATCTTTGTCGTGGGTGATGCACCGCCGCACATGGATTACCAGGATGATGTCAAGTATCCGCTCACCCTCTCCAGGGCGCGTGCGCGTGGTATCGTCGTCAACAGCATCCAGAGTGGCAACAACAGCGCTACCACGCGTCAATGGAAACAGATTGCACAGCTTGGTTCGGGGCAGTATTTCCAGGTGGGGCAGAGTGGCAACGCCATAGCCATTGCCACGCCCTATGACGAGAAGATCGCCACACTCTCAAAACAGCTGGATGATACCCGTCTCTACTACGGCGATAAAGAGGAGAAACGCAAGCAGCGCAGCAAAATGCTGGCGACACAGAAGCTGCACGCAGGCGCCTCGCTTGCATCCCGCGCCCGCCGGGCAACGTTCAACACATCCGCAGGCGGTAAGACCAATTCCCTTGGAGAAGGAGAGCTTGTGGATGCAATCACCAGCGGCCGTGTCGAGCTGGAGAGTATCAAAAAAGATCAGCTGCCGGAGCCGATGCAGGCAATGTCTCCATCGGTGCAGAAGAGACTGATCGAAGATACTGCCAAACGCCGTGATGAAATCTCACAAAAGATCGGAGCATTGACCACGCAGCGTGCTGCATATCTTGAAGAGAAAGTGGCGCAGGATGGGGATGCAGAGGCATCACTGGATCACAAGATCTTCAGTGCAGTGCGCACGCAGGCCAAAGAGAAGGGCTTGAAATACGAATCCGACAAGATGGCGTATTGATAAGGAGCGAGTAGCGAGTAAAAGACTCCCTCAGTCCTCGCTACTCATCCCTCAGCCTTATTTTTTCGCTTTTTCGAAGATCAATGCAAACAGCGCCATCCTGATATAGAGGGCGCCACGCAATTGGGAGCAGTGACAGTTATGCGGAGAGTCTTTAAGCAATACTGTAGCCATCTCATTCTGGATCTGCGGATTGAGCACCAGTGCATCTGCTTTGAGGCTCGAATAGGCATCGGACAGGTTCATCCTGGTTGTATTGGCTGAATAGGGATGGTGGAAATAGGCCACATCGGTATCTGGAAGCACCTTCCTGACTGCACCCATCATGCTCTCTGTCGGATAGAGTTCGTGTGCATACTCGATATGCAGGCCGGCACCGTGAAGATAGGTTTTTTGCTCCTCATCGAGTGGAAATGCATTGCGTCCCACAATGGTAATTCTATCGATTGCCCAAGGAAACTGGGCGAGTCCATGCAGAAAACTCCTGATTGCACGTGTTGTCGCCGGATTGCCGCTGATGGCTATACGCAGCCTGTCACCGCTGATGGCGCTCTCCTGCAGCAGATCCGGACGCCACTTGAAAATCGTGTAAAGTTCGGACATTGCCAGGGTCGGATGCAGGTCTTCGCCATTGCCGAGGTTGATGACGGGAATCGTATAATAGTCAAGATCCATCTCGAAAGATTCGCTGTCAGCCGTCCTTACTGCCATGATATCGCAGTAGGAGTTGCATATCTCGGCAAATTCGATCTGCATGTAACGTTGCAGAGATATCTCGTCGACGTACTGGTCGAAATCCAGCATCTCTCCGCCTAACCGCTTCCAGGCGGATGCTGTCGCCAGAAAAGAGTGCTCCCGTGTTTCATTAAAATAGACGCTGCCAAGAATCTTCCCCTCGAGAACCCGGCCCGGAGTCTCACCAAGTTCGTAGCTGGCTGCAAGACGAAAGATCTGGCTCAACAGGGAAGCATCAAAATCCTTGATTGTCAGAACATGTTTGTTGACGAACAACTCCTGCAGGGAGGAGTCAATCTCGATGGCATCCCTCAAGGCAGCGATACTCTCCGGTGCAGAGCAGATATGCTGCTGCATGTTGCTGCTTGCGGAGGGGCCCGGTAGCTTATGATCAGTCATGAATCTTTCTCCTTTGGTTATTCGTTGCGGCGCCTTCAACGGAGTCCGTTTGAAGTACTCACTCGTTATAGATGGAATATACACGCTACTCACTTCTGTACACAAGACGCAAGCTGTAGGACACTATGGATATTATTTCCATTGCACAGTATGAAACCGACAACTCATGTATTCCAGCCCGCCTTTTCCCGAAGATGACAAGCAACCGATCGGTATATTACTGGTCAACCTGGGGACACCTGATGCTCCTGACACAGCCTCTGTGCGCCGCTACCTGGCAGAGTTCCTCAGTGACCGGCGTGTCGTAGAACGTCATCCTGCACTATGGCAGCCAGTGCTGCATGGAGTTATCCTGCGCACGCGGCCGAAGCGCTCCGCAGCAGCTTATCAGAAAATCTGGGAACAGGGCGGTTCTCCATTGCTGCTGATCTCGCAACAGCAGCAGCAGGCGCTGCAGCGGCAGCTCGATGACAGCGAAGGTGATTCCAAGTATGGCTATCGTGTGGTACTTGCGATGCGATATGGGTCACCCTCCATTGCCGACGGACTGAAGCAACTGCGTGAGCACAACGCGCGCAAAATCCTGGTGTTGTCGCTTTATCCGCAATACTCCGCCACCACCACGGCCAGCATTTTCGATGAAGTTACCGCCTGCCTGAAAAAGTGGCGCTGGATACCGGAGATGCGCTTCATCAACAGCTATGCAACTGATCCCGCCTACATCAATGCGCTGGCCGCCAGCATCACCACATACCGGGATCAGCAGCAGCGATCACAAAAGCTGCTACTCTCCTTTCACGGCATTCCACAGGAGTATGTCGACAACGGCGATCCCTATGCAGACGAGTGCCGCCAGACAGCCGCACTGCTGGTGGAGAAGCTGGCTTTGGCAGATGATCAATGGCTGCTGACCTACCAGTCCCGTCTGGGACCAACACAGTGGCTGCAGCCCTACACCGACAGCAGTGTGGAGCAGCTTGCAGGAGATGGGGTCGTATCGCTGGATGTCGTTTGCCCGGGGTTTTCTGTAGACTGTCTCGAGACACTCGAGGAGATTGCAATGGAAAACCGTGAAAATTTTATACGCGCCGGTGGCAAAACCTTCCACTACATTCCTGCGCTGAATGATAACCCTGCACATATCAGGATGATGCAACAGCCGGTGTTGCAACATACTGCGGGGTGGTTCTCTTGAGCCAGCATCACCCGACCAACATCCTGCTTCACAAGGCCTCCCGCGAACTTGAAATCGAGTTTGATGACGGCAAAACATTCACGCTGCCGAGCGAGTTTTTGCGTGTCTACAGCCCCTCTGCCGAGGTGCGCGGTCACTGGGGAGACAAGGCCAAACTGCAGCTGGATAAACAGGATGTCAATATCGAGGATATCCAGCCTGTCGGCAGCTATGCTATCAAGATTATCTTCAACGACGGGCATGACTCGGGGCTGTACGACTGGGACTATCTCTACGAACTGGGTAAAAAACAGGCTATCTACTGGACAGACTACCTGGATCGCCTGCACCAAGCCGGGCACAAGCGCACTCCCCCCAAACCTAAAACCTAACCACCTAAAACATGCCCATACAAAATTCCCGGGATATTTTTACAGTATCGCGCCTCAATATCGAGGTAAAGGCGGCGCTTGAAGGCAGCTTTCCGCTACTGTGGGTCACCGGCGAGATCAGCAATCTCGCCACACCGCGTTCCGGGCATCTCTACTTCACACTCAAAGAGAGCGGTGCACAGGTACGCTGCGCCATGTTTCGCAGCCGCCGCAACCTGTCGCGCTTCCAGGCGAAAGACGGCATGCAGGTCATCGTACGCGCCCGCGTTACCCTCTATGAGCCGCGTGGTGATTACCAGCTGATCATCGACCACATGGAGCAGGCCGGCGAAGGCCTGTTGCGCCAGCAGATCGAACAACTGAAACAGAAACTTGATGCAGAGGGACTCTTCAGCAGCGACCACAAGCTGCCAATCCCCCTGTTTCCGCAGTGCATCGGTGTGATCACATCGGCAAGCGGAGCAGCCGTCCACGACGTACTGACAGTGCTGCAACGCCGCTGCCCGGCGATACCGGTAATCGTCTACCCGATTGCAGTACAGGGAGAGAATGCAGCAGCAGAGATCATCGAAATGCTGCGCATCGCAGAGCAGCGTCAGGAGTGCGATCTGCTGATCCTGACACGCGGAGGCGGATCATTGGAAGATATGATGTCTTTCAATGATGAACAACTGGTGCGCGAGATTTACCGGCTCTCCATCCCCCTGATCTCAGCCATCGGTCATGAAATCGATACCAGCCTGAGTGACCATGTAGCCGACAGGCGTGCGCCAACCCCATCTGCCGCTGCCGAGCTTGCCAGCCCCGACTGCAGGGAGTTGAATCGCAACACCGCATCGCTGGCGGGGCAACTGATGCAGCTGCAGCAGAATCGATTGCTGCAGCTCACACAACGCATCGATGAACTCTCCATCCGTCTCACCCAGCAACATCCCGGCAGCAGGCTTCGGCAACAGCAGCGTCAACTGCAGACGCTACATCTGCGGCTGGAAAAAAGCATGCATCACAGGGTCGAGATAGTGAAATCCAGCCACAAAAATCTGCTGCTCAGGCTCAACAGCCACTCCCCCGTACAGCAGTTGCGGCAGTCCCGTCAAAGCCTCGATAATCTCGGTGCACGCTTGCAACAGCGTATGCAGGAACGTCTGCATCACAGTCACCAGCAGCTTGGTGGAATCACACGCGAGCTCAATGCCATCAGCCCGCTTGCCACACTGGAGCGCGGTTATGCGATCACCCTGGACAGCCGCAACTCTGTGGTGACAGATGCCAGTGTCCTGAGCATCGATGACCAGCTCACAATACGCCTTGCTAAGGGAGAGCTCGGATGCAGGGTCGAGGAGGTTACTCGATAGTTTCCAGCACCCTGCCCCTGCTGAATTTCACTGTATGCTTTTTCCCGGTCGGATCGGTCCACTCCATACTGCCTTGTGGATCCACCTCTGCTGAAGGTTGTGATGCAGGAGTCAGTGGCATCTCAGCCTGTGTCGATACTGTTTCACTCCCCTGAACATCCAGCCTCTCCTCATACTCGAGAGTCTGCGCCAGTTGATCGAGATATCTCCTGGTCGCGATCAGTTTTTTACTGCTGTCATCGACATCCTGTTCCGTAAGTTCAAGCAGTACAGCAGTCTCGTTGGCACTGCTCCGAACCTCGGTCAGTGTCATTTCTTCAGCAGTGAGCCTTGCGTCCAACTCATAAACTCTATCCGAGATAAGATTTGTATTACTTTGAATATCATGAATTTTATTTTCATATCTTAGCAGTGTTTCCCTGAGAAAAAAGATCACATAGAGATTGCCAAGCAATATCACGCCCATAAACAGCAGCAGAGCATGCTTTCCCAGTGAGGATCCGGCAGGTTTTGCTGCCGGCCGAGAGGATTCAGTCATTGTATATGCTTAAATATTGAGTGAAGTGTTGCGTATGATGCAGTGAAAACTAATCTGATTGTTTTTATTTATTAAGATTGTACACGATATATCGATTAAACCACTTAAGACTACCCGGCATCCTTCCACCCTACCTTAGTCGTTGTTGCCGGATAGTCGAACCAACTGCTGTTTCAACTCCCTCGCAGCCATGGCGTAGCCCCCATCGCTCGCATCAAGAAAATGAATATGTTCGTTTGCGTAGTCGAATACTGCGCAAGTCATCAGGGCATGTGTCGTACAGTGAATACCATAAACGACTTTTTCGGTTTGCTGCAAGTGGTTCAGATAACTGCACAACGCCTCTCTCTGCTGACGTGTGCCGGCCAGGACCATCCTTAGCACCTCGTCAAACTTCCTGTAATCACAGTTGACGACCAGGCTCTCTTTATAGGCGCCCCAGTCTGTCGAGTTCGTCTGCACCCCTTTCGCCATCAAGTATTTTCCTGCAAGTAGAACAAACAATAGCCTGGTTGTATAGAAAACCCTGTAGACAACAGATTTAAAAGCAGTGCGAATGGCAATTTCACCCGCCAGTTGGTGCAGGGAGAATGACAATGAAAGCGTCTCTGCACGAACCGGATGATGCTCCTCTGCAGCCCCGTAGATCTCACGAATTTTTGCATGAATACGCACCAACAGCTCATCTCTGCTGTGCTCATTCTCTTCAACTGCCTGGATCAACAGTGCAATCGTCTCCTCGTGGGGAGTCGGGATCTCATTCCAGCGACACTCAAAGCCATGAAAATCGCCACAGGGCTCAATCCCCTCATGCTTCAGCAGGTAAGGATTCTCATCCGCCGGATCCTTGATGAGAGTTTCAGCATAGCCAAGACCCCCACCGCGGAACATCGCCTGCTGATAGTGGTCGGACACCTGGTATTTTGCGATGCGGATCTGCTCACCGGCATCGAGAATCGTTTTCACAGGCACCATGCCGATGCGTAAATCAAGATCGAATTGCTCTTCGGCCATGATGCGCGTCGCAAGCAGCGCCGAGCGCACTACGTCGGCTTTTTCTGGAGGAATACAGAAACTTGCCCCGTCACCGCCAAACACAAAGGGGATAGACTCGGTTTTGACGGCATTCAATACGGCCATGATCGATGCCACGCCCAGCGAGTTGACTGCCTTGTAGTGACCGCGCTCGATGGCCTGCGTCGACCCCTTTACATCGGTAATGACCACATACCAATCTTCGGGACAGTCAGCATAGTTTCCCGATTCCGTAAAATCAGAAAAACGCGTGAAGGGTTTGAGTTGCTGATAAAAGTGTCTGTGCATACCACGAAGCCTAGTCGACAAATCGCCAACCTTCAACATTGCCATACACATTAGACACCAAAGAACCCCTTATTATTACAGAGGAATAGGTTTTAAGTTTTAGGTTTTAGGTTTTAGGTTTGTAATTATTCAGCATCTTCTAATACCAGCAACAGAGTCGCTGTTATTGGGTATATCTGGAGGAAACGTTGGAGGCATGGCCGTTCCTTTGCATCCATGCAATCACGGCATTTGCACCTCCATGTGCGGCAGAGGCTTGTTTTCCGCCTACGTCATACATGGATGTATCTGTGTCGTGTGAGGCAGGATGCCGGAAACGACCAGGGATGTATTTACGGCATTTTCCGGAAGATATACCCAATAGCAGTGACGAACACATATGTGCTGAATAGTTACTTAGGCTTTAGGTTATTACAGGTTCTGAACCCTGCAAAGACATCATTGCGTTCAGGCCCATAATAGTTGCGCCAGGTGTTGCGCAACATGCGTCCACGGGTTGCCCAGGAACCGCCGCGCAGCACCCTGGTGTTGCCAAACAGGGGTTGGGAGTAGTCCTGGTACATATCAGGTTCGAAACCGGGATAGGGGTTGAAAACATCGGCGGTCCACTCCCATACATTGCCGAGCATCTGCCTGCAGCCGAATGCGCTGTCTCCCTCGGCGAATGCGGCCACATCGATGGTTCCCATGGCACGGCCATCCAGATTTGCCAGCTGTGACGTTGGCGGCGTCTCGCCCCAGGGATAGGTGCGCCTGGCATCTGACAAGCCCTCACCACTGCCGGATGGCTCACCTGATGCAGCCAGTTCCCATTCCGCCTCGGTGGGCAGGCGTCGTCCTGCCCAGCGGCACCAAGCCATCGCCTCGTACCAACTGACATGGATCACGGCCGCATGCGGACGCAGCGTCTGCCACTTATCGAATATCCTGATCTCCCAGCCACCGATGCCATAACGCCGCCAATAGAGAGGTATTTTCAACCCCGAGTTTTGCAGCCACCGCCAGCCGGCATCATCCCAGAATTCCCGTTTTCCATAGCCGCCTGCCTCTACAAACTCGGCGTATTGCTGATTGGTGACCGGAGCCCTGGAGATCTGAAATGGCGCAATACCCACAGCATGTTCCCACTTTTCATTATCGAAACAGAACCCGGCTCCGGGACTGGCTCCCAGCATGAACCGCCCGCCCGGAATATCGACATCCCCATGCAGCGGCCCGGCCTCCCAGTGCGCATCCTCTGCAGCAAGGGCAAATGCGGGTCGTGGATAGGTCATGGTTTGACGGCTATAGGTGTACGCCTCGGTATGCATATCTTCGTGAAATACCGCGTAGCGCATCAGGTACAGCGCCTCATCCGACAACCCGGACTGCTGCAGGCGCACCAGTTCCGAGTCAAGCACACGCTGCATATACTCCAGGGTCTCATCCAGGGGCGGCAACGGCAGATCCCATCTGTCATTATGGGCAATGGTGATCGAATCATAAATTGCATCGGCATTGGCCAGGAAAGAATCCGCACCATCGAGATGACGCCGCGTCCACAGCTCATGGAAATAGGCAGCGTGGCCAATCTCCCACAGCAGTGGATTGACGATATCCAGCATGGGGCCCATGCGCTGTTCGTCCGAAAGCCCTGCAACCAGTTCCAGGGTGCGCTTCCTGGCGTCCACCAGCCAGGCGGCCAGGATGTCTCGTTGTGATTCACTCATTTACTTTATAATCCTGTCAATGAAAACCTAAAACCTATAACCTAACTATACCCCTATGCACATCGGAATGATCACCCCCGCCCCGCCCCGGTCTCTCTCCGGCAATCGTGCTTCCGCCACACGCTGGGCGGGATTCCTGCGTGATGCAGGACACCGGGTCACCATTGCAACCGATTACGATGATGCTGACTACGACCTGTTGATTGCACTGCATGCATGGCGCAGCGCAGCAGCGGTTGAGCGCTTTTCATCACTCTATCCTGAAAAGCCGCTGATCGTGGTTCTGACCGGCACCGATCTCTACCGTTTCATGCTCTCCCATCCTGAAACCACGCTGCGCTCCATCGAACTGGCTGACCGGCTGGTGGTACTGCATGATCTGGCTTATCTCGTCATCCCGGAATCATCCCGGCAGAAGATCCAGGTCATCTGTCAATCGGCGCTGCCACTGAAGCGCCGCCTCTCTCCCGCCAAACGCAGCTTCGATATCTGCGTGGTGGGACATCTTCGAGAAGAGAAAGATCCGCTGCGGGCCGCCTATGCGGTGCGCAACCTGCCGCAATCCAGCCGCATCCGCATCTTGCATTACGGCAAGGCGCATGATGATGCATGGGCGCACAATGCGCGTGACGAAATGGTTCGCAATCCACGCTACAAATGGCTTGGCGAGCGCCCTCACTGGCAGGCACGCCAGGCCTATGCGCGCTGCCGCGCCATGGTGCTCTCCTCCGTGATGGAGGGAGGCGCCAATGTCATCTCAGAGGCGACTGTTGCCGGACTGCCGGTGATCGCCTCGGATATTCAAGGCTCCATCGGCCTGCTGGGCAGGGACTACGTCGGCTATTATGCAGTAGAGAACACCGAAGCACTGCGAGCATGCCTGCTGCGCGCTGAATCTGAACCCGGATATCTGCAACGACTCCATCACCAGTGCGACACACAGGCGCAACGATTCACGCCCGCACAGGAGTCGGCCGCATGGCAACGGCTGGTGAAGTCAGTCAGTTGATACTCAACGAGCCATATAACGGAAATTCTGCAGCTTTCTGAAGCTTCGTACCTGACTTCCCTCGGGATGACAGGGAAAAGTGTAAACGACTTTCAAGCAATTCTAATTGTGAAGAGATACTCATCACGAAGGACACGAAGAGCACGAAGCTATTTTTGTATCCAGCTGATTCTTCGTGGTCTTCGTGTCCTTCGTGGTGAAAGTCTTTTAAAATGATTGCGCTAATATGGTGTATTGAGATTTGCTGACTACTTTCAAGGCATGATGAAGGATGCTCAAAAATCCTGCACATTGTGGTATTTGAATATCTGCCTCACCTCTGATCATTCTTTGTGAGTGCCTCATGTGCGGAACCTCTAAAGTCAGATGGTGCGACATGGCCTTTCTTCTTCGCCTTCTGCCGGGCGATCTCGTGATTCATGTCAGCCGGAATGAAAGTAACCGGCTTTCCGGTCTGACGTGCTGCGAGCATCTCATCTCTGGTAACCTCGCCTCCGCCAATGGCGACAAATGACGT
The DNA here is from genome assembly GCA_030145485.1 of Chromatiales bacterium. Lineage (GTDB taxonomy): Bacteria > Pseudomonadota > Gammaproteobacteria > Chromatiales > Chromatiaceae > Sva-25. The sequence continues at coordinate 12,761 of JAQYVP010000045.1, forward strand.
GCTGTTTTCAACGATCGCGTTAGAGGTCGGTGAGAGACGATCGCTTCCGGGAAGCCTCCCTCCCCAGGTAGTGTCTTTGACATAGAAGACGTAGTTAACGCAGGTCGAGAGTGTCACCTGCTCGTCTCGGGCAAGCGTGGAGACAATGCCCATGGTTGTAAAACCTTTACGCTTCGCGATTGCATAAACAGCGCCGATGCCCTCTGCGGTGGCGCCTATATTGATCAATGTCGTCAAAGGATCCAGCTTGTCCAGGAGACGTGAAGCCTGTTCCATCATTGCCCCCGGATCCTGGTACCCTGAGCCGGAATAGCCCGTGAAGGTCAGCACCGCTTTCTTTTTTTGCTGGATAAAAGTTTTGATCGACACAAGAGTCGCCTCGCGTATTTGGTGCGAACCATCACAGGCGTTGGCCACAACCGGAGTGACGGCCAGACAGCACATAATCAACGCAGAAAGATAACATATGGGAGCTTGTCTGAACATGGTAGGATGCGCTGTCGCTTATACCACTCTATGGGTGAAGAACAATCGCCTCCAGGTGATCTGATCTCTCCTGTATCTCGCCGATAATAACGGTATCCACATACCCTAGCTGCAGCAACTCCTGCACACACGCATCCTTCACCGCCGCTGGAACTGTCGCCAGCAATCCCCCGGATGTCTGCGGATCGAACAGCATGGGGTAATGCCGGTGTTTGCTGGCTGTGTCGATATTGCGGATCGCGCGCCGCAACCTGATATTCTGCGGCTGCAGTGAACTGAAGATACCGGCGGCGATGGTTTGCAATGCTCCGGACATCACCGGCAGGGCTTCCAGATCCAGCAGCACGTCGACATCCGAAGCGCGCGTCATCTCCACCAGATGTCCGAGCAAGCCAAAACCGGTGACATCCGTGCAGGCGGTGGCGCCATAGCGATGCAGGCATAACCCCGCTGCATAGTTGGAATTCAGCATGTGGCAGATCGCCGCATCGATCCAACGACCTTTCGCCTGGTGGCGCATATCCGCGGCAAACAGCGTGCCCGTACCCAGCGGTTTGGTCAGCAGCAACAGATCTCCCGCCTGCATGCCGCCTTTTGTCAGCAGATGTTCGCGATCGACCAGGCCGGTGACAGAGAGGCCGAACGAGAGCTCGGCCCCTTCGCTGGTATGCCCGCCAACCAACGCAGTGTTGCTCTGCTTCAACACCACCAGCGCACCTGACATCAGCTGATAGAACTGCTCCTCCACATCTTTTTCACGGCCATAGGGAATGGTTGCAATCGCCATCGCCGTCTGCGCATCGGCGCCCATGGCAAAGATGTCACTGAGCGCATGATTGGCCGCTATCTGTCCGAAGATGTAGGGGTCATCAATAAAGCTGCGAAAATAATCGACGCTCTGCGCAATCACCTTGCCGGGCGGAACCTCGCTGATGGCAGCATCGTCAGGAGCATCGAGGCCGATCAACACGTCATCACGCTGCACAGGCTGCAGCTTGTCCATGACCCTCGAAAGTACGCTGCTGCCGACCTTGGCGCCGCATCCGCCGCAACGCATCGCCATGGCGGAGATCTCCTTGATGGCATCCTCTCCGGCAAATGCCTGATCGATCTGCGGCTTTTGCCCGGCACTCATCTTTGGCAACTCGCTGAACATACGCATGAAGCGCCGGTCGATCCAGTCCTTGGCCCGCCACACCCAGGCGCCCTCCACCGACCAGCCCGCCCGGGAGGCGACGGCGTATTTGTCACCGGTGCTGATGAGCCCCAGGAATTTCGACTGGGGACGAAACGGCTTCAGCTGTTGCTCATGCAGTGCAAGACGCAGATTCTCCGCCAGCGGCGGTCCTTGGCGCACGGCAAAAACCCCGGATTTTGGTCGTGGATGATTCACCATTGCCGCAATATCTCCGGCTGCAAAGACGCCGGGGTGCGAGGTGGATTGAAGAGAATCATTGACCTGAATAAAACCCTCTTCATCGACTGCCAGACCGGAGTCACCCAGCCAGTGCGGAGCAGATGCCTGTGTGACCCACAGCACCCCATCAGATTCAATGACTGCACCGCCGTCACAAACCACCTCACCCGCCCTGACCTCACAAACCGCATGCCCGGTGTGCACCTGAATGCCGCGCTCATGCAGCACCCGCTCAAAACGTCTGCGTACTCCGGAGTTATGCGTCGGCAGGATGGTTTCAGAGTCAGTCAGCAGGCAAACTGACAGCCTTTCAACAGGCTCACCTGCCTGCTGCAGTTGCTGTTGCAGGCGATACTGGGTGGCGAGCGCCATCTCCACGCCGCCTGCGCCGCCGCCCACCACAACCAGGTGAAATGGCCCCGTGGAGCCGACGATCCGCTGTATCAATTCATCCCAGCGTGACAGAAAACCATCGATCGGTTTGACCGGCAGTGTCAGTTCACTGGCGCCTGGCACATGCAGGGTTCCGGGACGGGAACCGATATTGACCGACAACAGATCATAAGGGACAGGCGGACGATCCTTGCTTAGCACCAGCCTGTTGTCCAGATCCAGGCCTATTGCCTCGGAGTGATAAATCCTGGCGCCTGCAAACTGCGCCAGTTTGCGCAGATCGATATGGGTCTGGTCATAGTCGTAATGGCCGGCAATATAACCGGGCAGCATCCCCGAATAGGGGGTATGCAGATCCCTGGTGATCAGGGTCAGCCGTAAACCTGCAACAGGTTTCATGGCAAAGCGCATCAATACCGAAAGATGGCTGTGTCCACCGCCAATCAGGACCAGGTTCTTGACTACCGGGGTATTTGACATCTGCATAGAATTGAATTTCGCGTTAAGCTTGGGCAACGAATGATCCCATAATAAGTGATGAACAAACAAGTGAACAAACAAGGCTCCAAATACCGCTTCTTCGACCTGCAGCCGAAAACCACTGACTTCCACACGGAAATTATCAGAGGGCTGGGTTCCACTCCGCGATTTATCCCTCCCAAGTTCTTTTATGACGAGCGCGGCTCGCAGCTGTTTGCCGGGATCTGCAAGACCGAGGAGTATTATCCCACCCGCACTGAACTGGCCATCATCCGGGAAAATATCGATGATATCGCATTGCAACTGGGATCAGGCTGCCTGCTGGTGGAACCCGGCAGCGGCGAGAGCAGCAAGGTCAGAGAGTTGCTGGATGTGCTGCAGCCTGTTGCTTATCTTCCCATGGATATCTCCAGCAATTTTCTGCAGCAGGAGGCGCAAAAGCTGGCGGCAGAATTCCCCTGGCTGGACGTGCATGCGGTATGCACCGACTTTACGACTTCCATGACACTGCCCTATACAGAGGAAGGGAAGCAGCGCATCGCTTTTTTTCCGGGTTCGACCATCGGCAACTTCGAGCCTGACGAGGCGGAAACATTCCTGCGGGATATCGCCTGCATGGTCGGCGCCGATGGCGGTCTTCTGATTGGGGTTGACCTGGTCAAAAACAGTGAAATTCTCAACGCCGCCTACAATGACGCCACCGGGATTACCGCTGCCTTCAACCTGAACCTGCTGAGGCGCATCAACCGCGAACTGGGCGCCAATTTCGACCTCGATCAGTTCACCCACAAAGCCTTCTTCAACCGCCAGAAAAGCCGTATCGAAATGCACCTGGTCAGCCAGGTGGCGCAACAGGTCAGCATCGCCGACTGCTGTTTTGAGTTTGCGGCAGGGGAGACCATCCACACGGAAAACTCACACAAATACACCATCGAAGATTTTCAGGACATGGCGAGGCGGGCAGGGTTCGAGCCCGTCAAGGTTTGGACCGATGCTGAGGAGTTATTCAGTCTGCAGTTTTTCTCTGTAAACAAATGAGTTATATTTCAACAATGACTCTCGCAAAGACGCTTAGTCGTCTTGGCCTACATCGATGTCAGGGGCGTAAGCAGGACGCGGAAGCTTTGCGCCTTTGCGAGAGAAAATGATCCCTTTATGGCTCGTCAATCTGAGACTTGATCTCGCTAATTTGTGGTCAGCTATTTTTGACGGGTTTAACATTTTTTCTGCTGCGCAAGGTGGTGATCAAGCCGGAGAATGTGTACAGAAAAAAGAGTGAAAACAGCACCAGCGGCGGCTCGGTGATGACGACAGCGACTGCCAGGGTGACGCCAACGACAAGCATATACGGCACCTTGCCATGGAAATCGATCTCCTTGAAGCTGTAGTAACGCAGTTTGCTCACCATCGCCAGCCCTGCGAAAGCAGTGAGCACAGCAACAGGGATGCGCAGCATATCCGGACTGAGATCGTAATCAACAGCAACCCACAGGGCGCCAACAACCACACCTGCTGCCGCAGGACTGGGAAGCCCCTCAAAATAGCTTTTGTCGGCAGTCTCGACCTTGGTGTTAAAGCGGGCAAGCCGCAGGGCGGCGCCTGTGACATAGACAAAGGCAACCAGCCAGCCAAGCCTCCCCAGGCCATTCAGTGTCCACAGATACATCACCAGCCCGGGCGCAAGCCCAAAAGCGACCATGTCGGAAAGCGAGTCATATTCAGCGCCAAAAGCCGTTTGGGTATTGGTCATGCGCGCCACCCGCCCGTCCAGTGCATCCAGCAGCATGGCGAGAAAAATCGCCAGCGCAGCCTTATCATAGTGCCCGTCGATGGCGGCAAGAATGGCAAAAAAGCCGCTGAAGAGCGCCGCAGTGGTGAGCAGATTGGGCAGCAGGTAGATACCTCGTTTGGGATTTTTATCACTCATGACTTGAGATTATAACCCAAAGGATGGCGGG
>JAQYVP010000153.1 GCA_030145485.1 Chromatiales bacterium
CCTACATCACTATTCATTGATATGATATATGATGGGACTCAGGAGAGTGAGAGATGAGTAAAATATCTACCTATCCGCTACGCCTGCCAAAATCATTGAAAGATGAGGTGGCAAGGGTCGCCGAGCGTGATCACACCAGTATGAATCAGTTTATTGCCTTTGCAGTTGCTGAGAAAATTTCTGCCCTGGAGACTGAAGAGTTCTTTATTGAACGCGCTAAACAGGCCGACATGGAGGCTTTCAAGAATATTCTGTTCCGCCCTGGAGGAGAAGCTCCGCGTTCAGCTGACGAATTGTGAATATATACTTGTAGGGGCGCGTAACTCATGGTGCGTGGCAGTTCGTATAAACAACGTAGTTTTATATATCAATCCAAAGCACTCTTGTATACTTACTGTATAGCGTTACTGATTGAGCATAATGACGAAAACAGGTCAATCCAGGCCACCGGACGAGGAAGATATCGATCTGGTGCGCCGCGTCCAGCGTGGCGACAAGCGCGCTTTTGATCTGCTGGTATTGAAGTATCAGCAGAAAGTTGCAGGCGTGGTCTCGCGCTATCTGCATAACCAGGCCGATATTCAGGATGTGGTGCAGGAGGCCTTTATCAAGGCGTATCGGGCATTGCCGAAATTTCGTGGCGACAGTGCTTTCTATACCTGGCTGTATCGCATCGCGATCAACACGGCGAAAAACTACCTGGTCTCTAAATCACGCCGGCCCCCGGGGAGTGATGTCGATGCAGGGCTTGCCGAGCAGCTGGATGTGGGTGAACGTCTGCAGAGCCGTGCAACTCCTGAAGAGCTGTTGATGATGAAAGAGGTGGAGTCGGCGATTTGGGATGCGATCAATGCTCTGCCGGATGAGTTGCGCACGGCGATTACGCTGCGCGAGATCGATGGTATGTCATACGAGGAGATTGCCCAGGCGATGGATTGTCCTGTAGGCACTGTGAGATCACGGATTTTTCGCGCCCGTGAAACGATTGATAGTGTTATACAGCCACTGGTGAATTGAATACTGGAACCAAAAAATGGATGTAGAGCGAGCTTTTTGCCAAACTCCAAAAGACGTCATTCCGGTGAAGGCCGGAATCTACAAAATCAACCACTTACAGATCAAAGAGGTGACTTCTCAAAAAGTCCGTGCATTGTTCGAGTCTGCGCAGGGTCGGGGTCAGCCTTTCAGGGACGCGTGAATACGTCCATGGTCGCTTCCGGCATCCTGCCTCTGGCGACATTAATACATCCATGTATGTCATAAGCTCTGATAAAACATCCCTGTTTTATACAGCCCTGAAAAGCAGACTCCCAACCCTTCTTCCTGCACGGGGTTATTGAGATGTTACTCAAAGCACATGGAATTATTCGCTTTGCTCACCCTTCGGGCCGCCCTGTTGGCGTTCAAAGCGCAAGCGCTTTAGTCCGGCTAAAAACATGCCGGAATGACGGGGTTTACAAGAAGCTCGGGCTGTATTGAATACCAGGGTGGTGTTGTAAATTTGCGACAGCTGAAGTTTTTTTGTGATTTATGGAACTTTTTTTAGATTTGCTGGTCAATAGACTGCAAGATGACTAAAAATATCATAACGATGGACACAATGCTTAACAATTCAATTTCCGCACTTGTAGATGGCGAGCTTGACTATGCTGAAGGTTCTCGTGCGGTTGAACAACTGCTTCAGAATGATCACGGCCACGGCAGCCTGCAGCGATACCAGCTGATTGGCGCCTGTATGCGTGGTGAGGCGATGCAGATCAATTCCGCCTCGTTATTTGATCAAATTCATCAGCAACTGGAACAGGAGACGACAATTTTCGCTCCGGCAGCAGCAGCTGCGCTTGCTCCAAAGACTTCCCGCAAGAAATCCCAGGTTGTCCGCTACGCGATGGCAGCCAGTGTTGCTGTTCTTATGGTGCTGGCTGTTTTTCGTCTTCAGGCGCCCCAGCAGCAAGCAGTGCAGCTTGCCAGCCAGCCGCTTGATAACTCCCGCATGACAATCCATCAGCAGATGGTTGCAGACCAGGCCTCGGCTGAAGCGGAGATTGATCGCTATCTGGCGGGACATCAGAATTATAGCGGCGGCACCATCAACCCCGGTTTTGCTGCTACCATGGTCAGCTATTAAACACTGCCTTATTTCTATTTTTTTGAACCGTCATTCCATGGACTTTTTCAAAAACTCCTTGATTTTCCTCATATGCCAATGATGCGTCTGTTCCAGAGCCTGCTGTTAAGTACTGCTCTGCTGCTGTCTTCACTCTCCTCGTTTGCCCAATCTCCTGATCCGCTGTCTCTGCTGGAACGTATGCAGAAAAACGTGCGCGCACTCACTTATGAGGGCGATTTCGTCTATCAATTCGGTGATGTCCTGAATGCGATGCATATCGCTCATAGCTGGCAGAACGGATTTGAGCGTGAAGAGCTAACCACCCTGACCGGCGTTGAACGTGAAATCGTGCGTCAGAATCCCGGCCTGACCGATTCCGATGGCGCGCGCGTCTCTAATCGCCTGCTGAAAGCGCCGACCCTGATGACTTTTTCACCACAGAATCTTGATGGAGTCTACAATTTCAAGGTGTTGGGGGACGACCGTGTTGCAGCACACGAGACCACGGTGATTGCGGTGCTGCCTGTAGATGATTACCGCTACGGCCATCGCATCTATCTCGATAAAGAGACGGCATTGCCGCTGCGACGCGAGGTGCTCAATAAAAACGGCAAGCCTGTCTCGCAACAGATGTTTACGGCGATAAGCATCTCTGTAGATGTGGAAGCAGATGTGCCAGCGGTTGATGATGCCGCTAGTGAGGCAGATTACCAGGGTCCATGGCGTTTTACCGATCTGCCTAAGGGTTTTGTCATGAAGGTCTACGCCCAGGGACGAACCAATAATGGCCATGCATCGGATCATTTCGTCTTTTCCGATGGTATCGTGCGCATTTCTCTCTTTATCGAGGATAAAACGACGGCAAAACTCGGGCGCCGTTCATCAGCGGGTCCGGTCGCAATTCTGGGATCTGAAGTGGATGGCCACCGCATCACCATTGTTGGTGAGGCACCTGTCGATACGTTGAAACACTTTCTCAAGAGCGCACATCTGCAGCAAGAGGCTGAGTGATGATCGAGGAGAGTGCAGTTGTCATTGAAACCGACAGCGGCAAAATGCTCATCGAGGTTCAGCCGCAGTCTGCCTGTGGAAGCTGCAATGCAAAATCGACCTGCGGCACAAGTCTATTGTCATCTCTGTTCAAGCACAGGGCGACTCGAATGTGTGTTGATAACAGTGTCAATGCCCGTGCCGGAGATCATGTCGTTGTCGGCATCGATGAATCCGAAATGCTGTCTGGAAGCATACGCCTCTATCTGTGGCCGCTGCTTGGCCTGATCGGCGGAGCGATTGCAGTGCAATCACTCATTAACCCGTCCGAGCCAAGTGCGATTATTGGCGGTTTGTCGGGAATGGCGCTGGCGCTATGGCTGGTTCACCGGCGCAAAGACTCTCCCCATATCAGGGTTTTGCGGCGTGAGTCGGGCATTGCGGTGTCTCTGCAAAACGCAAAAAAACGTAAAAACCCGATCCCCTTGAAATAATCTGAATCGATACCAAATTAAACAGGGTGATACTTGCAAAACTCCGTCATTCCGGCATCTTGTTAGCCGGAATCCATCTATTTTTATTCGTAATTGGTTGCTTCCATGGATTCCGGCCTGCGCCGGAATGACGAATTTGAGAGTATTGCAAGATGCTCCAAGGTTAACGAAAAAATTCTTACAGGGTAAACCCATGAAGATGAAACATTCACTGACAGCATTCGCATCTCTGCTCATTTTACTACTGGCTCAGATGCCTCTAACCGCCAGCGCGCAGTTGCCTGACTTCACCGAGTTGGCTGAAAAAAATGCCCCTTCAGTGGTCAATATCAGCACCAAGAAAAGCAGCAAGCCTGCTAAACAGTTCCACAGACCTGATCGAAATAATAAACCTGAGGTTCCTGAAGATAGCCCGTTAAACGAGCTCTTCGAACATTTTTTTGGCATTCCGAATCTTGAGGGCATGCCGGATAAATTTTTTAATAACGAGGCGCTTGGGTCCGGATTTATTATCTCCGCCGATGGATATGTACTGACGAATCACCATGTGGTGAGCGGCTCGGATGAAATTATCGTGCGTCTTAGTGACCGGCGTGAATTTATCGCAAAGCTGATTGGTTCGGACAAGGCATCTGATGTGGCGCTGGTGAAGATCGACGCAGACAATCTGCCGGTGGTCACCATTGGAAAAGGCAAGGACCTGAAAGTCGGCGAGTGGGTGCTGGCGATTGGCTCCCCGTTTGGTTTCGATCACTCCGTCACCGCAGGGATCGTCAGCGCCAAAGGGCGTAGCCTGCCAACAGAAAACTATGTCCCCTATATTCAGACGGATGTCGCCATTAATCCCGGCAATTCGGGCGGGCCGCTGTTCAACCTGGAAGGCGAGGTGGTGGGTATAAACTCCCAGATATACAGCCGCACAGGCGGCTTTATGGGTCTCTCGTTCTCGATCCCGATCGAAGTGGCGATGAATGTTGCCGATCAACTGCGCACCAAGGGCAAGGTGACGCGGGGCTGGCTGGGCGTGCTGATCCAGGATGTGACCCGCTCTCTGGCGGAGTCCTTTGGTATGCAACAGCCGCAAGGCGCCTTGGTCGCACAGGTCATCGAGGATAGCCCGGCGCAAAAAGCGGGTGTCCAGGTTGGGGATATCATCGTCAGCTTTAACGATCAGGCGGTAAAGCGTTCATCCAGCCTGCCGCCGATGGTGGGTTCAAGCTCTGTTGATCAGCCTGCTCAGGTTGTGGTGCTGCGTCATGGAGAGAAGATGACTCTCTCTGTCAATATCGGTGAGTTGCAGGATGATCAGCTGGCATCATCTTCTGCGCTTCCCGGCAATGCAAAAGATGGCGCCGAAGGTGAATTGCTTGGTCTTGCAGTCAAGGATCTGAATGCGGAAGAGCGCAAGATACTGGATGTTGCTGATGGCGGCGTCATTGTCACCAAGGTCACTGGAGATGCAGCGCGTGAAGCCGGCATCCAGGTAGGCCAGGTCATCGTGATGCTGCAAAACCATAAGATTGAGAATGTTGCAAATTTCAGAGAGCAGGTGAAAAAATTGCAGCGCGGAAAACCGGCTGCGTTGCTGGTGCAGGAGAAGGGTGGTTCGCGTTGGCTGACGCTGGCGATTCCCGAATGACCATGTCCTGAAGTTTGCAGTCATCAGATTGCAGTAGGCAGCAAAACCTGAAATGATGGTTTGCAGTTAGTGTGCAGTGCAGTTTGGTGATTTCTCAATAAGCCCGTGCATTTCGCGGTCAGAAGACCGCTCCCACAGCAGTTGCCTACTGCTGCTGCCAACTGGGATATGCGAATGATGTGCCTCGCTCCTCAACACATCCTATGTGACTGCAAGCATTCGTGATAACAAACAAGCCAATTGAACTCACTTTTATCTATCGCAGTGGCTGTCATCTGTGTGATGTCATGTGGGATGAGTTGGAGCCTTTTCGGGCTTCCCCTCATATCTACATCAAACAGCTGGATCTTGCGCGTGAGAGCGGGCTGGAAACGCAGTTTGGAAGTCTGATTCCGCTGCTGCTTCATGATGAACATGAAATCTGTCACTATTTTCTGGATAGCGAAAAGCTGTCCTCCTATCTGCAGGCGCAGCAGACTTCAATATAGGATTCAATCCGGCTGTGGGAACACTTGTAGGAGCGGCCTTCTGGCCGCGATGAATAACCGAAGATGCGTGCTGCTTCCATCGTGGTCAGAAGACCACTCCTACAAGACTTTATTCAGGCAGAGCCCTCGATGTCATCGACATCCAGCTGCCCTGTCATGCGGCGGCGAATGTGTGACCACGACATGCCGGTTGCGAGGATAGCGGAGAGCACCAGGAGGATCACGTACTGCATGGCTGTAACGTTGTCCAGTGACAACCACTTGTAATAGATCAGCGCCCACACGATGACACCGAAGAAGGCGGCTGCAAGCAAGGTTCCAGCCGGTCCGAGTGAGCGGAAGGTTGCGCGTAGAAAAATAATCCACACAATCAACAGCACAATCCCTGACAGGATGATCATCGGATCGACAGCAAAATTTGATTTGACGAGCCAGTGATACCAGGAGTATCCGCTGGGGTTGTATGTTGCAAATACCAGCGCAACGGCGATGATCAGGCGAACCAGAAAGTTTCCGGCGTTAAAGGATTTTATTGCCATGCGAATTAGACCATAGAAGAGTATGCGGCTATTTTACTAAACCCCCGCTTGCCGGGCAATAGAAATGGGTTTCAGACAGCAATTCTAAATGCAGAGAGATACTCACCACGAAGGACACGAAGAATAAACTGGATACAAAAATGTCTTCGTGCTCTTCGTGGTAAAAGTATTTTAAATATCGACACTCTTTTGGTGTATTGAGAATTGCCAGTTTTCAGGCGCGGTTTTATTCGGGGCTGACCTTGCGCTGGGAAAGACGCCACTGCTGGTAGTCCGGTTGCGTCAGATAGGCGCGTTTGTTGATGTAATCCAGCACTCCCCAGGCGCGGTAAAATTTCACGATCGAGTCGATGCGAATGACCTCATTACCAGCGTCATCGAAAAAAATCAGTGTCGGCGTGTGGAATATTCCCAATTTGTCGGCCCAGGTGAGTGCTGTCATCTTTTCACCATCGGGCGTGATGACTTCGGTGTCTGAGGCGATATTGAGCTGAACTGCCTCCATTTTCTCGAGTTCATCAGTGATGCGCGCATCGTTAAAAGGCCCTGTGTGCAGCAGATCGCAGGCGTGGCAATTTCCGCTTTCAAAAAAGACCACCAGTGGTTTGTCGCCCTTTTTCGAGGAGCGATCCAGGTTGTAGGGTGGGGAGGCAAAAAAATCCCTCTCGTTCAGTCCCCCTTCCTGGAAAAAGAGACCGGGTTCGGCGCGCGCCAGGTAGTCACGAAATTTCTCTTTTTCATAGAATTTCTCCACCACATATTTCAGAGCCGCACCGAACTTATAGGGCGGGTGGTAGCCGCGCAGGCGATAGACCTTTTTACCAATTGCATCGTAGAAAATCAGTGATGGTGTAAAGTTGGTGCCGTATTTAACCGAGAGTTCGCGCTCCGTGTAGGTTTTTCCATCGGTGTCTGTAATCTCGTCGATGCTCCAGATATCAATGGCGATGACGTCAAAATTCTCAAGGATGTATTTTTTGATTTCAGGTATAGCAAGGCTGGTCTTGATGAATTGTTCACAGTAGCTGCAGCGTTTTTGTCCGAAATAGATAAATATGCCCTGCTTGCCGTTATCCACGGCCTCTTTCAGATCGTCACGCAAATCGCCTGAGGAGAGCTTGAACCAGTCAGGGTAGATCAACTCCTCCTCGAGCATGCTGTCCTCAAAATCAAAAGCTGCATCAAGATCGTCATCATCCGCAGATCCGACGAGCGGCATGCACAGCAGTGCGACAGGTAGTACCAGGTAATGCAGAACAGATCTCATCTCTGCTTTCTCCTCTGTTGGATAGTTATTGTTATTTATTTTAGTATTACGGGAGCCTCTTGCAAAACTCCGTCATTCCGGCATGTTTTTAGCCGGAATCCATTTTCTCGATCTGTAAGTTGTTGATTCTATAGATTCCGGCCTTCTCCGGAATGACGAGATTATTATATTTTCAGTGTATTCCGTGAGTTCCGTGGTTCAGCAATAAGCATAGCACATGCCGTTTGCACTGGATCAGCGTGTAATCTTCTCTATCCGATCCATCGCGCTTTCGAGAATCTCCATGCTGGTGGCAATGGAGATGCGTATATGCCCGCTGAGTCCGAATGCACCGCCGGGGACAAGCGCCACACCGGCTTTTTCGATCAGGTATTCGCCCAGATCCATGTCGTCTGCGATGCCATCGAGCCGCTCGATCAGCTGCTGTACATTGGGGAAAAGGTAGAAAGTGCCGTCACTTTTGAGGCATTCGATACCATCCATGCGGTTCAGGCGTTTAACGACATAATCATGACGCTGTTTGAAATGCACCACCATATCGCTGATGCACTCCTGGGGGCCGTTAAGCGCCGCAACAGCCGCCGCCTGTGAAATCGAGCAGGGGTTGGAGGTGCTTTGTGACTGCACTTTCTTCATCGCCTTGATGATGTGCGCCGGGCCGCCGGCATAGCCGATGCGCCAGCCTGTCATGGCATACGCTTTGGAGACACCATTGAGAACCAGGGTCTGCTCCATGAGCTGCGGGCACGCCATGACGATGTTTGAAAAGGTATTCCCCTGCCACAGGATGTGCTCATACATATCGTCCGTGGCGACAATGATATTAGGGTGTTCTAGCAATATCTCGCCCAGCGCCGCCAGCTCATCCTGGCTGTAGCACATGCCGGTTGGATTCGAGGGGCTGTTGATGACGACGATGCGTGTCTTGTCGGTGATGGCGCCTCTCAGTTGATCGGCATTCATCTTGAACTGCTGATCTGCGCCCGCACGAATGTAGACAGGTATGCCGCCGGCGAGAATGGCCATATCCGGATAGGAGACCCAGTAGGGGGCGGGGATGATGACTTCATCACCGGGGTCCAGCGTTGCTTGCGCCATGTTGTAAAAACTCTGTTTGCCACCGGAGGAGACCAGGATTTGATCGGCTGCATAATCAAGTCCGTTGTCACGCTTGAACTTGTCGATAACGGCCTGTTTCAGTTCAGGGGTTCCATCAACAGCGGTGTATCGGGTTTTACCGTCATGAATTGCCTGGATGGCGGCTTCACTGATGTGATCCGGGGTATTGAAATCCGGCTCTCCAACACCGAGACCGATAATATCCTTGCCGGCGGCGCGCATTTCTGAGGCGCGGGCGGAAATGGCAAGTGTTGGTGAAGGCTTAACCGCCTGAACACGTTGTGATAGCTTGATGCTCATTGATGTGATCCCTTGTCTATTTATTAAAGTTTACAGTCGTCAGTATGCAGTCGTCAGCAAAACAATAAAATTTGCAGTCACTAGTGAGAGCATGTCTCAGACTGACGAGGCATCAAAGAAAACATTTTTCTCTCGCCAAGACGCAAAGCTTCCGCGTCCTGCTCACGCCCCTGACCTACATCCATGTAGGCCAAGATCGCAAAGGTTTTTCTTGGCGTTCTTTGTGTCTTTGCGAGAGTCATTGTCGGTTTTTTCTTTTTACTGCAAACTGATGACTGCCAACTGTCAACTGTATAATTGCAATAATAGCTAATTCTCTCCCGCGGGCGAAGCCTTATGTCAAAGGAATTTCAACTTGAGTCAAAATATTCGCCTGCAGGTGATCAGCCTCAGGCAATTGCGCGCCTGGTTGAGGGTCTCAATGACGGTGAGGCGGGTATGACGCTGCTGGGGGTCACGGGTTCAGGCAAAACATTCACCATCGCCAATGTGATCCAGCAGATGCAGCGGCCGACGCTGATCCTGGCGCATAACAAGACCCTGGCTGCGCAGTTGTACGGTGAGATGAGGGATTTTTTCCCGCACAATGCGGTGGAGTATTTCGTCTCCTACTACGACTACTATCAGCCGGAAGCCTATGTTCCGGCATCTGATACCTTCATCGAAAAGGATGCGTCGGTGAATGAACACATCGAGCGCATGCGTCTGTCGGCGACCAAGGCGCTGCTGGAACGTCATGACGTGGTTATCGTCGCCTCGGTTTCGGCCATCTATGGACTGGGTGACCCGGCCGCATACCTGGGGATGATGCTGCACCTGTCGCGCGGCGAGTTGATGGATCAGCGCGCCATATTGCATCGCCTGGCTGAGCTGCAATACAAACGCAACGAGGTGGCGCTGGAGCGGGGTACGTTTCGTGTGCGCGGCGATGTCATCGATATCTATCCCGCCGAATCGGATGAGGAAGCGCTGCGCGTCGAGATGTTTGACGAGGAGATCGAGAAGCTGAGTCTGTTCGATCCGCTCACGGGTGAAATTTTGCGCTCTGTGCCGAGATACTCTGTCTATCCGAAAACCCACTATGCGACGCCGCGTGAAACGGTTCTTGGCGCAATCGATGAGATCAAGGAGGAGCTGAAGCAGCGTCTCGAGGCGCTGCGCCAGCTCAATAAACTGGTCGAGGCGCAACGCCTGGAGCAGCGCACCATGTTCGATATCGAAATGATGGTGGAACTGGGCTACTGCTCCGGCATAGAAAACTACTCCCGCTACCTCTCCGGTCGCGCACCTGGAGAGCCTCCGCCGACCCTGTTTGATTATCTACCGGATGATGCACTGCTGGTGATCGATGAGGCGCACGTTACCATTCCGCAGATCGGCGGTATGTATCGCGGCGACAGGTCGCGCAAGGAGAATCTGGTGGAGTATGGTTTTCGTCTGCCGTCGGCGTTAGATAACCGACCGATGCGTTTCGAGGAGTTCGAGGCGCGCTCGCCGCAGGCGATCTACATGACTGCGACACCGCGTGACTACGAGATCGAACACTCCGGCGCCGTGGTTGAACTGCTGGTTCGTCCCACCGGTTTGATTGATCCTGAAGTGGAGGTGCGTCCGGCGACGACCCAGGTCGATGATCTGCTCTCCGAGATCAATCGATATGCCGCCAGGCAGCTGCGTGTGCTGGTGACGACGCTCACCAAGCGCATGGCCGAAGATCTGACCGAATATCTGATGGAACACGATGTGCGGGTGCGCTACATGCATTCGGATATCGATACGGTTGAGCGGGTCGAGATCATCCGCGATTTGCGCCTGGGCGCCTTTGATGTGCTGGTCGGCATCAACCTGCTGCGCGAAGGCCTGGATATGCCGGAAGTGGCCCTGGTTGCGATTCTGGATGCCGACAAGGAGGGGTTTTTGCGCTCGGAGACATCGCTGATCCAGACAATCGGACGCGCGGCGCGGAATGTCGAGGGCAGGGCGATTCTCTATGCTGACAGAATAACCGGTTCGATGCAGCGCGCCATCAGTGAGACCGAACGCCGCCGGCAAAAGCAGGTCGATTTCAATAGGGAGCACGGCATCACCCCGAAATCGATCGAAAAGAGCGTCGCTGATATTCTCGAAGGAGCAACGCCTGGTGCGCCCATGAATGCGAAAAGATATGCCAGGGTCGCGCAGGAGATCGCGGAGTATGCCTCGCTGACACCGAAGCAGATGATGAAAAAGGTGAAGGATCTGGAGAAGCAGATGTACCGTCACGCCCGGGATCTGGAGTTTGAAGAGGCAGCCAGTATCCGTGACCAGATCAAGAGATTGCAGGGGAAGGGGTTGGTTGCATAAAGGGTATCTTCTCAAAAAGTCCGTGCATTGTTCGAGTCTGTGCAGGGTCGGGATCAGCCTTACAGGGACGCGTGAATACGTCCCTGGTCGCTTCCGGCATCCTGTCTCTGGCGACATTAATACATCCATGTATGTCATAAGCTCTGATAAAACATCCCTGTTTTATACAGCCCTGAAAAGCAGACTCCCAACCCTGCTTCCTGCACGGGGATATTGAGAAATTACGTTGCTGTCACCTAAAACTTAACAACCTGAAACTTAAAACCTACCTGCTATAATCCCTCAATTCTTGATCAACTACCTTGATAGCTACAACCACCATGACCCATTCAACCGACTCGACCGACCAGCCGCAAGACGAGAACAAGCTGATTGCCCAGCGACGCGAAACCCTGACCGCATTGCGGCAGGAGGGCAATCCCTTTCCGAACGATTTTCGCCGCAATGTCGTCAATGGTGAGCTACGCATCGAGCATGGTGAAAAATCCAAGGAGGAGCTGGAGGCGCTGGGGATGCGCGTCAAAATCGCCGGCCGCATCATGAGCCGCCGCATCATGGGTAAGGCGAGTTTTGCCAATCTGCAGGATATGAGCGGGCGTATGCAGCTCTACATCGCGCGTGACAACATCGGTGAAGAGAACTACCTGGTATTCAAGAAGGAGTGGGATATCGGGGATATTATCGGCGTCGAGGGGGTGCTGACAAAAACCAACAAGGGCGAGCTCTCGGTGCGCTGCGACAGCGTCAAGCTGCTGACAAAATCGCTGCGTCCGCTGCCTGAAAAATTTCATGGCCTGACAGATCAGGAGCAGCGCTACCGCATGCGCTATATTGACCTGATCATGAATGAAGCCTCGCGTGATACCTTTCGTCTGCGTACGCGGGTGGTGCAGTTTTTGCGCAACTATCTTGACGGCCACGGCTACATGGAGGTGGAGACGCCGATGATGCAGGCCGTTCCCGGCGGCGCGGCAGCGAGGCCGTTTTCGACCTTTCATAATGCGCTGGATATGGAGCTGTTTCTGCGTATCGCACCGGAACTCTATCTGAAACGCCTGGTCGTCGGCGGCTTCGAGCGGGTCTACGAGATCAACCGCAATTTCCGCAACGAAGGCCTCTCCACACGCCATAATCCCGAGTTCACCATGCTGGAGTTTTATCAGGCCTACGCGGATTACAATGATTTAATGGATCTCACCGAGGATATGCTGCGCCATCTGACTGAGGAGGTGTTAGGAAGCTCCAGCGTCACCTATCAGGGAGAGCAGTATGATTTTGGCTCCCCGTTTGCGCGCATGACCATCAGAGAGTCGATTCTGCATTTCAATACGGATATCAGTGAGCAGCAGCTGGATGACCTGGATAAGGCGCGCGTCATTGCCGAGGGACTTGGCATTCCACTCAAGCAGAGTTATGGCCTCGGCAAGGTGCAGATCGAGATCTTCGAGAAGACTGTCGAGCATCGTCTCATGAATCCGACCTTTATCACCGCCTACCCGACCGAAGTCTCGCCGCTGGCACGCCGCAGCGATGCAGATCCTTTTGTCACCGATCGTTTTGAATTTTTTGTCGGCGGCCGCGAGATTGCCAACGGCTTCTCCGAGCTCAATGATGCCGAGGATCAGGCGGAGCGCTTCCGCAAGCAGGTTGAAGAGAAGGATGCCGGTGATGACGAGGCGATGCACTACGATGCGGATTATATCCGCGCGCTGGAATACGGCATGCCGCCAACGGCGGGTGAAGGCATCGGCATCGATCGCCTGGTGATGCTGCTGGCGGATGCGCCGTCGATCAGGGATGTGCTACTGTTCCCGCATATGCGCGCTGAATAGCCTTTTAATGCATTTTTTTACCACGGAACACACGGAATACACGGAATTGTTTTTTCAATGTGCTCCGGTACGCGAGTGACATCTCATCAATCTCAATGCGTTACGCTGCATGGATAGGTGTAATGCGCTGCGCTTATCGCACCCTGCGACTATGTAAAATGTTTTCTTTTCCGTGTGGTCCGTGTGGTCCGTGGTTTATTTTTCCGTGCTTTTGAAATGGCAAAACGACGACGCAAGTCACACCGTAAAGGCATCATCAAAACAACCCTTGTGTGGCTGTTCAAGGGCTTCTTGCTGCTGTTTGCACTGTTATTGCTGCTGATCCTGGTGTTTCGCTGGATTCCCATTCCGACATCATCATTCATGCTGCAGCAGAGCTATGCCGCCTGGCAGGACCCGCAGCACAACAGGGAGGTGAGGTACTGGTGGCTGGATTGGGAGGATATACCGAAAAATGCGGCTCTTGCGGTGATTGCAGCAGAAGATCAGCGCTTTCCGGATCACTGGGGGATGGACCTGAAGGAACTGCAGCGGGCAATCGAGCAGAATGGAGTGAGAGGCGCCAGCACCATCACCCAGCAAGTGGCGAAGAATCTTTTTCTGTGGGGTGCCAGGAGTTATGTGCGCAAGGGCCTGGAGGCGGGCATCACCCTGCTGATTGAAGGGATGTGGCCCAAGCAGCGCATCCTGGAGGTCTATCTGAATATTGCACAGTTCGGCGATGGGATCTACGGGCTCAACGCGGCGAGCAGAAAATATTTCCACAAAGATGCGCGCAAAATGACCCGCAATCAATCTGCGCTGCTGGCTGCTGTACTGCCAAATCCGATCATCTACAAGGTCGCAAAACCGAGTAAAAAGGTGCGCAGGCAGCAGCGCTGGATCTTGAAGCAGATGCAGCAGCTTGGTGGCATCAGGTATCTTGACAAGTTGCAATAACAGATCGCGGTCAGACGACCCAGAAATTCTAAATGTAGAGAGATATTCGCCACGAAGGACACGAAGAGCACGAAGACATTTTTGTATCCATTTGATTCTTCGTGGTCTTCGTGAGCTTCGTGGTAAAAGTCTTTTAAAATGTTGACACTTTATTGGTACATTGAGAATTGCTACAGATGACCGCTCCCACAATGAATCCGGGCTGCCATGATGTAGGAGTGGTCGTCTGACCGCGATTGATGATAGATATACAAAATTGAGATTTCATTGATTATCCCGTCAACATTCAAACCCCTCTGGTGGTTGGCAAATCCGCACCTGCAGACCCTCTGGCCCGTCTTGTTTGGCAAAAAACGAATTCATGGCCGCAGCGAACGACTGGAACTGGATGATGGTGACTTTTTGGACCTTCGCTGGCTTGATGGTGATGGCCCGCTGGTGGTGGTTGTTCATGGTCTGGAGGGTTCGATCGACTCTCACTATGCAGGCGCAATGATGCGGGCGCTGCAGGAGCATGGATTTCACGGCCTGTTTATGCATCTGCGCGGCTGCAGCGGCGAATCTAACCGCCTCGATCGCTCTTATCACTCCGGTGAAACAGGTGATCTTGCGATTGTAGTACAGCATGCAGCGAGAGTCACAGGCAAACCTGTTTTTGCCATGATCGGCTATTCTCTGGGAGCAAATGCGCTGTTGAAATGGCTGGGCGAAGAGGTCGGGCAGGCGCCTCTGCAGCGTGCTGTTGCGGTCTCCGTCCCGTTTCAACTTGGTGATGCGGCGCGAAAATTATCGACTGGCTTTTCGCGGTTCTACCAGAGTCATCTGCTGGAGCGGTTGCGCAGGAATTTCCGCCGCAAGTTCAGGCAGCGCGCCTCCCCATTGCAGGTTGATGTCGACAGGTTGCGGGACTTTTACAGTTTTGATGACCAGGTCACAGCCCCGCTGCATGGATTTGACAGCGCGGATGACTACTACATGCAGTCGAGTTCACGCCAATATTTGAAAAATATTCGATGCGAGACACTGATCCTACATGCGCAGGACGACCCTTTTATGTATGAAGAGAGTATTCCCAGTAATGAGGAGTTGTCGCCGCAGGTCACGCTGGAACTCTCAAAACATGGTGGACACGTCGGTTTTATCAGTGGAAAGTGGTTGCCACGGCGCTGGCTGGAATCACGTATCATCCGCTTTTTGCAAAGCTGATGTTGCGCTCCTTTTTTCACAGATGCACATAGATCAACACAGATAAAGAGAGAATCTCGAGAATCTCGAGAATTTCTTAAGTGATGAGTTCGTCAATTCAAGCGAATGTGAGAGATCTATACGGGCTTTACAAATACACGGATTGATTGGGATAGCGGATCAATTGTCTGGAATATCCACCGATATGAAAAAACCTGCTTGACAATAACGCCTGAAAACGTAAAATCTGCACCCTTCAGCGGGAATAGCTCAGCTGGTAGAGCACAACCTTGCCAAGGTTGGGGTCGCGAGTTCGAATCTCGTTTCCCGCTCCAGATTATACAAACCCCGTATATACTGCGGGGTTTTGCTTTGCGAAGCATACACCTTTGGCTGGGTGGCAGAGTGGTTATGCAGCGGCCTGCAAAGCCGTGGACAGCGGTTCGATTCCGCTCTCAGCCTCCATATATATGTAAACCATGAAGTCTGCCCGGGTGGCGGAATTGGTAGACGCAGCGGACTTAAAATCCGCCGGCCATTGCGGCCGTGCCGGTTCAAGTCCGGCCCCGGGCACCAAATAATTCTGATTGATACTGATTTTTCTCAGTGGAGAACAACATGCGCCAACCCCTGATCGCCGGTAACTGGAAAATGAACGGCTCGCAACAGAGCATCACAGCACTGCTGGATGGTGTGAAGGCGGGTATGGATGATGTTGCTAAAGCTGAAGTTGCTGTATGCGCGCCTGCTATCTATATCCCACTGGTACAGGAGTTGCTGAAAGGATCAAAAGTGTCATGGGGGGGCGAGGATCTCTCTGTACATGACTCCGGCGCCTACACCGGTGAGATTTCAGTATCCATGCTGAATGATTTTTCTTGTAAATATGTGTTGGTCGGGCACTCCGAGCGCCGCTCCTATCATCAGGAAGATGATGCTGTCGTCGCTGAAAAGTTCGAGGTGGCGCTCAATGCCGGTCTCGTTCCTGTGCTGTGTATTGGTGAAACTCTGGAAGAGCGTGAGCAGGGTATTACCGAAGAGGTTGTGGTGCGTCAAATCGAAGCCGTCATCACGCGTGTCGGTATCGACAAGCTTGGGAAAGGCGTCGTTGCCTATGAGCCTGTATGGGCCATAGGCACTGGAAAAACAGCAACGCCTGAAATGGCGCAGGATGCACATGCAACGATTCGCACCCGCATCGCAAAGAGTGACGCCACAGTTGCCGATAAGATTCGTATCCTCTATGGCGGCAGCATGAATGCTTCGAATGCGGCGGAATTGCTTGCACAGGCTGATATTGATGGCGGCCTGATTGGTGGAGCCTCTTTAAAGGCCGAAGATTTTCTGGCGATTGCGCTGGCAGCGAACTGAGTCGGGATTTCACAACATGCAAAGCGTACTGGTAGTTTTCTTCTTACTGACATCCATCGCGATGGTGTCGCTGATTTTGCTGCAACATGGCAAGGGAGCGGATGCAGGTGCGGCCTTTGGCAGCGGCGCTTCCGCGACTGTCTTTGGCGCCACCGGATCGGCAAACTTTCTGAGTCGAGCCACCGCAGTACTGGCTGCCTCCTGGTTCGTTATCGCCATGGCGCTTGGCTGGTATGCGTTGCAGGGAGCTGACGAACCCGGGCTGATGGATGCCGAACCGGCAGTATCGATTGAGCCGGAAAAGGTCGAGCCAACGACGGATTTTCCCGATATTCCCGAAGCAAGGGTTGAGGCAGTGGTTTCTGATATGCCCGATATTCCCGCTGCCGAAACTCCCGGGTCGGCCGCATCGAGCATCGGCGAGAAAGAGTCCGCACAGGCAGGTCCGGTTGAGGAGAGTGACAAGCAGTAGTATCGTGCATGGAAGTGCAATCGTAGGATGTGGTGAGCTTGCGAACCGCATCTGTCGCGATCGATGCGGTTCGTTCCTCACCGGCATCCTACGCGTTCACAGCGTTTGCAAATATTAGCCGAAGTGGTGGAATTGGTAGACACGCTACCTTGAGGGGGTAGTGGCGTAAGCCGTGCCGGTTCGAGTCCGGCCTTCGGCACCATCCTTGATACGGTATCATCAGCATCGATGATACCGTTTTTTTATGCCTGCAAAAGTATTCGATAGAGTACTGAATTACACGTGAATATGCCGATTGTGCCCGGCTTGACAGAGTTTGCCTGTTGGCAGTAGACTGCGTCTCACGTAATCATTGTGATGAACGCAGGCTGAGCGGGAACATACTTGGCCGGCCCTGTCGATAAAGCCCCTGATATGCTTGAAAACTATCTTCCCATCCTGATTTTTATTACGCTCGCAGTAATAATCGGCGGCGTAGTCGTCGGCCTCGGTTTCGTGCTTGGCGCCCACAAGCCGGATAGTCAAAAAGTCTCACCCTACGAGTGTGGTTTCGAAGTTTTCGAAGATACGCGCATGAAGTTTGATGTGCGCTACTACCTGGTTGCCATCCTGTTTATCATTTTTGACCTGGAGATTGCGTTTCTGTTTCCCTGGGCTGTTGTTCTCGAAGATGTCGGCATGGTCGGTTTCTGGGCAATGGTGCTATTTTTGGGGATACTGGTGGTCGGTTTTATCTATGAATGGGTCAAGGGAGCACTGGAATGGGAATAGAGGGTCTTCTCAAAGAGGGGTTCGTTACCACTTCCGCTGACAAGTTGATCAACTGGGCGCGCACCGGCTCCATGTGGCCAATGACTTTCGGCCTCGCCTGTTGTGCGGTTGAAATGATGCAGGCAGGAGCTTCCCGTTATGATCTGGATCGCTTTGGAATCGTCTTTCGCCCCAGTCCGCGCCAGTCGGACGTGATGATCGTGGCTGGAACCCTGGTGAATAAAATGGCGCCTGCGCTACGCAAGGTGTATGACCAGATGCCCGAGCCGCGCTGGGTGATCTCCATGGGTTCCTGCGCCAATGGCGGCGGCTATTATCACTACTCCTATGCTGTGGTTCGAGGTTGTGACCGCATCGTTCCTGTCGATGTTTATGTGCCGGGCTGTCCACCGACGGCAGAGGCGTTGCTGTATGGAATATTGCAATTGCAGAATAAGATCAGGCGCACCAACACCATTGCACGTTAACAGCAGATGACCAGATTGACAGGATATATGTATGACGCTTGATGAGCGGCTCGACGCACTTGCTGATGAACTGACCGAAGCCTTTGGCGCGGTTGATGGCGTCGTCATTCATCGCGCCTATGCTGAACTGACACTGGTTATTCCACGCGATCAACTGCTGACGATCATGCAGCAGCTGCATGATGGTGGAAAATTTCAGTTTGAGCAGTGCATGGATGTCTGCGGCGTCGATCTTTTGACCTATGGTGACTCCGAGTGGTCAACGCATAACGATGGCTTCAGCCGTGGCGCCAGCAGAGAGGCGCTTGCAGCAGATCAGGAAATCCGTTTTGCTGTCGTCTATCATCTGCTTTCGCCAACCATGAATCATCGCCTGCGGGTCAAGACCATGCTGGATTCCGATGCTCCGATTGTCGATTCCGTGGTGGATATCTGGAGCGCGGCAAACTGGTTCGAGCGCGAGGCATTTGATCTCTTCGGCATTCTCTTTCAGGGGCATCCCGACCTGCGCCGCCTGCTTACCGATTATGGCTTTGTCGGTCATCCGCTGCGCAAGGATTTCCCGCTCGAGGGGCATGTCGAGATGCGCTATGACCCGGAACAGAAACGTGTTATCTATGAGCCGGTGAGCATTGAAGAGCGAACCCTGGTGGCGCGCGTCATCCGTGAGGATAACCGCTACCAGGAGGGCTGGAAGCCCGAACCGGAACCGCAAGCCGAGCCGGAGGCGGAGCAGGCCGATGTCTGAGATACGTAATTACACAGTCAACTTTGGCCCGCAGCATCCGGCTGCACATGGCGTACTGCGTCTGATTCTTGAGATGGATGGTGAAACCGTCATGCGCGCAGATCCGCATGTCGGCCTGCTGCATCGCGGCACCGAAAAGCTGGCCGAGAGCAAGCCTTTCAACCAGAGCATCGGTTACATGGATCGTCTCGACTATGTCTCCATGATGTGCAACGAGCATGGTTATGTGCTGGCGATCGAAAAATTGCTGGGTATCGAGGCGCCGCTGCGCGCACGCTATATCCGCACCATGTTCGACGAGATTACGCGCATCCTCAACCATTTGATGTGGCTGGGAACCCATGCGCTCGACGTTGGCGCGATGACGGTGTTTCTCTACGCTTTTCGCGAACGTGAAGATCTCATGGATGTCTACGAGGCAGTCTCCGGTACGCGTATGCATGCGACCTACTACCGCCCCGGCGGAGTCTATCGCGATCTTCCTGACGAGATGCCGCGCTACACGGCCAACCGCTGGACCAGCGAGCAGACCGTCAAGCGCCGCAATGCCGGCCGTGATGGCTCGCTGCTGGATTTTATCGAGGACTTCACCAATCGTTTTCCCGGCTATATCGACGAGTATGAGACGCTGCTGACGGACAACCGCATCTGGAAACAGCGCACCGTTGATATCGGCGTGGTGTCGCCGCTGCGCGCAAAAAACCTGGGTTTTAGCGGGCCGATGCTGCGCGGTTCGGGAGTCGAGTGGGATTTGCGCAAGAAACAGCCCTATGCAGCCTATGAGCATGTCGATTTTGATATCCCCGTCGGTGTCAACGGCGACTGCTACGACCGCTACCTGGTGCGTATCGAGGAGATGCGTCAATCGAATAGTATTATCAAACAGTGCATCGAGTGGCTGCGCAACAACCCGGGTGCTGTGATACTGGATGATCACAAGATTGTACCGCCTGCCCGCGCTGATATGAAAGATGATATGGAAGCACTGATTCATCACTTCAAGTTGTTTACCGAGGGCTATTGTGTGCCGCCGGGTGAGGCCTATGCAGCAGTCGAGGCGCCCAAGGGTGAGTTTGGCTGCTACATCATGTCGGACGGGGCCAACAAGCCATACCGTCTCAAAGTACGTGCTCCGGGGTTTGCACACCTGGCGGCGATGGATGAGATGTCAAAAGGTCACATGCTTGCCGATGTGGTTGCCATTATCGGCACCATGGATATCGTCTTCGGGGAGATCGACCGATGAGTGTGCAGATCGATAAATCAACACTCTTCCCGGCTGAAGTCTGTGCGGAAATCGATAAGTGGATTGCAAAATATCCTGCCGAATGGAAACAGTCGGCCTCGATGCCGGCGCTGACGATCGTGCAGGACCACAACGGCGGCTATCTCACAACTGAACTGATGGACAGGGTGGCGGCTTATCTGGATATGGCGCCCATTGCTGTCTACGAAGTCGCCTCTTTCTACTCCATGTACGAACACAACAAGGTCGGCAAACATAAATTGTGTGTGTGCACCAATATCTCCTGCATGATCAATGGCAGCGACAGGATTGTCGAACATCTCGATGACAAGCACGGCATCAAGTTCGGCGAAATCACAGACGATGGAAAATTCAGCCTCAAGGAGGTTGAGTGCCTGGGTGCATGCGGCGGAGCGCCGATGATGCAGATCGGCGACAAGTATTACGAGAATCTCACCCCCGAGTTGATTGATTTGATCCTCAAGGAGTTGGAGTGATGGCGAACGAAGTCTGTTTTCGCACCCTCGAAAGTGTAGCCCCGTGGAAACTCGATGAGTACCGCAAGGCCGGTGGCTATGAGATGCTGGCAAAGATCCTCAAGCAGCAGACAGCGCCCGATGAGATTATCGAGCAGGTCAAGGTCTCCGGCCTGCGCGGCCGCGGTGGCGCAGGTTTTCCGACGGGTTTGAAGTGGAGTTTCATCAACCGCATCGCGCCGGGCGATAAATATGTGGTGTGCAACTCCGATGAGGGCGAGCCGGGAACCTTCAAGGATCGTGATATTTTGCGCTACAATCCGCATCAGCTGATCGAAGGCATGATTATCTGCGGTTATGTGATCGGAGCTGCTGTCGGCTACAACTACATCCGCGGTGAATTCCGCGAGCCCTACGAGCGTTTCGAAGAGGCGCTGGAAGAAGCCCGCGCAGCCGGTTTGCTGGGTGACAACATTCTCGATTCAGGTTTTGCTTTCGAGCTGCATTCACATCTTGGCGGTGGCGCCTATATCTGCGGTGAAGAGACCGCATTGCTGGAGTCCATCGAAGGAAAAAAGGGGCAGCCGCGCTTCAAGCCACCGTTCCCCGCCATGTTTGGCCTCTACGGCAAACCGACGGTGATCAATAACACCGAGACTCTTGCATCCATCCCGATGATCCTGTCACAGGGTGGAGAGTGGTTTCGTGATATTGGCGTCGAGAACAGCGGTGGTCCCAAGCTATTCTCGATCTCCGGCAATGTCAACAAGCCGGGCAATTATGAAATTCCAATGGGAACCCCGTTCAGTGAACTGCTCGAGCTTGCCGGAGGCATGCGCGACGGCCGTAAACTCAAGGCGGTGATCCCCGGCGGTTCGTCAGCACCGGTGATACCCGGTGAGCAGATGATGCAGCTGAAGATGGACTACGACAGCATTCAGAATGCCGGCTCGATGCTCGGATCCGGCGCCGTCATCGTTATCGACGATACGCAGTGCATGGTCAAAATTCTCGAACGCCTCTCCTATTTTTATTATGAAGAGTCGTGTGGTCAATGCACCCCTTGCCGTGAAGGCACCGGCTGGATGTACCGGGTGGTGCGGCGCATCGAACATGGCCAGGGCAGGATGGAAGATCTCAAACTGCTCGATGATGTCGCCGCAAAAATCGCAGGCCGCACCATCTGTGCTTTGGGTGACGCGGCGGCGGGTCCGGTAGCAAGTTTTGTCAAACACTTCCGCGAAGAGTTTGAATACCACATCAAGCATGGTAAATGCATGGTGTGATTGCATCGCAACCCTTGAGTGGGAAATATCTATACAAAAGAGTCAAATTTTCATAATAACTCTCGCATAGGCGCTAAGCTCGCCAAGAAAAGCCCTTTGCGATCTTGGCCTACATGGATGTAGGTCAGGGGCGTGAGCAGGACGCGGAAGCTTTGCGCCTTTGCGAGAGATAATATGGTTTTCATGCATCGTGAGTCTGAGATCTGATCTCGCTAGTACTAACACCGATAAAAAATGGCAGACGAAAAAACAATCACAATTGAGGTAGACGGCAGGCAGTTCGATGCCCGACCGGGACAGATGCTCATCGAAGTCACCGATGCGGCAGGCGTTACCGTGCCGCGCTTCTGCTACCACAAGCATCTCTCTATTGCTGCGAATTGCCGTATGTGCCTGGTCGAGGTTGAAAATGCCCCGAAACCCCTGCCTGCCTGCGCCACTCCCTGCATGGATGGCATGAAGGTCTTCACCAAATCGCCTCTGGCGCGTGAAGCTCAAAAAGGCACCATGGAGTTTTTGCTGATCAACCATCCGCTCGACTGCCCGATCTGTGACCAGGGCGGCGAGTGTGAACTGCAAGATGTTGCTGTTGGTTACGGCGCTGATGTTTCGCGATACAGCGAAGCCAAACGCATCGTGGCGGATCCGGATCTCGGCTCGCTGGTTGCGACCGATATGACCCGCTGTATTCACTGCACACGCTGTGTGCGCTTTGGCGACGAAATCGCCGGTGTGCGTGAACTAGGCGCAACCGGACGCGGCGAACACATGAAAATCGGCACTTATGTAGCCCATACCATGACTTCCGAGTTGTCGGGAAACATCATCGATCTGTGTCCGGTGGGGGCGTTGACCTCCAAGCCGTTCCGTTTTCAGGCGCGCGCCTGGGAGATGGTGCAGCGCTCGAGTGTGGCGCCGCATGATTCGGTGGGTTCCAACGTGAATGTGCATCTGCGCAACAACCGGGTGATGCGCATCGTTCCGCAAGAGAACGCTGGCATTAACGAGACCTGGCTGTCAGACCGTGATCGTTACAGCTATACCGCACTGAATCATGCTGACCGCCTCACCACTCCGATGATCAAGGATGGAGATCAATGGCGCGAAGCGAGTTGGGAGGAGGCACTGAATCAAGCTGCATCATCACTGGCTGCCGCTGCTGATGATGCGGATCAACTCGCCGCGCTGGTGTCGCCTTCAGCAACCCTGGAAGAGATGGCGCTGGCGGCAAAACTGCTGCGCGGACTGGGAAGCAGCAATATCGAATCACGTCTGCGCATGGCGGATTTCCGCTATACGGAATCGACTCCCTGGCTGGGGATCCAGCTGGACGCGTTGGAGAAGGCGGATGCCATCCTGCTGATCTGCAGCAATGTGCGCAAAGAGCAGCCGCTGATCAATCACCGTATCCGCAAGGCTGCGTTGAATGGCGCCAAAGTGATGGCAGTCAATCCCGTTGATTTTGATTTCAACTATGAGCTGGCGGAAACCGTTGTCGCCGCCCCGTCCCGGCTGGTGGATGCGCTTGACAACCAGCAGATCAGAGAGCATCTGCAAGCCGCTGATAATGCAATCATCCTGATCGGTAATATTGCACGCAGCCATCCCGATTACTCGCTTCTGGCTGCAGCCGCGGCGCAACTTGGCGAAACAACCGGGGCAAAGCTAGGTTTTCTGCCTGAAGCGGCAAATAGTGTCGGTGCCTGGCTTGCCGGCGCTGTCAATACCACTGCCAAAACCTCACTGCTGGCGCAGCCCCGAAAATCCTGGCTGCTGGTCGGCATCGAACCGGAGCATGATGCCATCGAAGGGCAGAGCGCTGTCGAGAGGCTGGGTGAGTCACAACATGTCGTCGCACTGACTGCGTGGCGCACACTGGCGCTGGAGCAGGCGGCGACTGTCATGTTGCCGATCGCTGCCTTCACCGAGACCTCCGGCACCCTGGTCAACTGCCAGGGAGATCGCCAAAGTTTTACCGGCGTCGTTGCTCCTCCCGGAGAGGCGCGACCTGCTTGGAAGGTGTTGCGTGTGCTGGGAAATCTGCTCGATCAGGAAGGTTTCGACTATAACAGCAGTGAACAGATCCGTGACGAGGTTTTTGCTGCCTGTGATGCTTCCTTGCCAACGGTCACGGTGATCGCCGAAAACTGGATCGGCGAGAGTGAAAAAAACCTCTCGACTGTCGCTGGTCTGGAGAGAATCCCGACACTCTCCCCCTATGCCATGGATTCACTCACACGCCGCAGTGAACCACTGCAGCGCAGCAGTGACGGTGAGTGGTCGATTCACATCAATAGCATAACGGCACAGCAGGCAGGTCTCTCAGATGGAGATGCCGCATTTCTGAAGCAGGGCGCAGGGCATATCGACTCCTCGATAACCATCGATGAGCGCGTGCCGGACAACTGTGTCTGGTGCGCGTCAGGCGTCAGCGGCAGTGAAAATATTGGCGGTGCATTTGGCGAAGTCACGCTGGAGAGGGTCTCATGAGCTGGGTGATCGATTTCTGGAACTGGCTGCCGGTGATTATTCAGATCGTCATCAAGATCGTGGTGATCGTCATGCCGCTGATGTTGATGGTCGCCTACTACACGCTGCTGGAGCGCAAGGTCATCGGCTACATGCAGATACGCATCGGTCCGAACCGGGTTGGCTTCAAAGGGTCTCTGCAACCGATTGCCGATGCCATGAAGCTGATGTTCAAGGAGATCGTGCTGCCGACCAAGGCCAACAAATTTCTGTTTTTGATTGCGCCGATGCTGACGCTGGCTCCTGCACTGGCTGCATGGGCGGTATTCCCCTTTGACGAAACCCTGGTGCTGGCCGACGTCAATGCCGGTTTGCTGTATGTGCTGGCGCTGACCTCGATGGGGGTCTACGGCGTTATCATCGCCGGCTGGGCCACCAATTCAAAATATGCCTTTCTCGGCGCCATGCGTTCCGCGGCACAGATTGTCTCCTATGAGATTGCCATGGGGTTTGCGCTGGTTGCCGTGATCGTCGCCGCTGGAAGTCTCAATTTTGGCGACATCGTGCGTGCGCAGCAGGGGAGTGCAGTGCACTGGTTCTGGCTGCCACTGTTCCCGTTGTTCATTATCTATTTCATCGCCGGAGTTGCCGAGACCAACCGCGCCCCTTTTGACGTCGCCGAGGGAGAGTCGGAGATTGTTGCCGGTTTTCACGTGGAATATTCCGGCATGGCGTTTGCCGCCTTTTTTCTCGCCGAATATGCCAACATGATCCTCATCTCCGCATTGACTGCAGTGATGTTCCTCGGCGGTTGGCTCTCTCCTTTTGAAGGAACATTTGCCGAGAGCTGGTTTGCCTGGGTTCCGGGATTCTTCTGGCTGTTGGCAAAGACATTTCTCTTCATGTTCATGCTGCTGTGGTTCCGCGCGACTTTTCCCCGTTACCGCTATGACCAGATCATGCGTCTCGGCTGGAAAGTGTTTATCCCAATTACAATCGTGTGGATACTGGTCGTCGCCTACGCAGTGGTGAATAAAATGCCCTGGTGGTTTAGCGCATGAAAACAGTCACTAACTACATCAAGAGCCTGTTTCTGTTTGAGCTGCTGAAAGGCATGCGCGTTACGGGGCGCTACCTGTTTGCGCGCAAGATTACGGTGCAGTATCCGGAAGAGCGTGCGCCCATGTCGCCGCGTTTTCGTGGCCTGCATGCGCAGCGACGCTATCCTAACGGAGAGGAGCGTTGCATCGCCTGTAAACTGTGCGAAGCAGTGTGCCCCGCCTGTGCGATCACCATCGAGGCCGAACCTCGAGAGGATGGCTCGCGGCGCACCACCCGCTATGATATCGACCTGTTTAAATGCATCTTTTGTGGATTCTGCGAAGAGTCCTGTCCGGTCGATGCCATCGTCGAGACCAGGGTCTACGAATACCATTTCGAAAGTCGCAAGGGCAGCGTGATTACCAAAGAAGAATTGCTCGCCAACGGTGACAAATATGAACAGCAGATCGCTGCAGATCGTGCGGCGCAGGCGAAATTCAGATGATGAACTGGAATGAAAAGATGTCTGGAATACGCCATCTCAACAACAGGCTCCTGGCGAGACAAAGTCTCAGGCTCACGATGCATGAAAATCTTATGATCTCTCGCAAAGACGCAAAGACGCCAAGGGTTTTCTTGGCGAGCTTGGCGTCTTTGCGAGAGTCGTTCTTGAAATTTGACACATTTGCAAAGAAGTTAGTTGCTCAAGGATTTCAGGGAATTGATACAACATGTAATAGAAGCTGGCTGCCGGCAAGCTCCGGGGTAATCAATGATGAGCTTTGAGAAATTCATCTTCTACGTCTTCGCTGCTGTGTTGGTGTTTTCCGCCACCATGGTGATTACACGCCGCAACCCGGTGCATGCGGTGCTGTTTCTGGTGCTGGCGTTTTTCAATGCCGCTGGATTGTGGATGCTGCTCCAGGCCGAATTTCTGGCGCTGGTGCTGGTGCTTGTGTATGTCGGCGCG
>JAQYVP010000233.1 GCA_030145485.1 Chromatiales bacterium
TTTCCATTACAGAAACTTCCTCGCTACTACAGGCAGCTCCGCCCCAGTATCAGGTATCAGTACTCTCATACTTGCCATTTCAGTGACTTGTATTTCTCCCTTATCACCCTGATGACTGGTTCCCACAGTTCCTATCAAGAGGGCTTCCAGAACATAAGCGGGTGTAAATTACCGTTTACAAGCCTTAGGTTGTTGAAAACGTTAGGAATGATGCCCTCGTTTTCAAATTCCCGTCAAAATCTTCGTGAGCTTCCGGCAACGATCCTTGACCTAGAAATAGTTGCATAAAAAACTGGACTCCCTGAATTGCTCATGGCAAACTACCCACCATGAACAAGACTATCAAGCTCCAAGGCCGGGAACTCACCACTGACGACATCGACTTTATCCGCCTGCTGATTGCGGATAACCCTACCTGGCACCGCCGTAAATTATCGGTTGCATTGGCCGAGGCGTGGGATTGGCGCAATGCCAAGGGCGACCTTAAAGATATGGCCAGTCGAACGTTGATGCTGAAGCTGCACGATCGAGGCACCATTGAACTGCCGCCCAGACGCAGACCACCGACCAAACGGACAACACAGGGACAGATTCAAACCGTCCTGCATGATACCTCCCCCATTGAGACTCTACTTAGCGCACTGCAACCCCTCAAGGTCATCACGGTCACGCCACGCAGTGCGTATGAGCCACTCTATAACTGCCTTCTCGCCTCCTATCACTATCTGAGCTACACCGGCACAGTCGGCGGGAACATGAAGTACCTCATCCTGGATAACCAAGACAGACCACTGGCTTGCCTGTTGTTCGGTTCATCCGCCTGGTCAGCCGCTGACCGTGATGCCCACATCGGCTGGGATAGAGAAACTCGCCAGCGCAATGTTAACTTCACCACCAACAATACGCGGTTTCTTGTTCTACCCTGGGTTCGCGTCAAGTGCTTGGCCAGCCATGTTCTCGGCCTCGTGACCCGCCGCATCGGGCAAGATTGGCAAGCGCGCTATGGCCACCCCGTTTATTGTTTGGAGACCTTCGTGGAAAGAGCCCGCTTTCGGGGCACATGCTACCAAGCGGCAAATTGGCAATGTGTCGGCCAAACCCGGGGACGTAGTCGCAATGACCGTTACACGAACCTGTCTGTGCCGGTGAAAGATATTTATCTCTATCCCTTGCAGCGCGACTATCGCCAGCAGCTGTCGACTTGATTCACTGAGACCGGTAAACGTCATGACAACGGATGTTGATTTTGCCGACACGCAGGCCTACTTACAGCATTTTCGCGGTCGAGGCTGCGATACTGACATCATCGGTAACACGGAAGGACTCTTTAATCTTTGCTGGTTTAATATGGGCGTGATTGATGAACTCAAACAGGAGCTCGAGAGAAAATCGGTCAATATCGTTCGACTCAAAGAGATCATCTTTGGGCCGAGCGTTACCCCTGAGACATCAGACGAGGGCAGCGAAGCATCAGCCGAAGCTATCTCGGGCACTAATGACGGGGCGCCCGATGAGGAAGATCGCCAGCAAAAAAAGCGTAAAAAG
Organism: Chromatiales bacterium; assembly: GCA_030145485.1. Taxonomy (GTDB): domain Bacteria; phylum Pseudomonadota; class Gammaproteobacteria; order Chromatiales; family Chromatiaceae; genus Sva-25. Next base: position 1,546 of record JAQYVP010000233.1, read on the forward strand.
AAATCCAAAGGCCATGGACGACGTAGCGTTAATGACTACCCGGGCGCCGAGGTGGTTGCCTGCCGGCATGATGGACTGAAGGCCAGCGATACCTGCCCACTGTGTCAGCAAGGGTTCATGGTGCCCAAACCGCCAAAGATCCGTTTGCAATTCGATGGCGCGATACCGCTAAATGCCACCCGCTATGAGCTCGAACAACTCGGCTGCTCGCGCTGTCCATTCGTCACCACCGCCTTGCCCCCAGCAGCTGTTGATCTGTCAGAAAAATACACCGAAAAAGCCAAAGCGACCCTGGCCTATCTGCACTATGGTATGGGACTGCCTTATTATCGCTTGGCCAAGATGCAAGACATGCTGGGAGTTCCCATCGCAGTGAGCACGCAAAGCGAGTTGATGGCCGCTATGATGGGGCCGGTCCATGCGGTTTTTAATCACCTGGTCGCTTATGCTGCGCAGAGCCGCTGTCTCTACCAAGATGATACCGGCGTGAAAATTCAGGCGCTGCTCAAAGAAAACAAAGAGGCGTGCCCTGCCCGCAAAGGGATGTACACCTCGGGCTTTATCGCTGAAGGCGATCACAAGGTGGTACTGTATTTTTCTGGCCGCGCTCACGCTGGCGAGAACTTTGACATCATCATGGCTCATCGAGAGGAAGACAAAGGCACTGTGATTCGCATGGCCGACGCCTTGTCAGCCAATAGCAAACACGCAGCCCCTGCGCTTGAAGCAAAATGTAGCTCGCACGCCTTTAGACGCTTCAGGAGCTTGCTGAGCACCTACCCCGAAGCAGCACGATTTGTCATGAACCTCTATGGCCAAGTCTATGCTCATGACGAGCACTGCAAGGCACAACAGTTTACTGATGGGGAGCGGCTGGCTTATCATCAACAACACAGCCGGCCCTTGATGCGAGAGCTGAAAGAGTGGGTCGAGCGGGTCTTGTCCAGTGGCGCCGAGCCTAACAGCCCGTTAGCCGTTGAGTGCCAATACCTGTCGACCCACTGGGCTGGCCTGACCCGATTCCTAGAGGTTCCAGGTGCACCGCTGGATAACAATGCACTGGAGGCCGTCCTCAAATACATGATCATGTATCGCAAAAACAGCCAGAGCTTCAAAACCGTTTATAGCGCTGAGTACGGCAGTCGCCTGATTAGCGTGATTGTGACCTGCATGGTGAACAACATTGATGCGATAGACTATTTGACCCAGCTACAGTGTCACGAAGACGCTGTCTGGTGTGATCCGCAAGCTTGGGCGCCCTGGCACTATCAGCACACGTTACACCAGAGGGTAGACGCTGAGAACGGCGTCCGACAGGCGGCATAAGTGGGAAACGCTAGGCCACTGGCCGCCAGTCGCTGGCCATATTGGCGCCTTTGGGATTGCCGTTATACAGCATAATCTGCAACTCTCTCGCAGGCACCTTCAGGCTGCGTGAAGCGCTCTTGGGCCACCACGCAAGTCGCCCGCTCGACCAACGCTTATGGCAGAGCCAAAAACCCTGTCCATCGTAGGTCAGGATTTTAATGGCATTGCTTCTTCTGTTTCGAAAAACGAACACACCTCCAGACATCGGGTCCTGCGCCAGCAGTGATCGGCAACAGCGTGCGAGACCGTCAATTCCGAGCCGGAAGTCGACGTGCTCAACAGCAATAAAGATAGTTGTTTGCGGACTGAAGGCTAACACCCTACGCCCCAATCAACTTGGCAATCATGGCGAGTGGGTCCTGCGTCGAAAATCCCGACAGACTCATCTTCACTCCCTGGGGTGTACAGACATCGATTGTTAACTCAGGGTGATGCTCCTCCTGTCGATGTGGCACCAACCGCATAAACTCCGGTGCATCGTCGCGACTGCCATGTTGCTCCTGATCAAGCGCTTCGAGCTTATCCATTTGCCGTTTAGTCAGCCCTAGTCGGCGGCGAACTTCGGTGGCCTTATAGTGCTGAGAGAGCTTTTGTGCCTCGCGCAGCAAGGGCTGAGGGACTTTCTCCGCGCGTTTTGTTTTTTGGCTACGCCAGAGATTGAACTCGGCGGCAACGGCGTCAAGTTGATCCTGACCGGCTTTGTCAGTGGTTTGGGATTCGAAAGTCATCTGCGATCTCCTGTTGATGGATTGAACAGGATCAGATCATAGTAGGAAGATTATGCCAGGTCACCGAAGCTTGCCGAAAGCTCACCATCCTTCACGCCTTGAGTGACAAGGATGACAGTGACGTCTTATTCTATCTGCCGGTATCCAAACGGCTGATTTCCCAGATGGTGCTGGGCATGGTGCTGATCTGCAAAGCCA
>JAQYVP010000254.1 GCA_030145485.1 Chromatiales bacterium
ACGAAAACCATCATTTATGTATTTGGTCACAAAGGGAATCAGGCCAAGCTCTGTCACTTCATAGGTCCTTTCTGAACCAAGTGCCAGGTCATTCATCGTATAGATATTACTATCATGAAAACTGACATCAGCCTGATCAACGCCAACCTTCCCATCTTTGATCGCCTGAACGCGATCATAGGAATAGCCAGCAACTTTGATTTTCGGACCAGAAGCCTTAGTAGAGGCTTCCCCGTTTCCCGTCACCAGCAGACCCAGTGCCGCTGCGCCAGAGAGTTTCAATATATCACGTCGATTTGGCATAACTATTTACTCAGCTGCTTTTCGAGCTGCGTTATAGTACTTTAGCAGCTCTTTGGTCTCAGGACGAAGATTGGCAATGCCTTCATAGGGTTCAGCGCGAGTTTCCGAACGATCCGGGAATTTCTTTTTGAGCGCCATGTGACGTTCCTTCATATCCGGGAAGTACGCGACCGACCACATACCCGTGGCCAACAGTGGCTTTGTTTCCTTAAGATCTCTATACAGATCGAAGACAGGCAGTGCAAAACCGGGCGATCCGGGTGCTGGCCAATGTGCTTTGAACTGTTCTTTGATCGTGGCCTTCAAATGAGGGCCCTCGTAGACATGGTGGTAGTCGCGGCGCCCGTACTCATCACCGTTTAGTAGCAGCGAGGTTTGGTTAATGCCATCAATCACTCGATCACGGGGAATATGCTGGTCTGCCTGAGCAATGGTCGCCAATGTCGTATACCAGTCACCAGCGTAGACTATATCGCCTGCAAAGGTGTCGGCTGCTATGACATTTGGCCAGCGGACATAGGCATTCACTCGAACTCCACCTTCCAGGGTATCACCCTTGAAGCCGCGGAAGACCATTTGGGAATAACCGGATTCAGGCATGGCCTGGAGCATGGGGCCATTGTCACTCATAACGACGACCACGGTGTTGTCCGCAACACCGGTTTTTTCCAGTGCCGCAAACAGTTCGCCCAGATGAGTATCGAGATCATTCATGCTCTCAACCCAGGTGCCACCATTGGCGGTTTTGAATGTTCTGTTTCTGCGCGTGAAGTTAACCGGGATTTGTGGCCAGTAGTTGAGAAAGAAAGGCTCATCTTCAGCGGCCAGCTGATTCAGCTTCTCAATCACTTGCGTTTTGTAACGCTCATTTAAGGCGTCATAGTAGGCATAGTCCAGTGGTTTTCCGTCTTCTACTCCCCATTCGTGTGCTTCCCCGCCTGCGACAGCGTCAACACCCAGCACCCAGCCAGCAGGCCGGAAATTCTTGTCCATTCTGTAGTTTGGTACCGTCTCACGTACTGCAACATTGTCTGCAAGGCGGTCATCTTCCGACTCGTTTGTCATGAAGTTGAATGTCGCCTGGTTATGGAGGGGATAGCTCGCCGTATCAAAACCCTGGTTGTGGGGTGCGGCTTGCGCAATATCGCCCTGGTGCCACTTGCCGATGTGTGCGGTGTTATAGCCCTCTTTTTTCAAGAGCTCTGCCAGAGTAACTTCATCCCCATGTAATCCTGTTCCTTCCGGTGGCACAATTTTTGGCTCCAGCATATGACTGCGCACAGGCAGGCGACCGGTCAACAGGGCTGTACGGGTCGGCGTGCAGGTAGGTTCGGAGTACATGCGGGAGAACGTCAGGCTTTCCCGGGCGAATGCATTGATGTTCGGGGTTTCATAGCCGCGCACATCGTTAAGCACTGGATCACCCATCTCGCCAAAACCGACGTCATCTATCAGCACAAAGAGGATATTCGGGCGCTTACCGCCATTGGCCTCCCGTACCTCAGCCAGCTTCGCCGTTATCGCCTTGTCTTCCTGCGCCCATCTGTCACCGTGCTGCGCCAACAGCATGTAGTGTTCCGCGTCGTGCTGGATCGGCTCGGCCGCATAGGCTGATGCCGACAGGATGCTGGTAAAAAATAGCATGAATGTGAGGTATTTAGTCATGAGAAAATCTCCATTAAAAATAATCTTGAAGTAATGGTCACTAGCATACCTTTGATAGATCGTGCAGCAATCCATTTTGGGCCAAACTTGATAAAAGAGACTTTTTTAGACACACTTAATGCTGTGCTGACATAAACCTGTACTTTTAGCCATGCAATTCACTGACCCGATAGCTTTTGAGAAATTTCTTGCCCCCGCCGGAGGTGAAGTATGCATTCGTCCAATGAGAGGCAATCGCTTCAGGGCCAATATAGAGATGCGCATGCTGCAAAGGGTTGGCCTGTTTACGATAGAAGCGGACTCTTTTTCGGCTCAAAAAGTCCCCCAGCAGGAATTTTATGGTTTTTCCATTCCCCTGAATGTACCCTTTACTGTTTCCGAATCCGGTTATGAGCAGACCTTTGGTCGCTCCAGCGCACATATGCTATCCCCGGGGAGAGCATTTAACTTCCAGTGCAAGCAAAAATGCCACACTATGGCGTGTAATTTCTTCGTTGATCCTCTGGAGGCATATAGAGAGACCATGCTGCAGGAAACTGCTGCCAGTCAATCAATCCTTAAACCGCACGTGTCTTTAATATCTGCAGCAGGCAGCGGGCTGTTTCGCTCGGTGGTTCGAGCCTGGGTGGCACTGGGAATAGACGATTCTTCTGTTAGTGAGATTGCCCTGCAAGAAATGGAAGATGATTTACTGACGAGCTTTGTGTTGCTAACTGAGGATGCGCAGGCACTTGAGAAAGAAGCTGCTTTGCCTGCAGATGATGCGTTAAAGCGTACGGAAGATTATATCTGCGCCAACCTGGATACAGCAATTACCCGGGATGACTTGGCTGACATGGCTGGAATTTCCATCAGAAGCTTGTCACGAGCATTCGATAAAAAATACGGGCTTGGACCCATGGCATTTGTTCGTCAGCGTCGTTTTGATGCCTGTTACTCCCGGCTGCAAGGTTCGGAACCAGGCGCCACAACGGTCACTGATGTGGCAATGTCGTATGGATTCAGTCACGTTGGTAGATTTGCGATCATTTACAAAGAGACTTTTGGTGAATCGCCATCGGCAAGTTTGCACAAATAATCAAAGGAATCGGTGGTTACCGGTCCGCCTCCGATTCCAAAAAGGTCCGACTTCAGTACATTCCTGACATTTAACGGAAAACTCTGTAGTCCGGGTTAACTCGATTGTTGCCTGACAGCGTTGATTTTTCAATGACCGCAATGAGTACTCAGCTGCCGTTTGTAATAAACGGCCGATCTTGTGAGCCTGTATCCACAATAATTTCAGGGAAACAAATGGTGGGCTTTCGTCGAGATGCGCCCGCACCAGTGGTTTATTTTTTTGCGGTTTTTGCACGTTGCGGAAACAGCACTGCAGCCACATCCACATACTGGCTGGCGAAATGGACCTTGAATCCCCTGGTGATGTGTTGCGGGATCTCTTCATAATCCCCCTGGTTGTCCGCCGGCAGTATCAGCTCGCGAATACCTGCACGGCGGGCGGCGATCACTTTTTCGCGAACGCCTCCAATGGGAAAAACTTCGCCTGTCAGCGTGAGTTCGCCGGTCATGGCGATGTTGCGCACTGGTTTGCGGTTCAAGGCCAGTGACAACAGGGCGCTGGCCATGGCGACTCCGGCAGAGGGGCCGTCTTTAGGTGTCGCCCCTGCAGGGACATGCAGGTGGATGAAGGCCTCTTTGAAATAATCGGGGTCGGCATTGAATATTTCGGCATGGCTGAGAATATAGCCATAGGCGATCTCTGCCGACTCTTTCATGACATCGCCTAGCTGGCCGGTCAGCTTGAAACCACGATTAAAGCTATGGGTATGCACGGCTTCGATACTGAGAGTTGCTCCCCCCATGCTGGTCCAGGCCAGTCCGGTAATGACACCGACACCATTGAGATTGCGTTCATCTTTGAAAATCGCATGACCCAGGTAGGATTCCAGATCCTCCTTTTTGATCTCGATCGGTGTGGTTTCATCATGCAGGATTTTGACCACACATTTACGCACGATCTTGCCAAGCATCTTCTCCAGTCTGCGAACCCCGGCATCGCGTGCATAGCGATCAATGATCGCTCGCATCGCAACTGCGCCCAGTTTGACCTGGTTGCGTTTCAGCCCGGCGCGTTTGAGTTGGCGTGGAAGCAGGTATTTGCGTGCAATCTGCAGCTTCTCTTCTGCGATATAGGCTGACAGAGGGATCACTTCCATACGATCCAGCAGCGGCGCCGGTATGCTATCTGTCTGGTTGGCGGTACAGATGAAAAGAGTGTTGGAGAGGTCGAAGCGCAGATCGAGATAGTGATCCAGGAAGTCCTGATTCTGTTCAGGATCCAGCACCTCCAGTAGAGCGGAGGCAGGATCACCATGATAAGAGCCTCCGATTTTATCGATCTCGTCCAGTATGATCACAGGGTTTTGTGTTTCGGCCTCTTTCATTGCCTGGATGAATTTACCTGGCATGGCGCCGATATAGGTGCGGCGGTGTCCCTTGATCTCGGCTTCATCGCGGATACCGCCGACCGAGAGGCGGAAAAAATTGCGATCCAGCGCAGCGGCTATGGAGTGCCCGATCGAAGTCTTGCCAACTCCCGGAGGGCCGACCAGCAGAATGATGGAGCCGCTGATCTCCCCTTTCATCTTGCCGACAGCGAGAAACTCGATGATGCGCTCCTTGACGTCATCGAGTCCATAATGGTCGCGGTCAAGAACCTTGCGGGCATGCACGAGATCCAGGTTGTCCTGTGACTCCTTGCCCCAGGGCAGTACGGTGATCCAGTCGATGTAGTTGCGCGTGAGTGCAAATTCCGGGGAGCCTGTCTCGAGAACAGCTAGTTTTTTCATCTCCTCATCGAGACGTTTCCGGGCCTGTTCGCTGAGTTCCAACTCCTGCATACGTTCACGAAAGGCATCCAGTTCGGCGGTGCGGTCATCCTTGGCGATGCCGAGTTCCTGTTGAATCTCCTTGAGCTGTTCACGCAGGAAAAATTCGCGCTGCTGCTTGTCCATGCGTTCTTCGACGCGCTGACGGATGTTGTGCTGGGATTTAGCAACTTCAAGTTCGTTGTGCAGCAGGTTGATGACCTTCTCCATGCGCGGCAGCACCTTGGGCGTCTCCAGCACCTCCTGCAACTCCTCCTTGTTGGCAGTGGTCAGGCTTGCGGCAAAATCCGCCAGATGCGAGGGGTCGTCCGGACCAAATCGGTCGAGAAACATGCGCAGCTCTTCTGCATACAACGGATTGAGCGGCAATAATTCCTTGATGGTGTTGATGATAGCCATGGCGTATGACTTGATATCATCAGTCGGTGTACCACTGAACTCCTTGATATACTCGACACGCGCTGAAAATGGCGCCTCATTTGAGAGGAATTCAAGAATGCGAAAGCGCTGCAGGCATTCGACCAGTACCTGCAACTGGCCATCCACGGTCTGTGCGCGATGGATGCGCCCGACGGCGCCAACAGTGTAAAACTCATCGCTCTTTGCCAGCTCGGATTTGTCGCCATGTGTCAGGATGATCCCCACCAGATCATTATCTGATTCAGATATCTCCTGAATTGTCGGCGCCCATGCAGCTCCATCCATCAGCAGAGGCACGGCCTGTCCGGGAAAAAAAGGACGTGAAGCAACCGGCAGCAGATGGATAATATTGGGTAATACATCACCAGCGCGCGCCAATGGGTTTTTCGGTATGATTTCGATGTCGGGTTGTCGGGTTTCGTCATTCATAGTGGTTGTTTTTTCGATCTCCAGCAAGGTTCGCCAGTTTTACATAAGAGCTGACAGAAATCGTCTCCGCTCTCGCAGTCGGGTCAATTTCAACAGCTTCCAACATGGGGCCGTCGACACTTTTTTTCAAGGAGTTAAGCACGATTTTGCGCCGCTGGCTGAAAGCCTGCTGTAAAATTTGATCCAGTAGTCGAGGATAGCGGATTGCCTGCATGGCATCCATGTCAGGTGTCAATCTTATGATGGCAGATTCAACCTTTGGTGCAGGCTTGAATGCGCCAGGACCGATCAGAAACAGCATTTCACAGCTGCAGCGCGCTTGAATGGCAACCGAGAGGCGTCCGTAGGTTTTTGAACCAGGTGCGGCAACGATGCGTTCAACCACCTCTTTCTGCAGCATGAAGTGGAGATCAAGAATGCACCCGGACTGTCCAAGCAGGTGAAACAGCAGTGGCGTGGAGATGTTATAGGGAAGGTTTCCCAATAGACGCAGCTTTTCGTTTTTTTCTGCAAGGCTGCAGAAGTCAAAGCGCAGTGCATCGGCATTGTGGATGTGGAAGCGTTCTGCCTGGCTGAGAGTGTGCAACTTTGAAATCAGATCCCGATCCAGTTCGACCACATCCAGTTTTCTACAACGATCGATCAAGTGGGTGGTGATGGCTCCCTGACCGGGGCCAATCTCAACCAGGTGTTGCTCAGCTTGCGGCTGTATGGCATTTACAATGCGCCGTATGATAGCTGGGTCATGTAAGAAGTTTTGGCCGAAGCGTTTTTTGGGTTGATGTCGCATAGAGATATTATGCTATAAATACGCCCTTCCGAGTTGTTGTTTGAGCTTACAATGGTTTTTTAATAATTAACCACAGATACACACAGATGAACACAGATCTAGTGATGTAATAATATCTGAGAGTATCCGTGTTCATCTCTGGTAAAAAAGTGTTTGTGGCTTGCGGGATAATTTCACCTCAATATTTTGCATTCAGCCACGCTTCATCATCAGGATAGATAAAATATACAATGAAAAATATACTGGTAATAGGTGGCCACGATCCCAGCGGTGGTGCAGGCATTCAGGCTGATATTGAAGCGATTGCGGCCAATGGCTGTCATGCGGTGACCGTGATATCTGCCCTGACGGTTCAGGATACCAGTAATGTATTTCAGATGATCCCGGTCAAGGCCAGTATTTTTCGTCGCCAGCTTGATGTGCTACTGGATGATATGCCGGTTGCAGCTGTCAAGATTGGTTTGATTGGCAATGCCGAGAATGCCAGAGTGATTTCACAACGACTCAGGATGATGCCGCAGATCCCTGTCATCGTTGATCCGGTGCTCGCTGCCGGCGGAGGGTCGGAGCTGGCGACAGATGCTCTGCTGCAGTTTTACAGACATGAGTTGCTACCACTGACCACGGTGTTTACTCCCAACCTTCCTGAAGCACAGCGTCTGAGTGAGCAGATTGAGGTTGATGACTGTGCTTTTGTTCTGCTGGAAAAAGGAGCACGGAATATTCTGATTACCGGTGGACACGAACAGGCGGATGCCGTCGTTAACCGCCTCTATGACACCAGCGGAAATGTGGAAGAGTGGCACTGGCCGATTCTCGATGGCGAATTTCACGGTTCCGGTTGTACCCTGGCGTCAGCGATAGCAGCATTTGTAGCGCAGCAAATCCCGTTGAAGCTGGCGCTGCGTCTCGCACAGGCATATACATGTGACACTCTGGATAAAGCTCTTCAATTAGGTAACGGGCAGCTGATTCCGTTGCGAATCACCGCTGGCGAAAATGGTGGCGCCGGGTGATATTATCCGGGCTATATGCGATTACGACACCCTCGCAGAATCTTCCTCAGCAGGTCGAGGCAGCCATAGCAGGTGGTGCCCGGGTAATTCAGTACCGCGATAAAAACAGTGACCGGTCGCTGCGCCTACAACATGCACAGCAGTTAAAGCAGATTTGCAGTGCAGCAAAGATTCCCTTGATCATCAATGATGATGTTGAACTGGCAGCCGGGATTTCAGCTTCAGGTGTGCACCTGGGGCGTGATGATTGCGCCATCACAAATGCACGTCGTGAACTTGGTGAGGACGCCATTATCGGTATCTCCTGTTACAACGATTTTGACCTGGCTGTAGAGGCGCAGTGGCAGGGAGCCGATTATGTTGCTTTCGGTAGTTTCTTCACTTCCCCCACCAAGCCGCTTGCCGTGCAGGCTGATACTTCCTTGTTGCAGCGAGCAAAACAGGAGCTCGATATTCCCGTGGTTGCGATTGGTGGCATAACAACGCACAATGGCGGATTATTGATCAAGGCCGGTGCGGATATGCTGGCAGTGATTACTGCGCTTTTTGCTCAAGCGGATGTCGAGCAGGCCAGCCGCAGCTTTGCACAACTATTTTTGGAGGAGAAACAATGAGTCAGTCCAGCGGTCTGTTTGCACAGGCACAGGTACACATACCCGGCGGGGTCAATTCGCCGGTACGCGCTTTTAAAGGCGTTGGTGGTGACCCGGTTTTTATCGACTCTGCATCAGGTGCCTGGCTCTATGATGCGGACGGAAACCGCTATATTGATTATGTGGGTTCCTGGGGGCCGATGATTCTCGGGCATGCCCATCCACAGGTGATCGATGCAGTTGAGGCCGTGGTGCGCAAGGGGCTCTCTTTTGGCGCCCCTACCGAGCTTGAAACAAAAATGGCAGATACTGTTTGTGCGCTGATGCCGTCCATCGAAATGGTGCGCATGGTCTCATCCGGTACTGAAGCAACCATGAGCGCCATTCGCCTGGCGCGAGGCTATACCGGGCGTGACAAAATCGTCAAATTCGAGGGCTGCTATCATGGTCACTCCGACTCGCTGCTGGTCAAGGCAGGCTCTGGCGCACTTACCTTTGGTGAGCCTTCGTCTCCGGGGGTTCCTGCATCACTGGCCGAACTTACCATTACACTGAACTACAATGACAGTGCCCAGGTGCGTGAGCTATTTTCCACTATCGGCGATCAAATCGCCTGCATCATCGTTGAGCCTGTTGCAGGTAATATGAACTGTATTCCACCTCTGCCGGGCTTTCTCGAGACCCTGCGCAGTGAATGTGATAAATCAGGCTCTGTTCTTATTTTCGATGAAGTGATGACCGGTTTTCGCGTCGCGCTTGGCGGGGCGCAGGCTCTGTATGATGTCAAACCGGACCTCACCACGCTGGGTAAAGTGATTGGCGGTGGTATGCCGGTCGGAGCCTTTGGCGGCAAAGGTGAAATCATGGAAAAGATCTCTCCGTTGGGGCCTGTCTATCAGGCGGGAACGCTCTCCGGCAATCCGATTGCAATGACAGCCGGCCTGAAGACACTGGAGTTGATCTCCGAAACCGATTTCTACAGCAAGTTGGCGGCAAAAACTGAAACATTGGTCAATGGCTTGAAAATGCGAGCTTCAAAAGCCGGTGTTGCGGTGGCCACGAACCAGGTTGGAGGCATGTTCGGCCTCTTTTTCAGCGATGCTGAAAAAGTGTCGGATTTTACGCAGTCAATGGCCTGTAATCAGGAGCAGTTCAGGAAATTTTTCCACGCGATGCTGGATCGGGGCGTCTATCTGGCTCCCTCGGCGTTTGAAGCAGGCTTTGTATCAGCTGCGCATAGCGATGAGGACCTGCAGCAAACCCTGAATGCTGCAGAAGAGGCCTTTTCTGAAGTGGTGTGACTGATCACCCCTGTCAAAACAGGAACCACGGAACACACTGAATACACGGAAAGGAAAACAAGAGGCGGTATCTTTCGATAGTGTAATAATCGAAAGGTTCGCCGTCGATAGATTAGCGGATGCATCTTTTTCCACCACGAAGAGCACGAAGCCCACGAAGGTAAACCTATATTCCTGCGTGTGCTTCGCGCTCTTCGTGGTGAATTCTTTCATCTTGATACAGAGAGTCTTTTGGAGCATAAGATCTCTACTTCGTCGAGAGGACAAGCAAGAAACAGGAAAATGAAGGAAGTCCAAGAAATTTCCGTGTATTCAGTGTATTCCGTGGTGAAAACCTCTTTGCTGCCTGGTAACACTCCATGATGGAACTGCTTGATTCACTCATTATCTGGGTCAATGCGCATCCACACTGGGCAGGATTCGTCGTTTTTCTGGTGGCATTCAGTGAATCGCTGGCGATTGTCGGCATGATCGTTCCGGGTGTGGTGATGATGTTTGCTGCAGGCGCGCTGGTCGGTGCCGGCGCGGTGGAGTTTCAGGGCATCTTCTGGTGGGCGGTAGCCGGGGCAGTACTGGGTGATGGACTGAGCTTCTGGGTTGGTCATCACTACAAGGAGCAGCTCTGCTCGATGTGGCCATTTTCAAAGCATCCACAGATGCTTGACAGGGGAACCCTGTTTTTTCAGCGCTGGGGTGGTAAGAGTGTTGCACTGGGACGTTTTTTCGGTCCTGTCAGAGCAGTGATTCCAATGGTTGCCGGTATGCTGGAGATGCCACTGCAACGATTCCTGGTGGCGAATATTTTGTCGGCTTTGGGATGGGCCTTCGCCTATCTGCTACCGGGTATCGTTATTGGCGTCTCTCTTGATCTTGCTTCCGAAGTGGCCTTGCATCTGCTGGTCCTGGGAGTGGTGGTCATTACCGGACTGTGGCTGCTGCTGTGGCTGTCAAAGCTGCTGTTCATCCTGTTTCAGCCAGTGGCGGTGCGTTTTGTTCGCTGGCTGCTGGATTTCTCCAGTGGAGATACCCTGCCACGGCGTCTGGCGGCCGCACTGGCTGATCCGCACCATAAAGAGGCGCAGGGGCTGGCGTTTATGGCGGCTCTGCTGTTGCTGATGGTCTTCTCCATCACGTTGATTGCATCACTGTTGTTCGGATTCCATGGCTTTGGCCCCATCGATAACGCGGTTCATGAAGGTCTCATGGCGTTGCGCACACCGGTTGCTGATAGCCTGATGGTATTCATCACCATGTTTGGCGACACCTGGGTGCTGATAGGTTTGAGTCTTGTTGTGATGCTGTTGCTTGTGCAGCAACATCCTGCAACAGCATGGCACTGGCTGGCAGCCGTTGCATTTGCTTTCATGGTGGTGTTCCTGCTCAAGCATGGTTTGCGTGTTCCCCGGCCGGAGGAGGCGACTGCTGGAGGCTGGTCATTTCCTTCGGGACATACATTAAAGAGCACTGTGATTTACGGCTTTCTAGCCCTGTTGCTGAGCACGCCACTGAAACCCTCCGGACGTATGCTTGTCTATGCAGGCACCGCAGTGCTGGTCGCCCTGATCGGTTTTTCACGGTTCTATCTCGGGGTTCACTGGTTTTCCGATGTCGTTGCCGGCTGGTCCATTGGCCTCCTGTGGGTGACGATACTGGGGCTTGCGTGGCGTCATCATCCGCATCCTGTACTGAACACAAAACTGCTGCTTCCTGCAGTCGTCGTGTGGCTGCTGGCTGCGAGTGGCTGGCATTTGGCAGAGCGTCAACAGCAGCAGTTGGCACTCTATCAGCCGCAG
>JAQYVP010000128.1 GCA_030145485.1 Chromatiales bacterium
CCCGTGTATTTCGCGGTCAGAAGACCGCTCCCACAGTTCATTGTGGCATCAAATGTGGGTGTGGTCTTCCGACCGCCATGGATGGCGGATATGCCGGCAACGCAGGAGCATTTACCGGCTGACCACGATTGAAATGCGATAGCATTTTACTTATATGGCTTATAACCATCGAACCAGATAATAAATTCGAAACCCTTCTGATGAAACTGACGGCCCATAGACTAAAGCCGCACCTGATTTATCCACTCCCTCAGAGCGCGACAACGCCTCCTCTTTATCAGCAACCGTGGTGACACAGCCTTCGGGAAAGCGCTTGCGGTTTTTTCGCGGGTTTTGAATGACTGCAAAACTCTCCTGCTGGATGCCTGAATCAGGATCAACAGGGAAGTGTGTCATGCAGTCGCCTCCTTGACGATTTTTTTCAGCTTTTGAACATCGCATTTTGCGCGGTCTGCGCCAATTAATTCAACCTCGCCATCACGGCGTAGTCCTGCGATGGTTCGACTGACTGTTTCCGTGGTCAGGGAGAGCATATTTCCTATATCTTCCCTGCCGGGCATAAAAAACTCTTCATCAGGACAGTTTTCGGAGAGCCAGATCAGAAGCCTTACGACGCGGTAGCGGGAGGGTCCGGTAGAAAGCCTGGTCAGCCAGGTGTCTGAAGTCGTCAGAGCATGCTGCCATTTGTTCAATAAATTCGTATGCAGTTCAGGGCTCTTTTGGGAAAGATTCAGCACGATATCAGCGGGGATCTTGCACACACTGATTTTGGTCATCGCAATGGCGTCATGCTGATATTCTGCTGTGGTGACGGCCTCTATGCCGGCCAGATCGCCTCTTCTCAGGAGCCTGACGATGCGTTGCTCACCGGTCGGTAAATACTGCACAAGTTTGAGAACACCATCATGCAGGGTAAAGATATGACTTGCCTCCTCGTCAATTTTGTACAGTTTGCTTCCTTTTTCGATAACCTCGTACTGGATTGGGGAGTGCATCTTCAGAAGATCTTCCGGCTTGACATTGGCAAACAGTGCAATTTCACGTGTGGGACACAGGTTGCACTCTTCGAAAGCCAGAAATTCTTTATTGCAATCAGCGTCTGTCATGATAATCCCCTGGTTATAACGCAGATGAGTTAACTTGATTTTAATCAAGCCAATAATTAAGTATATTAGCACATACTTAAATAAATACAAGATTTCAGAGAGGAAATATATGTTATTCCTGTAGCAACATGTATAGGAGAAACCCTGTGTGTTTGTAGGGGTATTCCATGATTGCGGCAGATTCCTGAGATTGTACTATTCTTTTAGAGTACATCTTATTCCGATTCTCCCGGGAGGAAATTCCATGTTGAAACAACTCTTTCTCATCTTCTCTATACTGACTCTCATGCCTTTATCTGTGCAGGCGGAGGTTTCTAAAAAGGGGCCGCCGCTGGCCGCAGAGTACCAGGCTGACAAAATCACGGATGCTGTCTATGTCATTCATGGGCCGGTCGCAGACCCTGGTGTGGAAAACCAGGGGTTTATGAATAATCCCGCATTCGTGCTGACCGATGCCGGTGTGGTGGTTATCGATCCGGGCAGCAGCGTTCAGACAGGTGAAATGGTGATCCAAAAAATAAGAGAGGTCACCGACCAGCCTGTAGTTGCAACATTTTCGTCACATATTCATGGTGATCACTGGCTGGGCAACCAGGCGATCAGGCAAGTCTGGCCGGATGCGAAACTCTATGGGCATCCAAACCTGATCAGTCTCGTTGAAGCCGGCGAGGGTCAGACCTGGATCGAACTGATGCTGCGTCTGACCGAAGGCGCAACCAGGGGAACTACCGTAGTCGCAGCAGATATCCCGATAAACGATGGCGACAGCATCAGCATTGGCGGAAAGACATTTGCCATCCATCACATTGCCAAGGCGCATACCACCAGTGACATCATGGTGCATGTGGTTGAGGATGATGTCCTTTTCCTCGGTGACAATGCCATGAATGCGCGCCTCGGCCGCATCGATGATGGATCATACAAAGGCTTGATGAGCGCCCTGAACAAGGCGATAGAGATCAACAGCAAATACTACGTACCCGGTCACGGACACACAGGTGGCAAGGAGATTGCCGAAAATTTCCTGCTGCTGATTTCGACAATTTACGAAGCCGTGAAAATTGAGTATGAAAATGATCTCACCGATTACGAGATCAAGCCCATCGTCGTCAAGCAACTTGATCAATGGAAGGATTGGCAGGGATTTGAGCATGGTATCGGCAAGTTTGTCAGCCTGGCGTACATCGAAGTTGAGGAGGATGCGTTCTGATCTGTAACTTTCTCTATCATTTATTTTTTACCACGGAACACACGGAATACACGGAATACACGGAAAAAATTAAAAATAACGCTCTTAATCACGCTGGTTCCCACGGTCTTTCCGTGTTGTCCGTGTATTCCGTGGTTATTTCTTTGAAAGCAGTCTGTTTTTACTTGCTTTTATCTCAGAAGTCTTTAAAATTCCCGCTCTTGTGGATTCGCTTATTAGCGAATTCTACTCCTTGCTTCACTGCATACGGCAGGAGGCATTATTATCCATAAGGAGCAATCTATGCGTCATTATGAAATCGTATTTCTGGTACATCCTGACCAGAGCGACCAGGTTACCTCGATGATCGAGCGTTATCGCGGAATTATCGAAGGCAAAGAGGGCAAGATCCATCGTCTCGAAGATTGGGGCCGACGTCAACTTGCCTATCCCATCAACAAGAATCACAAGGCGCACTATGTCCTGATGAACATCGAGTGCGGCAACGAGGCTCTTTCCGAGCTCGAGAGTTCTTTCCGTTTTAATGATGCCGTGCTGCGTTATATGACACTCCGCCGCAATGAAGCCATCACCGATGACTCAAAGCTGGCGAAAAAAGATGAGCGCGAAGCAGCCGCTCCTGAAAAGGCGCCAGAGCCTACTGCCCCGGCCGCCACAAGCAAAGCAAAGGAGTAAGAGATGTCACGTTATTTCCGTCGTAGAAGGTACTGTCGTTTTACCGCCGAAGGCATCACCGAGATCGACTACAAAGATCTTGATATGCTGAAGCAGAATGTCAGTGAAAATGGTAAAATTGTCCCCAGCCGCATTACAGGTACAAAAGCCAAGTATCAGCGTCAGCTGTCAACAGCGATCAAACGCGCCCGTTTTCTGGCGCTGCTGCCATACACAGATCAGCATTGATTCAGGGAGACCAAGATGCAAATTATATTACTGGAAAAAATTGCAAATCTCGGTGACCTTGGTGACAAGGTCAATGTGAAAGCCGGATATGGCCGCAACTACCTCATTCCAGGTGGTCACGCATTGCCGGCGACTGCAGTAAATGTGGCTGATTTCGAATCCCGTCGTGCAGAACTGGAATTGGTAGCGTCTGACAAGCTCACTGCCGCCGAAGCACGTAAATCGGCCGTCGATGGTGTCACTGTCACGATTTCACGTAAAGCTGGTGAAGAAGGCAAGCTGTTTGGATCTGTCGGAACCTCTGATATTGCCGAGGCGCTTGCTGCTACTGGAAGTGAAATCGATCGCTCCGAGATCCGTCTGCCGGAAGGTGTCTTTCGCGCCGTTGGTGACTATGAGGTTGGCGTACATCTGCACACGGATGTCAATGCCACGATCGTGGTGAGTGTGGTTGCCGAGGAGTAACTGCCACGCGAATTCCCGGAGGAGTCCTGATTCCTCCATGAATTTGAAAAAAGGCGTCTATTTGGACGCCTTTTTTTGTGCGCCTTTGGTAAGATACTGGCAAGCATCGTAACTTTTCGAGAACCCCGTGCAGAACAAAGGTTGGGATTTTGTGGCAGTAGGTTGGGCACGTCGTGCCTCCTTTGCCCAACCTACAATTGCATGGGATTCTTGAGAAGTTACGCACTCTCAATCATTTAACTACACCGAGATTCCATGGCGCAAGCCCTTCAAAGTAATATCCAAACCGCAGAGCACTCTCCCGGCTCTTTGCGTGTTCCTCCTCACTCCCTGCAGGCAGAGCAGTCGGTTCTCGGAGGACTGATGCTGGATAACGCCACCTGGGAGCAGGTGGCTGATCGCGTTGTCAGGGATGATTTTTACCGTCGTGAACACCAGCTGATCTTCAGCGCCATTGCCATTCTGGCTGAAGCGATCAAACCATTTGATGTGGTGACCCTGGCGGAAGAGTTGGAACGCAACAATAAACTGGATGATGCAGGTGGCCTGCTCTATCTGGGGAATCTTGCAAACGATACGCCCAGCGCCGCCAATGTCCGCAGTTATGCCGATATTGTGCGAGAGCACTCTGTTGTTCGTCAACTCATTCACGTCGGCACAGAGATCTCCGGCAGCGGCTTTCAGCCCGAGGGGAGGGACAGCAACGAGTTGCTGGATACCGCAGAGCGTATGGTATTCGACATTGCCGAACAACGTGAACGCGGCGGCGGCGGTTTTAAGCCGACAAAATTTCTTGTTACCAAAGCAATGGAGCGCATCGAACAGCTATATGAGTCGGACTCGGACATCACGGGGTTGAGTACCGGTTTCAGCGATTTTGACCAGATGACTTCCGGTTTGCAGCCTGCGGATCTGCTGATTGT
Source organism: Chromatiales bacterium (assembly GCA_030145485.1). GTDB lineage: Bacteria > Pseudomonadota > Gammaproteobacteria > Chromatiales > Chromatiaceae > Sva-25. The sequence continues at coordinate 4,608 of JAQYVP010000128.1, forward strand.
CGCGGGGCGTCCCTCGATGGGAAAAACCACCTTCGCCATGAACCTGGTAGAGAATGTCGCCATCAAGAATTCGATTCCTGTCGCTGTCTTCAGCATGGAGATGCCAGGGGAGGCGCTGGCGATGCGCATGCTCGCATCGCTGGGGCGTGTCGATCTGACGCGCGTGCGATCAGGCAAGCTGCTGGATGACGAGTGGCCGCGTCTGACTTCTGCGGTGAGTCTGCTTGCCGAGGCGCAAATCTTTATTGACGATACGCCTGCGCTCTCCCCGACCGAAATCCGCGCGCGCTCGCGCAGGCTCAAACGTGAAACCGATGGCAAGCTCGGCCTGATCGTTCTCGACTACCTGCAGTTGATGCAGTGCCCCGGTTCGACAGAAAACCGTGCAACCGAGATATCCGCCATCTCCCGCGGTCTCAAGGCGCTCTCCAAGGAGCTCAATGTGCCTGTGATCGCGCTCTCGCAGCTGAACCGAAACCTGGAGCAGCGCCCCAACAAACGTCCGGTGATGTCGGATCTGCGTGAATCGGGAAGTATCGAGCAGGATGCCGACCTGGTGATCTTCATCTACCGCGACGAGGTGTACAACGAGAACACCCCTGAGGAGGAGAAGGGCAAGGCAGAGATCATCATCGGAAAGCATCGCAACGGTCCGATCGGCACCTTCAATCTCACCTTCCTCGGGCAATACACCAAGTTTGAAAATTTCGCGCCGATCAATTATGGTGCAGATAACTACTAGATATTCTTGAGTGTCCAACACATTTACAAATGAATCAAATTTCAATAATGACTCTCGCAAAGGCGCCAAGCTTCCGCGTCCTGAGCAGGACGCGGAAGCTTGGCGAGAGAAAATAATCTCTTTCATGCCTCGTCAGTCTGAGACTTGCTCCCTCTGAGAATGACCGGACCGGTAGCACGCATTAATCTCGACGCAATGCGTCACAATCTCTCCCGGGTGCGCGAGCTTGCCCCCGGCTGCCCTGTTGTCGTCGCCATCAAGGCCAATGCCTATGGACATGGGCTGGTCGAATCTGCGCAGGCGCTCGTCGATGCGGACGCCTATGGCGTCGCCAGGGTGGAGGAGGGGCTACAGCTGCGCAGGGCGGGAATCAGCAAAAAAATCATGGTTCTGGAGGGTTTCGCCAGCCAGGCGGAACTCATGCTGTGCCAGGGAAGGGATTTTGAACTGATCATCCACGACCTCTCTCAAATAACCCAACTGGAGAATTACTGCTCTACAGCGCGCCCTCATCATGTGACGAAGGATGAATCTCCTTTTGTCGTATGGATCAAGATCGATACGGGTATGCATCGCATCGGAATACCTGCCGAAGAGAGCAGCGAGGCCATCGCGAAATTAAGAGAGCTGCCGAATGCCAAGCTGGTTGGAATCCTGACCCACATGGCGAATGCCGATGATCGCAACAGTGATGACACGCAACAGCAGATGCAGAAATTTGAACCCTGTATCGATCCGGAGCTGTCGGTAAGCATCGCCAACTCGGCCTGCCTGCTGAACTGGCCGATGAGCCGCGTGGGATGGGTGCGCCCGGGAATCATGCTCTATGGAGCCTCACCCTTTAGAGACACGACCGCAGCTGACGAAGGACTGCAGGCAGTAATGACTCTGCGCACGCATCTGATCGCCGTGCATGAGCTGAAAAAGGGTGATGCCGTCGGTTATGGCAGCGCCTGGCGGTGCCCTGAGGATATGAAGATCGGCGTTGCGGCAATCGGTTATGGCGATGGCTATCCCAGGCATGCCCCGAACGGAACACCCGTACTCGTCGACGGCAAACGCGCTGCACTGGCGGGCAGGGTGTCGATGGATATGATTACCATCGATCTGCGCAATATCAGTCAGGCGCGTGTTGGCTCCAGCGTTGTTCTGTGGGGTGAAGGCCTGCCGGTGGAGGAGGTCGCAACAGCCGCCGGCACTATCTCCTACGAACTCTTTTGCCGCCTCACCGCACGCGTGAAATTCCGCTATGAAGGAGCCGAACCGCTGAGTCACCTGTAGGAGCGGCCTTCCGGCCGCGATAGATCCATAGCGCGTCATATATCACGGGAACAACGCCAATAATATTCAGGGAGATGTTCAATGGCCAAAGCAAAAATCCAATACAGCTGCCAGCAATGTGGAGCCGTGTTTCACAAATGGTCGGGACAGTGCGCCGATTGCAAGGCATGGAACAGCCTGCAGGAGTCTGTCACCTCCACCGGGAGCAGTCGCAAAATTGGTTATGCCGGTGAGAACAGCGGCAGCCAGATCTGCAACCTGACCGACATCACGGCGCAGGATGCGGTGCGCCTGCCCAGCGGCATCAGCGAGCTGGATCGCGTCCTCGGCGCCGGTTTTGTCGAGGGTTCGGTGGTGTTGATCGGAGGAGATCCCGGCATCGGCAAGTCGACACTGCTGACACAGACCATGGCGAATCTGTCGCAACAGGTCGCTACGCTCTATGTCAGCGGCGAGGAGTCAGCCGATCAGATCAGCCTGCGCGCCGTGCGCCTGGACCTGCCGATCGAACACCTACGTCTGCTGACCGAGACCTCTGTCGAACGCATCCTGGCGCTTGCTGCAAATGAAAAGCCGAAGCTGATGGTGGTTGACTCCATCCAGACCATGTACACGGAGCAGTTGCAGTCCGCTCCGGGCGGTGTTGCGCAGGTGCGTGAGTCAACGGCGCTGCTGGTGCGCTTCGCCAAACACACCGGCACCACGGTGATACTGGTTGGCCACGTCACCAAGGATGGAACCCTGGCCGGACCGCGTGTACTCGAGCACATGGTGGATACCGTGCTCTATTTCGAGGGCGAAGCCGACAGCCAGTTTCGCCTCATCCGCACCATGAAAAACCGCTTCGGCGCTGTCAATGAGCTGGGGCTGTTTGCCATGACAGACAAGGGGCTCAAGGCAGTCTCCAATCCCTCTGCAATTTTTCTGTCACGTCACAGTGAGCCTGTCAGCGGCAGCGCCATCCTGGTGACACGTGAAGGCAGCCGACCGCTGCTGGTCGAAGCCCAGGCGCTGGTCGACTCCAGCCCACTCGCCAATCCCCGCCGGGTGACCCTCGGGCTGGAACAGAACCGTCTCTCGATGCTGCTGGCGGTGCTGCACCGCCATGCCGGTATCGCCATGTATGACCAGGATGTCTACGTCAATGTGGTCGGCGGTGTGCGCATCACCGAGACAGCCGCCGACCTGCCGGTGTTGATGGCGGTGATCTCCAGCCTGCGTGACAAGCCGCTGCCAGTCGATCTTGCCGCATTCGGCGAAGTGGGATTATCGGGAGAGATCCGCCCGGTCCCCAGTGGCCAGGAGCGCATCAGGGAGGCTGTCAAACACGGCTTTCAGACGATCGTCGTGCCATGGGGAAACCGTCCCAGGGAGGAGATCAAAGGTGTGCAGATCATCGCCGTCAAGAGACTTGCGGAAGTGCTGGATCTTTTTGCGTAGAGCGGTGTATGTAAAACCCTGTCATTGCGACATCTTGTCACATCCAGGAGTCCCGGTTTTTCGGCAGCTGCTCATGATCATCGATGAACTTGACCTGCTGTGGCGGGGCATCTCCCCAACGCCATAGCATCAGGTTCTTGGGATTTTCCGCTGCGTTTTGTGCATAGGATGGCGTCAACACGCCTGCCTTGCTCTCACTGATTAAAAATTCTGCCATTGCCCAGGTTGGCGGTTGCTGATTCCTGGCCTTCATGTAGCGAAAATCACATGACATCTCGGCCAGGGTAATATTTGCCAGTTTCCGGCCTTCAGGAAGCGTTAAATCAACAATATCGCTAACATCAACAGCGTAGGCGCATAGCGTGACTGGTTGCGGTCTGTGCGGGAGCCCTGCTTGATGGTATTCAGCCAGAGCACCAAGCGGTGAAAGAGCCAGATAAAGCGCGCTTGTACCAATCGGGTTAAACCTGCCGCCGTATCTTTTCGCCCCTTCACCGGAAAGCGGATCAACGGCCCAATATGGCCGAAGCGCTCTGTAAGCCACTCCTGTTACGCGGGTGTCAGGCAAAACCACCTTCCGTGAGTTCACTCAAATAATCCAGTACAGCATCAGCCATGCCGCGTTTGACGAGATCTTCGGCAGTCAGGTCACCAAAGCCTGGCAATTGCTCCGACCTGTACCAGGCGAATGCCTGCATGGGCGCACCGCACCAGGGCTTCACTTTGTTCAGAATCAGGACGATATCGCGCAAACGCTTTTGTGTGGCTTTGGATCGCACACGATCGCGCTTGGAAACAGAGTCCTGTGAGAGACCGGAAAATGCAGCGACCTCTTTAATCGTGGTATGAAATTGATCTGCGACTGCTTTAGGGCTTACAAAACCGGAGTCATCAATGAGTTGAGTCGTTAATTGCATCACATTGCCCTCTGAAAAGCCTATTAATACAGGCAAATAATGGGGCAATAACCAGTGGATGTCAATGGTTGCCCTTCAATCTCTTCGTGTCAATACATGATGACTCAACTAAAGCGTCATTGCGAAGGAGTGGAACGACGTGGCAATCCGGTTTGCATGACCTCATTCCCACCGGGCAAAAAAATAACCTCAGCCAGCGACTCACAACTCTCCAATTTGTATGATCTCTAAATCCTCCACCTGACTCCATTTGCGGCCATTGGTCAATACATAGTCAGCGCCGGCAGCCAGGGCTGTTCCCAACTGAATGGCGTCAGGTGTTCCCAAACCATAGGTTGCTCGTAAATGCACCACCTCATCGGCGATGGTCATATCGAGAGGAAGCAGCGTAAGGTTTTCGGAATAACTGAAGTAGTCGCGGTATTTGCGGGCCAGTGAACGATTACCCTGTCGTACGGGAAGGGTGGTTATTTCGATGTAAGTGATGATCGAAGTGATGACCTGCGCATCACATCTATAAACCTGATCGAAAAATGCCTGCATGGCGGGCAGATAATCGGGATGATTTTCGAAAAAATAGATAAAAGGGGATGTGTCGACGAATACGATATCCCCTTCACGCAGTTTCAACCCCATTCATCACGCTCCCGGCGAACATATTCCATGGCGTCGATCTCTTTCCAGCTATCAGCTCCGAGCCCCGCAGCTTTGCGAAAATCCAGTTTGTGACAAGCGGTTTTCCCCTGTTTCTGAATTGGGGAGAGACGCGCCAGTGGCTTACCAGAGCGTTCAATAATAATCTCCTCCTCAAGCAGAAGGACGCGATTTAGCAATTCACCCAGTTTCTGACGCGCTTCGACAGCCGTTACCTTGGTCGACATCTTTATACCAGCATGATCATATTGATAGATATGATTATGCATTTTCCATAAAGAAATGGCAATGAAATCCGGGCGTTGATCGTGAGTGGCCAGCTCCGGTCCGCACCCGTCATTGCAAGCAATCATTCATTCTCCGTCATTGCCACCGTCGCTTGCGAACTGGTCTCTCCCAATGAAGAGATGGCCGAGCGCATCGTGCGCCACTTCAAAACTGACTGCGGCGGAATACAAGGATCCGGTATTG
>JAQYVP010000135.1 GCA_030145485.1 Chromatiales bacterium
AGTATGCCATCGATGAAAGAGAGCCGCTAAGATGAAGGAGGCTGACAACAACACCGAAAACGGGAAACTGTGGGTCGATCATCTCGGCGAGGGCCCACTGGTTGCCACGGCGATACATGCCGGCCATAAAATCAGGCGTGATCTGCTACCGTTGCTCACCCTGGAATCAGCTGAAAATGAAGACAGCTCATCAGATTGACGCCCAGTTTTGCGGAGAGTTAAGCAAACTGCTGGCCAGCGACGAACCCGTTGTTTGCGAGCTGCCAGGGGGTGGTCATCTGCACATCGATCGTCAGCTGCCCTTTCTCTGTGTGTATCGGCGACCCGAGGAACACGCGGATACCGGAACCGAACAGCTGGTGACCAGCCAGGCGAGTTACCTGATTGCTTCCGCGGGAGCCGAGTTCAATTCAGAATTAAGTGCCTTGGTTGAAACTATCGCAATCACCCAGGTTGAGAACTTCGGCGGGTTTCTACTCTTGGAGATCTGTGCCAAACCAGGCGAAGCAGAGCATGCCTCCGCCTTAAGCGTGGAACTCATAGCGCCAGTTTCCGGCGCACCTGCGCAATTGCTGGAAGCCATGGAAAGCGCCCTGCTACGGGCCAGAATCGACGATCGTACACCAAGCATTCAGCTGGTATACCGACAATCGGTATCGCCCGAGGATATGACACCCTTGATTGATGATGAGCGATGTGCGTCGATCGGCTGCACCGCCATCGGTTTGGAGATCAATCCGTTCTTCCGTGACCCGGATACTGGCGAGTTGTATGTGTTCGCTCATAAGGAATTCCGCCACCGAATCAACCGGGCGTTGAAGCGTTGCTTCTTTAATTTCACCCATCAATACACGACACATCGACCTGCGCACTTTCATGAGCTCGGGCCAAGGGTGATCAAGGATCGAGTTAAACAGGTGGACGCGGTACTGGCCGAGATCAACAGTCAGTTTGATCTGCTTCTGTTTGTATCACCGATCAATTCTGCCGCCGCCTGGGATCAGTTCAGCGAACGGGGATACAAGCAACCGGTAGAATTTCACTATCGTCCTCGCACCATCGACCCGGCCCTGCTTAAGCGACGACTCTACGAGGTACCCATTGAATCCATCGATGATCCGACGCTGGCTTATATCTTCGAAGCCAAGCGAGAGGAACTGGATCGACAGGTCACGTTGCTAAGCGATCGCAACACGCCGGCGTTTCTACTGGGCAGTCGGCAGCTTTTTGGTGACATCAGCCCGGAACTGTTACAACTTGCCAGGGATATCCTGGAAAAAGTGCCTCCTGACGCTGTTGATGCAAGTCAGGCTGAACAGCTCAATGCGCAGCAGTTCGGCGCCTATGCCCATGAAGAATTAGATTACTACCGAAGCCAGGATGTCACGCTTGCATCTACCATCGAGATCCGTGATGACATCCCCGGCATCATGGTATCCCGCGGAAATTTCCTGATTGGTGCCAATGCCAACTTTTCGACATCACGTCTGCGGGCAACCCTGGCACATGAAATTGGCACCCATGTCGTGACCTACCATAACGGACGTCAACAACCGCTGCAGGAACTCTGCGGCGGCATGGCAGGTTACGAAACCTTGCAGGAAGGGCTGGCGGTCTTGTCGGAGTATCTGGTCGGCGAATTAAGTAGCGCGCGCCTGCGTCAGTTGGCAGGCAGGGTGCTCGCCGCTCACATGATTGTCGACGGTGCTGATTTCATGGAGACTTTTGGCAGTCTTCATCAGGAAGTTGGTTTCGGTGCTTACGCCGCATTCATGATGACGATGCGAACCTTTCGTGGCGGTGGTTACACCAAGGACGGAATCTATCTGCAGGGGCTGGTCGATGTGCTCGCTTACCTGGCAAACGGCAATGACTTGCGAACTCTGTATCTTGGTAAGATCGCCCACGAGTACATACCCCTCATCGAGGAGCTGCGCTGGCGGCATATATTGAAAGAGCCAACCCTGGTGCCACGCCTGTTTACCCTGGCCGAGAGTCAGGAGCGACTCAAGCGTCTGGCACAGGGATGTAGCGTGATGGATTTGACGGCGCAGATAAGCTGATGCGCATAGGAATCACAGTAAACAACTTGGCCACGGAAAAGGACGGGTATACCACGACGCAGCTTGCTATGACTGCCGTCAACCGTGGCCACAGTGTCTGCTATATTAATGTAGGAGATTTTGCGCTGCGCCCGGATGATTTTGTCTACGCCCATGCCGTCGCCGCGCCCCAGGCAAAGCACCGATCCGTCCGTAAATTTCTGCAGAGCGTGCGGGAAAACGACAAGCTCAACAAGATCGAGATCAACATGAGGGATCTCGACGTGTTGCTGTTACGCAACGACCCTGCCGAAGATGCGGCGCACCGCCCCTGGGCGCAGATGGCCTCAATAAACTTCGCCAACCTCGCACTACGCAGCAACGTGCTGGTGCTGAACGATCCGGTTGGCCTCAGTCTGGGACTGACAAAACTCAACATGGACTATTTTCCTGAGCAAGTAAGACCGCGCACCCTGGTCACCCGGGACCGGGAGGAGGCCAAGGATTTCATCGCCGCCGAAGGTGGTTATGGGGTTCTCAAACCGCTGGTGGGGTCGGGTGGTCACAACGTGTTCCTGATTCGTCCCAACGAAGCGGCCAATATCAATCAAATGCTGGACGCGGTTTCTCAGGAAGGCTATGTGATCGTGCAGGAGTTTTTACACGATGCAGTGAAGGGGGATACGCGTTTGTTTCTAATCAATGGCGAGCCCCTGCGCTGTAAAGGCAAGGTCGCCGCAATTCACCGCCAGCGGAAGACTGGCGATGGAGACATCCGCAGCAACATAAGTGCCGGTGCCATCGCGGTGCCGGCAGACATAAGCGACAGCATTCTGGAATTGGCGGAGCTGGTGCGGCCGCGGTTGGTGCACGACGGCATCTTCTTCGCCGGGCTCGACGTGGTGGGCAACAAGATCATGGAGATTAACGTGCAGAGTCCGGGGGGGCTGGAGAGCGCAGCTAAGTTTGCCAGTGTGAATTTTTCCGCTGAAATCATTGCCGCCATCGAGAGAAAACTGCAATTGCGGGAGCAGTTCCCCGACAAGTATGAAAACCGGGAGCTTGCGACCTTATGAGTGAAAATGCAGAAGATCGATGTTCTTGAACAACACGACAGCTGAAATTGG
>JAQYVP010000218.1 GCA_030145485.1 Chromatiales bacterium
GCTGTACACCGTTGCTCCAGCTGTTGGCGCCATGGCGCGTCTGAACCTGACAACCACTTTTCAAGGGGAAGATGGTCAGGGCATGGTGTATGCAGAGCGTCCACAATGGGTCAAGAACTGGGAAAAAACCGGTCTGCTGAAATTCGAAGACAAGAATGGTGATGGAAGAATCACCTATGTCGCAGATAAAGCCATCAATGAAGTGGTCAAGATCGACAAGGACATCATGGTGCTGGCCAATCCGGAGATCGCGAAACTACCCAACTGGGTCATAGCGCTGGTCGCCGCCGGTGGTCTGGCTGCGGCGTTGTCTACGGCGGCAGGACTGTTGCTGGCGATTGCCTCGTCGATATCGCATGACCTGTTGAAAGGCGTCTTCATGCCGAACATCTCGGAGAAGTCAGAACTACTGGCAAGCCGTATCGCGATGGGAGGCGCAGTCATGGTAGCCGGGTATCTCGGCTTGCATCCGCCTGATTTTGCAGCCGGCACCGTGGCGATCGCCTTCGGTCTGGCGGCCTCCTCGCTGTTCCCGGCGCTGATGATGGGCATCTTCTCCAAGCGTATCAACAGAAGCGGCGCCATCTGGGGCATGTTATCAGGCCTTGGCATCACAATGCTGTATGTGTTCCAGCACAAGGGCATCATGTTTGTACCTGGCACAGCCTTCCTCGGCGACATGCAGCCTAACTGGTTCTTCGGCATTACGCCGAATGCCTTCGGAGCCATAGGCGCGCTGGTCAACTTTGGCGTGGCATTCGTTGTCTCCAGAGTCACTGCACCACCTCCGGAGCATATCCAGCACATGGTCGAGCACATTCGTGTTCCTGCCGGGGCTGGTTCTGCAGTCGACCACTAAATGGTGATATTCACCTGACTGGAAAAAGGCTCCTTTGGGAGCCTTTTTCCTTTAACCGGGGTCAGAATACAGCGGCTTCTACTATGAGAAACAGTTGTGTTCTACCGCCGGTTATTCCCGATTATTCAAATCAATCCACTATTTACTATTATTAACAAATGCCAAAAAAACCTATAAACCCGCAACTCAAAACCGCCATTTTCATCGCTCCGTTCCTGCTCATTGGCGGCTACGTCGCGATGGATTATTTTACAAAAAAGGATCCGCCGGACAATGCCCTGTATCAGTTGCACCCTGTCAATGAACGCTGTGATTTCAGCAATAACAGCTGTCGTTTCAGTAATAATGATGTGCAGCTTTCGGTGATCCTCGAAGAACGGCTCGACAACGGCAGCAACACCATCCGTGTCACCTCTGAGCAGGCGCTCAAGGGAGTCGCTATCGCTATCGCAGACATCGACGACGAAGCATCACCTGTGAGCATGGTTGCTGCTGATGACAAGCAGCATTGGCACATCAGCATTCAGATTCCACCGACAATCTTCCCCTACCTGCGCCTGGTGGTTTCAACACACAAGGGACTCTACTTTGCCGAAGCGCCTGTGACGATGTAGAAAAAATATCAACCACAGATGCACTCAGATATTTTTGCATCTTTTTATCTGTGTTTATCTGTGTTTATCTGTGTGCATCTGTGGAAAAAAATCACCCTAACAGGACAATAATGACCAATGGAGATCAAACAACTCGAAATTCGGGATTACCTGGGCCGCTGTGCTCCACTGCAGAAGCTGGATAACGAATGCCTGGAGCAAATCACCAATGAGGTTGAAACAATCACTGTACGTCGCGGCTCGCAGATTCTCAAGCCGGGTGACATCAATCGCTCACTCTACCTGATCCGCTCCGGCGCCGTCGAAGTCAGAACTGCCGATAATGAATTGCATGATCAACTTGGCGAAGAGAGCTGGTTTGGTTTCCGCGCCCTGTTTCGCGGCGGCGATGTGGTATTGTCGGTGACTGCGATCGAAGATACCCTGCTCTACAAACTCCCTGTCGAGACCTTCCATGCGCTCATCGATAAGCATGAATCCGTGCGGCTGTTTTTTTCAAAGAAAAACCCGGTGCGTCTGCGCCATGCGATCCATGAGATACAGGACAATCAGAACAATACGCTCATTGCTACCCATGTCAGCGATCTGACCCATGGCACACCGCAGATGATCGAACAAACAGCGACCATCGAAGAGGCGGCACAACAGATGAAGAGCGCGACCGTCACTGCCATGCTGGTAATGGATCACGGCAAACTCTGCGGTATTCTCACTGACCGCGCCTTCTGTACCAAGGTAACCGCCAACCGCATGTCATTCGACGACCCTGTATCCACGATCATGACGCCGGATCCAATGACGATCTCGGCATCTACACTTGGCGCCGAGGCGCTGTTGATCATGGCGCGTCACAATATCCGCCATCTTCCGGTCATGGCGGACCGCAACATCGTCGGCATGATCACCGCAACGGATCTGATTCGTCAGCAGAGTTACAACACCATCTACCTGATCAATGAAATCCATCGCGCCGACACACTTGACGAGCTGCAGCAACTCAGCCGTCAGCTTCCCGCAACCATGGCAACACTGGTTGACAGCAGCCTGACTGCCTATCATATCGGACACGCCATCAGTTCCATTGGTGAGGCAATCACTCAACGCCTGGTGCGCATGGCAGAAGAGCAATATGGTGAAGCTCCGGTTGCCTATGCCTGGATTGCTGCAGGATCACTGGCGCGCAGTGAACAGACCGCACACACCGACCAGGACAATGCTCTGATCCTCTGCGATGATTATGATGCAAAGTTGCATGGCGACTATTTTGAGAAAATGAGCCACCTGGTGTGCGACGGTCTTGATGCCTGTGGCTACATCTACTGCCCCGGCGATGTCATGGCAACCAATCCCAAATGGCGCCAGCCCCTCGCGATATGGCACAGCTATTTTGACAAGTGGATCTTCAATCCACAGCCTAAAGCGCTGATGTATGCGAGTATCTTTTTTGATCTGCAGTGTGTCTACGGAGACGCCGCCCTGCTGCAGAGCCTGCAGAGCGAAATGCTGAAAAAAACTCAGGGCAATACCATTTTTCTTGCCTATCTGACGGCTAATGCATTGCATTATCGCCCTCCCCTGGGGATCTTCAAACAATTCGTGCTGGAGAAAGGCGGCGTTGAAAAGAAGGCGCTGAATATGAAAAAACGCGGCATCGTACCAATCACCGATCTGGCGCGTGTGTATGCCCTCTCTGCGGGGATCAGGGCCCTGAATACCCGGGATCGGCTCGAGATGGCAAGCGAAGCCGGTGTGCTAAGCCACAGCGGTATGGCTGACCTGCGTGATGCACTGGAATTTATTGCCAGTGTTCGCCTGCAGCATCAGTCTCTGCAAATCAGGGCGGGGCAAGCAGCAGATAACTATGTCCCGCCTGAGCAACTCTCTTCACTGGAACGGCGTCACTTGAAAGACGCCTTTGATGTCGTCAACACCATCCAGACACTCATGGAGTCAAGCAGCCGGACAGGTAATTTCTGATATTTGCTCTACTGTTAGTCGTTGTCCATATCTTCTGAAAAATGCCGCAGGCAAAGTATTATTTATTATAGCATAATTGACAATTATCAATTGATTTCTATATTAGTTTTTACTAATATTGATCCATGTTAATTAGATGCTCTTCGGAGATTTGCTATGAAATTATATAAAACACTACTTGCGATTGCGTCACTGCTCTTGATATCCGTATCTGTTCAGGCAAATACCAGTGGCCTAACCTATGACTCTTGCGAGAACTACTACTCGACCTATTATGGCATCGATATGCCTGTAACCAAGGTGGCCGCTCAAAAGAGTGTCACAGCCTGGGAACCGCAACCGATCACTTCAATCGAAGCCAGTTGGTACGCTGATCCGAGAAATTTTTACAAATGGTAATCAAAATATCTTTTCAACACTACCCCGTCATCATGACGGGGTTTTTTTTTGCCTGAATAGAGCCGCAAGCTCTACATATTGTCTTCTGAAAGCGGCCTATTTCAGACTCTAGGCAAGAGACTGTATGAAAACCTTTGACACGGTGAGTAACTTGACGCAACATCACAATGATTAAACAATAAACATCAAAAACACCACAGGAGAGCACCATGTCAGAATCCAGGGTATATCCGGTTCCAGAAGCATTTGCAGCACAAGCCAATGTTACGGCCGAACAATACGCGCAAATGTATCAACGTTCGATCGATGACCCTGAAGGGTTCTGGGCAGAACAGGCGACTACATATCTCAGCTGGACAAAGCCCTGGGACAAGGTGCTGAAGTGGAGTTTTGAGGACGATATCTCTATTGAATGGTTTATCGGTGGCAAGCTCAATGTCACGCTCAACTGCCTGGATCGTCACCTTGAGAAACGCGGAGAGCAGACAGCCATCATCTGGGAGAGCGATAACCCGCAGGAGGATCGCTATATCAGCTACCGCGAACTGCACACCGAGGTATGCAAATTCGCCAATGTACTGAAGTCCCGCGGCGTCAACAAGGGTGACCGGGTCGCAATCTACATGCCGATGATTCCTGAAGCAGCGGTTGCCATGCTTGCCTGCGCGCGCATCGGCGCCGTTCACTCGGTGGTTTTCGGTGGTTTCTCACCTGACTCCCTGCGCGATCGCATCCTCGATTCGGATTGTCAGACTGTCATCACTGCCGATGAAGGAGTGCGCGGTGGCAGAAATGTTGCTCTGAAGATCAATGCCGACAAGGCGCTCAGTGAATGCCCCAATGTTCACACCTGCATGGTCGTCAAGCGTACCGGTGGAGAGGTGCAGTGGAATGATGAGAGGGATGTCTGGTATCACGTAGCAATGGCCGAAGCTTCGGCGGAGTGTCCCGCCGAGGAGATGGATGCTGAAGATCCGCTGTTCATCCTCTACACATCAGGTTCAACCGGCAAGCCCAAGGGTGTTCTGCATACCACCGGCGGCTACCTGCTGCAGGCTGCGATGACGCATAAACTTGTATTCGATTACAAGGATGGTGAAGTCTACTGGTGTACGGCCGATGTCGGCTGGGTCACCGGACATACCTATATTGTCTATGGACCGCTGTGCAACGGCGCCATCTCGCTGATGTTCGAGGGCATCCCGACCTATCCGGATGCCTCGCGCTTCTGGCAGGTGATCGACAAGCACCAGGTTGCCATTTTCTACACAGCGCCAACCGCAATTCGCGCATTGATGCGCTCTGGCGACGACCCAGTCAATCAGACTTCACGCAGCAGCCTGCGGCTGCTCGGTACGGTGGGCGAACCCATCAATCCCGAAGCCTGGGAATGGTATTACCATGTGGTTGGCGACGGCCGCTGTCCGATCGTGGATACCTGGTGGCAGACAGAAACCGGCGGCCACATGATTACCCCGCTGCCTGGCGCCACTGCACTGAAACCGGGTTCTGCAAGCATGCCATTCTTCGGTGTAGAGCCGATATTGATCGATGATGAGGGCAATGAACTGGAGGGCGCCACCTCGGGGAATCTCGCCATCAAACACCCGTGGCCGGGGATGATGCGCACCCTCTATGGCGACCATGCCCGCTTTGCCGCCACCTATTTTTCCATGTATCCGGGCTACTACTTTACCGGTGACGGCTGTCGTCGCGATGAGGATGGCTATTACTGGATAACAGGGCGTGTCGATGATGTGCTGAATGTCTCCGGCCACCGCCTGGGTACTGCTGAGATCGAGTCAGCACTGGTGCTGCATGACAAGGTTGCAGAAGCTGCCGTGGTGGGGTATCCCCACGAGATTACCGGTCAGGGCATCTACGCATATGTCACCTTGATGGCAGGTGAAACAGGCAGTGACGAACTGCGTGATGAGCTGATCAAACTGGTGCGCACCGAGATCGGTCCAATCGCAAAGGTCAATCTGCTGCAGTGGGCTCCCGGTCTGCCGAAGACACGCTCCGGAAAAATCATGCGGCGCATTCTGCGCAAACTCGCCGAGAACGAGCTGCAGAGCCTTGGCGACACATCCACACTGGCAGACCCATCAGTGGTCGATAACCTGATTGAGAATCGCCTCAACAAATAAAATAACGCCCGCCCTCACCCCGGCCCTCTCCCGGAGGGAGAGGGGGTTTAGCTCCTTCTCCCTCCGGGAGAAGCTTGAGATGAGGGGAATTTCAAGATCTAATGAGACCAGGTCTCAGACTGACGACGCTTGAAAATGATCATTTTCCCTCGCCAAGACGCAAAGACCGCAAAGGTTTTCTTGGCGAGCTTAGCGTCTTTGCGAGAGTTATTGTTGTAATTTGACTCATTTGTAAAGATGCTGGCCATTCAAGGATTACTAGGGAGAGCTCTATGTCTATCAAAGTCGGCATCTTTGTCGATTCTGAAAATGTCCGCCGTAGTGGCGGTTATCATCTTCGTTACGATGTTCTGCGCCGTTTTGCCGAGCGTGGTGATCGCAGCCTGATTCGTCTTAATAGCTACATGGCGTATGATAGAGAGCTTGCCGAGAATGACAGTGAGTACGCCAGAAAGTCATACCTGCATCAACAGATCGCGCGCCAGTTCGGCTGGAAAGTGAATATCAGGGATACACGGCGTATAACCAGTGATGAGGGACAAACAACGATTGAAAGCAGCTCCAATCTGAGTATCGCAGTCGATGCACTGCAGCAGGCCGAACACCTCGATGAGATTCTTCTGGTGACGGGGGATGGTGATTTTCTGCCGCTGGTCAGCGCGATTCAAAACAGGGGACGGCGTGTGGAACTGCTCGGTTTCGACCATGTGTCGACACAGCTGCAGCATCAGGCCGATGCTTTTCACTCCGGCTTCCTCACTCCGAATCTGATTCCTATCGCCTATGAACCGAAAAATGCATGGGGGAGAACCGGCTCCTGTGTACGTGGAATCTGCACAAAATGGTTTGCGGAAAAGGGCTATGGTTTTCTCAGCTTTCTTGGTCACATCGATGACAACAGCTGGATCACCAACACCCGCATCAAGGAGTCACCCTGGAACAGCGCCTTCTGCCATATCAATGAAATCTCCGAGGATGTCAATGAGGAGGATCTCATTCATGGTGACACCGTGCTTGAATTCTATATCCAGGAGAGTCCGCAGGATGCTGACGGCCTGGTTGCACAGAATGTGCGTTTGGTGCAGGCATAGAGACCACCTGCGCGTAAAGTAGGACACTGGTGAGGAGAATTCCGCCTCAGCAATTCTAAATGTAGAGAGATATTCACCACGAAGGACACGAAGAGCACGAAGACACTTTTGTATCCACTTGATTCTTCGTGGTCTTCGTGAGCTTCGTGGTAAAAGTCTTTTAAAATGTTGACACTTTATTGGTACATTGAGAATTGCTACTTCCGCCTTGAATCAGATGATCCCTGAAACAAGGAGCTTATCCGAGAATAGAAGGCCTACTGCGAAAACACTCCTTTGGCCGGATTTCCTCTCCCTTATCGTGAAACAGCGCACTATTCGCCTCATTTGCATTCCCTCGCTACAGCCCCGGTTCCCGGACGGGCTCCTGGTTAATATCAACTGTCGGCAGGGATTTTCAACACCTGTCCGGCGCGAATGTCATTCTGTCCCAGCTGGTTGTGATCTTTCAAACGCGAAACACTCACCTGGTATCGTTGTGCGATTTCAGACAGCGTATCACCCGCGACAATCACATATTGTCTTCCCCGGATTTTTGGCTTGTGGCGCATTGCCAGCCAGCTTCCAGGGGGTGGAGCACGATGAAAGTAACGGCGTATCCCCGCCAGAATAGCTTCTGCATACTCCTTCTGTTGTGCCTGATCATGCAGTTTTTCTTCCTCCATAGCGTTGGAGATAAAGGCCACTTCCACCAACATCGATGGAATATCCGGTGATTTCAGAACCGCAAAATCCGCTTTTTGAACCTCGTTGAAGTGAACAATTCCTGCCTTCCTCAAATCCCTGACCGTCATCTGCGCCACCTCATGACTCACCTGCCTGCTGACTGCCTGGGAGAGATCCAGCAACACGGAAGCCAGCACTTCGTCCTTGTCATCGAGGCTGACGCCACCAACCAGATCAGCCTGGTTCTCACGCTTGGCCAACCAGTAAGCCGCTTCACTGGATGCCCCTTTGTTTGACAGCACATAGACAGATGAACCCCTTGCCGACTGATCATGAAAAGCATCCGCGTGAATAGAGACGAAGAAATCCGCATGATGTTCACGCGCAATTTCCATACGCTTGCGCAAGGAGATATAGTAATCCGACTTGCGCACCAGTACGCCGTGCATACCTCCCTCCCCGTCCAGCAGTTTTTTGAGCTTGTTGGCGATCTGCAGCACCACATCTTTCTCGAAAGTGCCGTTGCCGCCCATGGCGCCGGAATCTTCGCCACCATGTCCGGCATCAATGGCGATGACGATATCCCGTCCACGCACTTTTTTTGAGGCTTGCTGTTGCTGCGGCGCTGGAGGCGCCTGTTTTACAACCTTCGGTTGCTTTTTTAGCGTGATCTGCTTGCTGGCCTTCGCAGCCAGAGTCTGCTTGTTGCTGCTCTTGCGTGTTTGCTTTTTTGCTACCGTTGGTTTGTCATGCCGTTCTTTTACATAAAGATCCAGCACCAGGCGATAGCCGTAGCGCCCCCCCGGATCAAGCTGAAAGCTCTTGACCTTGATGGCTCTCCTGAGTTTAAATTGAATCTCGACACTTTTCGTATTCAGCGGATTCGTTGCGATAGAGGAGATAACCTTATGCTTGTTGAAAGCAGGGATCTGAGCGTTGAGGCGGCTTCTAAAAATCTTCAGCTTCAGCAAAGAGGAGTTGGAATCCTGAGTGATCTTGTACTTCACAGGTTCGGAAAGATCAAATACCAGGCGGGTGCGTTCTGGCGCTGTCCAGCTGCGCACACCATTGACGGAGCCTGCAACAAGACTCTCACTGAGGAGCAATAGACAGAAGAGTAACCCTGGCAGTAGAAGTGATTTTTTCATTGACCCTCCACTTTTTCAGTTGTCTTCAAGACAAATAGTGGTATTTCCCCATATATATCTAACATATACAGTATATTCCAAGTGTCTACTTAAAACAATATACTTTAAGTAATATTTAGAACCATCGGAATTTCAAGAAGTTTCATAATTGTACAGTAATTCTAAATGTAGAGAGATACTCACCACGAAGGACACGAAGAGCACGAAAGCTTAGTAACTTCTCAATAGTCCTGTGCATTCGTTGGGTTTGCGTTATTGAGAAATTGCAATGCTTTTTTGTAACCAGTTGATTCTTCGTGGTCTTCGTGGTCTTCGTGTGCTTCGTGGTAATAGTCTTTTATGATATCGGCACTCTATTGGTACATTGAGAATTGCTGATAATTGTAGCCTTTCCGCTCAGTGATCGATTCAAAAGAATGACTGACAAACACCCCGCTTATCAGTTTATGCTAAAATACCGACCCATTAATATCTGTCCCATTCCCACGGAGTATCATCTTGGAACTCATACAGTTTCGTCGTGCCTATAGCCGCTCAGTACTGCTGCAAATGCTGCTGTCCGCTATCGTCGTCGGCTTATTGATTGCATGGCAATACGGAAAAATCAAGGATATCTATCTCACCAACCAGCTTTCCGATGTGGGCATCATTATCAACGGCCTCATCCTGGTGCTCTTCCTACTTGGCATCTTCCGCATTGTCGTCGCCCTTGCCGGCTATGCGCGTGAAGAGAAAATTCTCAGAACCTTTATCGACAATATGCAGGACGATCCTGACGATCCATTGCAGGGGATGAGCACAAAAAACATGATCAGTACTCGCTACCTGATGATGCAGCGCCTCTATGAGAGTCGCACCCCGATCAATCAGGGCGCCCTGGCGGCAACGCTGGTCGCCAACGAAAGCACCAAGATCAATCTCCCCAGATTCATTAACAACGTGCTCATACTAACCGGTGTTTTCGGCACCATTGTTTCGCTCTCCATTGCATTGATCGGTGCATCCAGCATGTTTGAAGGCAACGTTGACTCCAGCGGCATGGGCCTGGTCATCCACGGGATGTCAACGGCGCTGTCAACCACCATGACCGCCATCGCCTGTTATCTCTTCTTCGGTTATTTCTATCTCAAATTAACCAATGTACAGACAAACCTGGTCAGCGGCATTGAACAGGTCACAACGGCTTATCTCTCCCCAAAATTCCAGGTCACCAACGAGAGCATCGTGCATGAACTCTCCAGCCTGCTGCGCCTGCTGCAGGAGTTGACGAAAAAGATGGATCACTCGCAGAAGCAGTTTGGCGCCATGGAACATGCCATGGCGCAGGCTGTTATCAGCTTTAAAACCCAGACAGACTCGTTTCCACCACACATGGATGAGTTAAAAACCATTCTGCGTCACGGATTTCGCATCGAGCACGAGAAAGAAAACGATGAGTGACGGATTTATTGATCTCCGCCTGAACCGGGAGAGCAGCGAACACAATGAGAGCTTCTGGCCCTCGTTTACAGATATCATGACTGTCATCGTCATGATCTTTCTGCTTTCGATGATTGTCCTGATCACGCGCAATACGGATCTTGTCAGGCAACTGACGGAAACACTGGCTGCAGAACGTCTGGCAAGCGCAGAGGTGACTGAATCAGAAAAAATCAATACTTTGCTTGCCGGCAAGCTTGAAGAAAATGTCACAAAAGTCGCCTCTCTTCAGCAGATACTTGAAGCCCTGCGGAAAAAAAGCCGTCAGCAACAACTCAACATCACGCAACTTGACGAGCACAAGAGCAGTCTGCAGGCAACGCAGGAAAAACTGCAGCAGGAACTCGAACAATCGACCTCGGCACAGCGTCTCAGCAGCGAAAAAAACAGGGGCCTTGAGGAGCAGATCAGGCTGAGTCAGCAAAAACTTGATTCTGTGCAGCAGAACCTTGCGCAATTGCAACAACAGAGTGAACAGCAGAAACAAAATCTGCAACAGCTGGAACAACACAAAAGCACACTGTTGGCGGATCAAAAGCGTCGCCAGAGTGAACTCGACGAGTCGATGCTTGCTCACAAAACAACAGGGGCACAACTCGATGAAACACGCACCCGGCTGCAACGAACTCGAGAACAGCTGGAAACAAGCACAAGCGCTGCACAACAAAGCCAGGATGAACTTGAACAGACAACAACCATCCTGCAGACGACACAAGAGTCGCTGCATGAAGCGCAGCAGAAAATTGCAACCACAAGCGCCGAACTGGCCCAAACAACTGATACACTGAAAAAGAGTAGTTCAGAGGTATCACTGCTCACAGCTGCGGAAGAAAAGAGTCAGCAGCAAATTGCCCGGCTTCAGCAGCACGAAGAGAAACTCTCGGAAAAGCATCGACTATCGAAACAGGAACTTGAAGCAGTCAGGCAGAAGCAGCGGCAATCTCTCGACACAATTCGTGAAATCCAGAAAAAACTGGGGATTTCCACACAGCAGCTGGATGCGGCGCAGCAGCTGACATCACAGCAGGAATCTGCGGTAACACAACATCTTGCTTCTATCGATTCACTCACCGCAGAGCGCTCACAACTCGAACAGGAGACCGTTCGCCTCAACCGGTTGCTCACAAAGCTCAATGACACTGTCAGCGCCATTCAGGAGAAGCTCGCAGGAAGCGAGAATAAACTCAGCGAGAAACGCACCCTGGTAGAAAGCCTGCAGAAGAAAAATGAGAGTGTTATTGCGAAGATTACAGCACTGCGGCAGACATTGGATAGCTCTCAGGAAGATCTGTCGGGTCTGGAAGATGATTATTCAGACCTCAGAGTCAAGTATGACAAGCTCGTCAAACCCGCGCGCAGCAGCAAGAATAAACATGTTGTCGACTTACGTTATACCAGCAGGCTCGGAGACGACAGGTTTATCGTCAAACGTCCGCAGGATAGTGAGTTTTCTCCGCCCCTGACACTTGCAGAAGCCGAGGGTGTGCTGCAGTCCGTCGCTGTCGAACACTGCAAGGAACTCTATGTCAGAATCGTTTTCCCCCAGAACGAACCCCTCTCCCATCAAAAGGCATGGGCATTGACATCCCGACTGCACAAATATGACTATTACCACCGCTCCACTCCATGTAAGTAGACACCCGGGATGCCGTCACTGCTTTCAATTATCGAATCGCCCGAGCACCCCCGCCTATCCAGTCTCTATCAGCGACTGAACATCACCGAGTACAAGGTCAATTCCATTCGCAACGCCCTAAAATTACTAAAAAATGAAGCCCCTGATTTTATCGTGGCTGAATTCTTTTACGGCTATGGGAACAACTATGCGGGCGTGCATATCAGCAACCTCGATGTGCTGCTCACCAGTCTGCCGAAATATTCCCCGGACGCAAAAGTCATCGTCTTTGCCAGTCGCCTGGAATCTCAGTATGTTGAGCAACTCAACAACATCTATCCCCTGACCGGCGTGCTGCTGCACCCAGTCCGGCAAAGTGAACTCGAAGCATTGCTAGGGAGTTGTCCATAAACAACTTTCCCATCCTGCCCGCCCTGTTGACCTGCACA
>JAQYVP010000255.1 GCA_030145485.1 Chromatiales bacterium
ACTTCCCGATCCTGCTTGCCCTGTTGTCCGTCTTCTGCGTTCCAGCAAGAGTTTCATAACGCTGCTATGCGCCCCTTGCTGCGTCTTGAATACGAACAACATTGCTGCGCGATATCGGTAAGTTATTATTGGACAACTCCTTAGTTCACTACTCTGACAAGATGCTGAATGGTTACAAACCTAAAACCTAAAACCTACCCAACGTTACCCTTTTGTGAAGATTTCCCCCTGATTGATGGTCTATCATAATTACTGATCACTTTACTCAGGAAATAGCCGTATGTTAATCAGGAAAACTTCCACGATCCGCTCATCCGAAATCACTTCGCAATCGGTCTATAAACAGCGCCGTGAATTTTTGAAAAGCGGGATTTACGCCTTTGCCGGGCTCGCCATGCCCGGACTGGGGCTTGCACTTGCCGATAAACCCGGAAAACATGCTCCTATCGCCAATCTTCACCCGAGCAAATACCGGGTCGATGAAAAAGTAACTGACTACGAGTGGATAACGACCTATAACAATTTTACTGAATTTGGTCATGGAAAATCGACTCCTGCAAAGGTGGCGCGTAAATTCAAGACACGCCCCTGGACTGTGGAAGTCGATGGCGAGTGCGAAAAGCCGGGAAAGATCGACATCGAGGATGTGCTCTCAAGTTTCACCCAGGAGGAGCGCATCTACCGCTTTCGTTGCGTCGAGGCCTGGTCCATGGTGGTTCCATGGGTAGGTTTTCCGCTGGGTAATCTGTTGAAGCGATTCAAACCGACCTCAAAAGCAAAATATGTCGTATTCGAAACCCTCTATGACCCCAAACGCATGCCCAATCAACGTTACGATGGGCTCGACTGGCCTTACCGGGAAGGGTTGCGCATGGACGAAGCGATGCATCCGTTGACGATTCTCGTGACCGGTTTGTACGGGGAGGTGCTGCCGAATCAGAATGGCGCGCCGCTGCGCCTGGTCGTGCCGTGGAAATATGGATTCAAGAGTATCAAGTCCATTGTCAAAATATCATTTTCTGAAAAACAGCCACCGACAACATGGAACAGCAAAGCTGCCGATGAATATGGTTTTTACGCCAACGTCAATCCGAAGGTCGATCACCCGCGCTGGAGCCAGGCAAAACACCGGGTGCTGGGAGGTGGCATATTTTCCGGCCGCGAGAAGACCAGGATGTTCAATGGTTATGCGGATGAAGTGGCGTCGCTTTATCGCGGCATGAACCTGAAGAAAAATTTCTGAGCGAGCAGATGAGGACTGCAAATAAAAACATCGCCATTGGCAAACTGCTGCTGTTTCTGTTGTGCCTGGTTCCGCTGTTGCTGTTGCTGCGGGATGCACTGCAGCAGCAGCTGGGCGCCAACCCGGTCGAGGCGTTGCTGCACAGCAGCGGTGATTGGGGATTGCGACTACTGCTGGCGACGTTGGCGATCACTCCACTGCGTAAACTCACCGGCTGGGGATGGCTGCTGCGTTATCGCCGCATGCTGGGTGTGTATGCCTTCTTTTATGCGCTGCTGCATGTCATCGTCTACCTGTGGCTGGATCGTGGTCTCTCCTGGAAGGAGATAGGCATCGATATCGTCGAACGTCCCTATATTACAATTGGCTTTGCTGCATTCCTGATCCTATTGGCGCTCGCGGTTACTTCCACCAGGGGGATGATGCGGCGTCTTGGCAAACACTGGTCGACATTGCATCAATGGGCCTATGTGGCCGGGCTTTTCGCCGTTACTCATTATCTGTGGCTGGTGAAGGCTGATTATCGCGAGCCCGGACTCTACGCAGCAATTTTTCTCATCCTGATGCTGTTTCGCGCCGGGCGTTTCAAAAAGCGTCTGCAGCGTATATTCGCGTTATACTCCGATAAAGAGCGCAAGGTGGGGTCTTTTTCTCTGTAAATCTGATACAAAATGGTAAAGAAAACCTAAAACCTAAAACCTCCCTATCTAGAGGGAGTAGCTATGACAGACCGAAAATATTATCTATTGATAGCCAATATCGCCCTCATAGCGCTGCTTCTTCTCGCGTCAGGGTTGCTCTATGCGAGTGAAAAAAGCATTCGCATCGGCGTGCTGAGTCACCGGGGTGACGCCGTGACGCACCAGATGTGGGACTCGACCGCCAACTATCTCAGCTATGCGCTGCATCCAAAAAAATTCGAAATCATCCCGCTTGACTTTGATGAGATTGAACCTGCTGTACAAGATACATTAATCGACTTCCTACTGGTCAACTCCGGGATTTATGTCAACCTGGAGGTGCGGCACCGTATTTCACGTATTGTGACACTCGATAACGGCACGCAGGAGCATCCCCTGAATGTGTTTGGCGGCGTGATATTTACCCGTGCGGATCGCAGCGACATCAATCAGCTTGCGGATATCAAGGGACACTCTTTTGTGGCGGTTGACGAGACCTCGCTGGGAGGTTTTCAAATGGCCTGGGGGGAGATGCAAAAAATACAGCTCTCACCCTACGATGATTCCAGCGAACTGGCTTTTTTCGGTACCCATGACAAGGTGGTGATGGCGGTCAGGGAGGGGGAGTTCGATATTGGCACTGTGCGCACCAATATCCTGGAGAGAATGGTTGATAAGGGAGATATTGACTTGAAAGATTTCAAGATCATCAACTCCTACCCGGATGGCTTTACCTACCTTCACAGTACTCCGCTCTATCCCGAGTGGCCCTTTAGTAAACTGCAGCAAACCTCCAACCAGCTGGCCAGGCAGGTGGCTGTCGCCCTGCTGAATATGCAACTCTCACGCCCGGCGGGAAATTTTCACTATGCCGGCTGGACAGTGCCGCTGGATTACCAGGATGTGCATGAACTCTTCAGGCAGCTGCAGCTCCCTCCATATGATCCTCAGCAGCGTTTCACGCTGCTGGATGCGATAGAACGCTACTGGAAGTGGTTGTTGATCGCACTGACCTTCGTGCTGATGATGGCCGTGATGAGCACCTGGGTGTCGAAGCTCAACAGGCAGCTGAAAAAGTCCAAGCTCTATCTGGAGCACCAGCATGACCTGGTGCTGGACTCGGTGTGTGACGGTATATACGGCGTCGATCTCGAGGGAAACTGTACCTTTGTGAATCACTCCATGAAGAGCATTACCGGCTGGCAGGCAGAAGATCTGATCGGTCGCAACCAGCACCAGATGCTGCATCATACCCATGCCGATGGCACCCCGCATAGATCAGATGAGTGTCCGGTCTACCAGACGTTTCAATCCAACGAGCCGCGTTTCGTAGAGGATGATCTTTTCTGGAAGAAGGATGGCTCCGGTTTTCCGGTTGAATACAGCAGCACGCCGATGCATGACCACAAGGGAGAGACAGTCGGCAGCGTGGTGGTGTTTCGCGACATCAGCGAGCGTAAACAAGCCGAAGAGGAGGTGCGCAGGCATCAGGCCGAGCTTGCACATATGGCGCGCCTCAACACCATGGGTGAGATGGCCTCCGGCATCGCCCATGAACTCAACCAGCCGCTCACCGCGATTGCGACCAATGCCTATGCATCGATTCAGATGCTGGAGTCCGGCAATATGTCGAATGAAAAATTGGCCGATATCATGGAGAAGATTGGTCATCAGGCGGAGCGCTCCGGTGAGATTATTCGCCAGCTCAGGCAGTTTGTGCGCAAGGAGCAGCCACAGCGCTGTCCACTGGATCTCAACGAGTTGATCGAGGAGGTGCTGATGCTGCTGAGACCCGAAGTGCGCAAGGCTGGTGTTACAATTCAACGCAATCTTGATCGCTCCATCAGCAAGGTCGTGGCGCAGCGTATCCAGATCGAGCAGGTTATTCTGAATTTGCTGAAGAATGCGATCGAAGCGATGGTCAACAGTAATACTGAAACCAGAAATCTTGTCATTACCACCGAGATGGGTGGAAGCCATAGTGTCATCGTGAGTGTCGAGGACAGTGGCCCCGGCATCAGCAGCGAGATGCGTGACGCTCTGTTTGACCCATTCATTACCAGCAAGAAGAAGGGACTCGGCCTTGGGCTCTCGATCAGCCAGGGAATTATCGAGGCGCACCGGGGGAATCTCTATCTCGACTCATCATCAGGAGAGGGCGCTACTTTTCGTTTTGCACTACCGCTCGACCATGGAGAAACATCACATGAGTAATCAACCAACTGTTTTTATTGTCGATGATGACGAGGTGGTGCGTGATGCCTTGACACTGCTGATGGAGTCCGTTGGGCTCAAGGCGGCTACTTTTGCATCCGCACAGGAGTATCTCGATCAGTTCGATAGTGAGCAGCCGGGCTGCCTCGTCACCGATGTGCGTATGCCGGGGATCAGCGGACTGGATCTTCAGGCGAGGCTTGCGGCTGAAAAGATACACCCGCCGGTCATCATCATCACCGGACATGGTGATGTGCCGATGGCAGTCAGGGCGGTTCAGAATGGTGCAGTCGATTTTCTGGAGAAGCCGTTCAATAACCAGGCGATGCTCGACAGCGTTCACCGCGCCATTGAAATGGATGCAAAACAACGTGGAGAGAGCTCCCGCCTGCAGGAAATCGAGGCGCGTTATGATACCTTGACTCCCCGTGAAAAAGAGGTGATGCAACTTGTGATCGAGGGGGTACGCAATAAAAATATTGCCTATGATCTGGAGATCAGCCAGTCGACTGTTGAAGTACACCGCTCCAGGGTGATGGAAAAAATGGCGGCAAAGACACTCTCGGATCTGATGCGCATGTCAATGGCGATGGATTTGCTGAAGAGTGAATAATCAACCACAGATGAACCTTTTGCAAAACTCCAAAATTCGTCATTCCGGCGAAGGCCGGAATCTATAGAATCAACATACAGATCGAGAAAATGGATTCCGGCTAAAAAAATGCCGGAATGACGGAGTTTTGCAAGAGGCTCATTACTCTCTTTGCTTCCGTATGTTCAGTGTGTTCCGTGGTTTCATTTTTTTGTTCTATTATGGAAAACCACTACCCTCCTTCCAGCATCTCCCAATTTTTTTTTGACACAATCCCTATAAAATCCACTACACTCTTCTTCTGATTTCCTTTTTATCCATAGAGAAATGAGAATGAGAAATGAGAAGAGTGAGTATTGAATCATTCAGGTTATTACGACGTTGTGCTTCACATAAGTTTCAGGTGAAATGAATAAAGCAGCGTCCAATTCATCCCCCGGAGGAAAAATGATTAACATGAGTACAAGACTCACCAGCATAGCCGCAGCTGCGGCGATTGTTCTTGGCGGGACTCTTTCCATATCCACTGCAGTTGCCGTTGACGCGAAGGTGTTGGAAGAGGGAAAGACGCTCGCTTTTAAGCGTAAAGACGGCAACTGCCTCGCCTGTCATGTCATCGAAGGTGGAGAGGCAGCCGGTAATATCGGCCCGCCATTGATGATGATGAAAATTCGCTATCCCGATAAAGCCGTGCTGCGCGCGCAAATCTGGGATTCCTCTGTACGCAATGCAGAGACGGCAATGCCGCTGTTTGGAAAATACGGCATTTTGAGTGAATCAGATCTGGACAAGGTCGTTGAGTATATCCATACACTCTGAATGAAGAGTCATTCAACAACGATTAACACCGGTTAATACAGGTATTAGAACTATGAAAAATCTACCAGGCAAGTTACTGCTGCTGTCAGTAGTCGCTGCAATTGCAGCGACTGCACAGGCGGCTTCAGAACAACCAACACCAGAGAGAGACAAAGAGGTCTTTGAAAACCGTTTCAAAGAGCGTTTTCCAGATGTGGCCAGAGAAGAATTTGCCAACGGCGTCTACGCTATCGATCCGATAGGCCGTGAGAGTTGGGAGGCAATCGAGGAGTTTCCACCATACGAGTTGTTTATCGATGACGGCAAGGAGATGTGGGACGCCCCCTTTGCCAATGGCAAGACCTACAAGGACTGCTTTGCGGATGGTCCGGGCATTGCCCATAAATATCCACACTGGGATAAAGAGCAGGGCATGGTCATGACGCTGCCTTTGGCGCTGAACCAGTGCCGCGAAAGCCAGGGCGAAAAGCCACTGAAATACAAGAAGGGGAGTATCAACAATATTCTCTCCTATATTGCTATGGAATCACGTGGAGAAGTAACCAACGTTGTGATTCCCGAGGATGATCCACGTGCGCTGGATGCCTATGAAAAGGGTAAGAAATTTTACTACACGCGCCGTGGTCAGCTTAACTTCGCCTGTGCAGCTTGCCATGTACAGAATCCAGGTATGAAGATTCGTTCCGATATGCTCAGCCCTGCGCTGGGACAAACGACGCATTTTCCAGTCTATCGTTCTAAATGGGGCACCATCGGCACCCTGCATCGCCGTTTTACCGGCTGCAACAAGCAGGTGCGTGCGAAGCCGTTCAAGGCACAGGGCGAAGAGTACCGCAATCTCGAATACTTCCTCACTTACATGAGCAACGGCCTGACCCTCAATGGTCCGGGCGCACGCAAGTAAATGGTTGTTCGATGATCAAATCAGGAGAAAACATGATGAATATGAAAAAAATGACTGCTATGTTGTGTCTCGGCGCCATTGTCGCGATTGCAGGCCAATCAGTGTTTGCCGCTGAGAAACAGGCGGCGCCAAAAGCCGAAGCAGCTGACAAAGCTGCTGCCAAAAGCCCTGAAAGCAGTGGCGACAACGCTGCCGCGGAAGCAGCCATTGCGGCTGCTGAAAGTGCGAGAAAAAAAGCGGCCAGCGTCGATGGTGAATGGCGTGATACCGGCAAGATGATCAAAAAGGCCCAGGCAGCATTGAAAGCTGGCGACAGCGCCAAGGCGATCAAACTTGCCAAAAAAGCCGAAAAGCAGGGCAAGCTGGGTTACGAGCAGGCGCAGGCTCAACAGACGTTGAAAATGCCCTCCTACCTGAAAT
Source organism: Chromatiales bacterium (assembly GCA_030145485.1). Classification (GTDB taxonomy): domain Bacteria; phylum Pseudomonadota; class Gammaproteobacteria; order Chromatiales; family Chromatiaceae; genus Sva-25. The sequence goes on from JAQYVP010000255.1 coordinate 6,873, forward strand.
ATTGATACATCGATATAGATAATAATCGAACTAGAGGATCAAGAGAATGAACTTAGTAAATAGAGTATCGGGTTTCACCCTGGTGGCAGGAATGGTGCTTTCGGGTGCATCGATTGCCGATGATGGTGGCAAGATCACTGCGTCGCTACACTCGGTCGATGTGGTGCATAATGGACAGCAGATTCAGATTACGCGGACTGCCGATCATGATGCAGTCATCCCCAAGGAGTTTTCAAAAGTCGGACGCAGATGTCCCCCCTTCTGTCTGCAGCCGATGCAGGTTGCCGAGGGTGTTGAAACCGTCGGAGAAATCGATGTACTGGGTTATCTCAAGCGCGCCAGCAGCGGTGACCGCACCGTGATGGTGGTTGATTCACGCACCCCTGAATGGGTCATGCGTGGAACCATTCCCGGTTCTGTCAATATCCCGTGGAACCAGATCAACCATGATGTTGAAGGAACCTTTGCAGTCGAGGCGGAAGCGGAGACTCTGGATGACATCCTCACCAACCAGTTTGGTGTCAAGCTTTCCGATGGCAAGCGTGATTTCCGTAATGCCAGGACCCTGGTGCTCTTCTGCAACGGCAACTGGTGCCCGCAGTCGGCGATCAACATCAAGACGCTGCTCAAGCTCGGTTATCCCGCCTACAAACTGAAGTGGTACAGGGGCGGTATGCAGGCGTGGGTTAGCTCCGGTCTGACCATCTACAGGCGTTGAAATAACCCCGACGCTGGACACCCCCGGGGTGGGCTTCGCTCATCCCGGCTTTTGTAAATGAATAACCACAGATGAACACAAATCATCACTGATAAAAGAGAAATAACATCTGTGTTTATCTGTTTCTCTCGCAAAGACGCAAAGCTTCCGCGTCCTGCTTACGCCCCTGACCTACATCCATGTAGGCCAAGACCGCAAAGGGTTTTCTTGGCGTGCTTTGCGCCTTGGCGAGAGATTTTTTTGAAATTTGACTCATTTGTAAAGATGTTGGCCACTCAAGGATTCTAGTGGATGCTGAAATAAAATGCCTTATCTACCCTACGCACTGGCATGCACCCAATACGAACAAACTACTACTGACAGGAAAACACCAGAATGACTATTTCACGCCGTGAATTTGTAAAACTGATGGGGCTCGCCGGCGCTGCCGGAATGATGCCGGGCTCGATCTTTGCAGCAGCAAAACAACCCTCGAATCTCTACGAGGTTCCAAACTTCGGCAATGTCAGCCTGCTCCACTTTACTGACTGTCATGCCCAGCTGAATCCGGTCTATTTTCGTGAGCCGAATGTCAATCTTGGTTTTGGATATGGTCTCGGCAAGGCCCCGCATATCGTTGGTGATGCCATGCTGAAGCATTTCAACATCAAGCCGGGCAGTATCGAGGCGCATGCTTTTACCTATCTCAATTTTGACGATGGCGCCAACAAGTATGGAAAGATTGGTGGTTTTGCGCATCTCAGCACGCTGATCAATCAGCTGCGTGACGCACGCGGCCCCGGCAACAGCCTGCTGCTCGACGGCGGTGATACCTGGCAGGGTTCAGGCACCTCCTACTATACCCGTGGCAAGGATATGGTCGGCGCCTGCAATCGCCTCGGCGTCGATGTCATGACCGGACATTGGGAATTCACCTATCTGGACAAGGAGGTCATCTCCAACATCAATGATTTCAAGGGTGATTTTGTGGCGCAGAATGTCGGCGTCAACGAGGAGGCGCTGTTTGATTACAAGTTTGCCGACTTTTCCGGTTTCAACGAAGACGAGGGATTGGCCTTCAAGCCCTATACCATGAAGACCGTGGGCGGCGCCAGAGTCGCTGTCATCGGACAGGCGTTTCCCTATACGCCGATCGCCAATCCCAGCCGCTTTATTCCCGACTGGACCTTCGGTATCCAGGATGAGCGCATGCAGTCGGTGGTCGACATGGTGCGCGATACCGAGAAACCGGATGTCGTCATCGTGCTGTCGCACAACGGCATGGATGTCGATATCAAGATGGCCTCGCGCGTCAGCGGCATCGACGCCATCTTCGGCGGACACACACATGACGGCATGCCTGCACCGACCATTGTCAACAACAAGGGCGGCAAGACGCTGGTCACCAATGCCGGATCCAACGGCAAATTCCTCGGCGTCATGGATCTCGATGTCAAGGATGGCAAGGTGCGGGACTTCAAGTATCGCCTGTTGCCGGTATTCTCCAATATGCTCGAGGCGGACAAGGAAATGCAATCCTACATCGATGAAGTGCGCAAGCCCTACGAGGCGGAACTTGGTGAAGAGCTGGCTGTTGCCGAAGAGACCCTGTTTCGCCGTGGCAACTTCAACGGCACCTTCGACCAGGTCATCTGTGATGCACTGACAAAAGTGAACGATGCGCAGATCTCCCTGTCACCGGGATTTCGTTGGGGAACGACGGTGCTTCCAGGGCAGAAGATCACCATGGATCACGTCATGGATCAGACCTGCATCACCTATCCTGAGACCTATCGTCGCGAGATGAAAGGCACCGAGATCAAGGCCATTCTGGAAGATGTGTGTGACAACCTCTTCAACGCCGATCCCTACTACCAGCAGGGTGGCGACATGGTGCGTCTCGGCGGTCTCGACTACGTCTGTGATCCCACCGCAGGCATGGGCAAGCGCATCCAGAATATGACCCTGGATGATGGCACGGCCATCGAAGCGGAGAAAAGCTACATGGTGGCCGGCTGGGCGACAGTGGGATCAAAATCTCCCGGTCGTCCGATCTGGGAAGTGGTCGCCGAATATCTGCGCGACCGGAAGAGCATCAAAATCGACAAGCTCAATACGCCCAAGCTGGTCAACGTCAAAGGCAATCCCGGCATCGATGCTTATGTGAAGGGTTAAGGAAGAGAACGCTTTTTAACCACGGAACACACTGAATACACGGAAATGAAATCCTCAAGAATTCCGTGTCGTCAGTGTGTTCCGTGGTTATCGTTCATCTGCAATTGCAAACTCAACACATCCTTTGAATATGATAAGCACTTAAATGGAGTGGTCTGCTGTCGAAAAGGCGATTTCACAGGCAAGCGGAGAGAACTTCCATATCGATGAGAGGGTGTCAGTCGGAGGCGGCTGTATCAACTCCGCATTTCGCCTGACGGGAAGTGGCAGGAGCTACTTCGTCAAGGTCAATGCTGCGCACATGCGCCACATGTTCGATGCAGAGTATACAGGCCTGCTGGAGTTGCAGCAGGCACAGGCTATTCGAATACCCCGGCCAATCGTGGCCGGTGAGCACCGCAATCATGCCTGGCTGGTGCTCGAGTACATGCAACTGGCGCCGCATGCTGGTGACAGTCGCCTGGCGGGAGAACAGCTGGCGCTGCTGCATCGTCACCAGGCGCAGCAATATGGCTGGTCAATCGACAACACCATAGGCTCCACGCAGCAAATCAATCATCAGGAGCTTGAGTGGGTCAGATTCTGGTGCAGGCATCGACTCGGTTTTCAACTGCAGCTGGCGGCTCGCAATGGTTTTACAGGACGTCTGCAGCAACAGGGTCGGAAGCTGCTTGAAAGGGTTCATTTGCTGATGGACCACAATCCTGTGCCCTCGCTGTTGCATGGTGATCTGTGGGGAGGGAATATTGGCTATCAAAAGGATGGAACTCCGGTTATCTATGACCCCGCCGTCTATTATGGCGACAGGGAGACTGACATCGCCATGACAGAACTCT
>JAQYVP010000030.1 GCA_030145485.1 Chromatiales bacterium
GTGAGCAAGCTGCACGGCAAGGTCAGCCGTGAGATCTTTCAGGTGCTTTATCCACGCTGGCCAGGATGCGAGGTACCGGTCACCCATATTACCAACGGCGTTCATGTACCGAGCTGGGATTCTGCATGGGCGGATAAAATCTGGACCAAAACCTGCGGCAAAGGGCGCTGGCTTGGCACAGTGGAAACCCTCAGCAGTGCTATCGAAAACCTGAGTGATGAGATGCTCTGGACGTTCAGCGGTCAGGAACGGGAAGATTTGGTGCGCCATGCGCGCAAACGGATCGTGCAGCAACTGGCTCAGCGTGGCTTTGATACGGCAACAATTTCCCAGGCAGAGACAGCACTGGATCCGAATGTTCTTACTCTGGGATTCGCACGGCGCTTTACTGACTACAAACGCCCTAATCTACTGTTGCATGACCCGGAACGCCTGATTCGATTGCTGACCAATCCCGAACAACCGGTGCAGATCATCATCGCCGGTAAGGCGCATCCCCAGGACGGGAGAGGGAAACGCTTTGTGCAGGAATGGGCGCAATTCGCGCAACGGCCAGAGGTCCGCGCTCATGCGGTATTTCTGGAAGATTACGATATCCACCTGGCCCAGGAACTGGTGCAAGGTGTGGATGTGTGGATCAATACGCCGCGCCGACCGTGGGAGGCATGCGGCACGAGTGGCATGAAGGTATTGGTCAACGGAGGGCTTAACCTCTCCGAGTTGGATGGGTGGTGGGCCGAGGCTTACACGCCGGAAGTCGGCTGGTCGTTGGGCGATGGCAAGGAACACCCCGAACCCGGTTGGGATAGAGTGGAAGCCGAACAACTCTACCGTCTTTTGGAGGACGAAGTCATCCCGATGTTCTATGAACGAGACGCGAGCGGCATCCCCCTTGCCTGGGTCGCCCGCATGCGCGCCAGTATGGCCCGTCTCGCGCCGCGGTTCAGCACCAATCGCATGGTTCGGGAGTATGTCGAGAAGATATACCTGCCATCAGCTGCCGCCTTTCGACATCGCACTGCCCAGGAAGGAAAAGTTGCAAAAAGGGTTCGTCAGTGGGATGAACGATTAAGGCCTCATTGGCATGAGGTGCATTGGGGCGATCTGTTTGTGTCAGAAGAAAAAGGTAGCTGGACATTTGAAGTGCAGCTCTATCTGGGGGAGGTTTCTCCGGATTCTATACAGGTACAACTCTATGCAGACCCGGTAGAAATGGAAGCGCCCGTCCGTGAGATCATGCAGCGCCACACCAGCATGCCGGGTGCTTTGAACGGGTATCTTGATAGATACAGTATGAGAACTGCACGCCCTTATACCGATTTTATACCACGCATCGTGGCCTACCATCCGGATGCGCGCACGCCGGTAGAAAACAATCTGATTCTGTGGTGGTCTGGTGTGGCAGAGTTACAGAGGGATTAGTAATAGCAAAGGAGTCCTCTGGCATGAGGCCCTGTTGTCGAGCTCAAATCTTGATGTTTCCACCAACAGATTCCACAATTAAACTAAGTCCAGTGGCCAGATCATTTTCCAAAATCAACAATTCGAATGTTTTGAGAGCATGAGCGTTACATTAATTGTCGTTGTCATTGCAGTCGCCGTTTATGATTTCACCAATGGCTTCCATGATGCCGCCGATATGGTGGCAACTGCCATTGCCTCACGCGCTATGCGGCCAGCGATTGCCATTGCCATCGTAAGCGTTTTCACCCTTATTGCGCCTTTCACTATCGGCCTAGCCGTTGCCGACACCATTGGAACCTTTGTTGATATCAGCACCGCCTCTGGTTTGGCAGGGGAAAGTGTTGTCATTGCGGCTTTACTGGCTGCTATCAGCTATAACCTGGTTACCTGGTTTCTGGGTTATCCTTCGTCATCCTCAAACTCCCTGGCTGGCGGGCTGGTCGGCGCCGGAATCCAGGCTGTTGGCTCAGGTCACATCAATTGGGGTGTGGCAGCCTTGCAGAACTGGGAGTTGCAGGGCGTAATGAAAGTTCTTGCCGGCCTTCTGCTCTCCCCTCTGTTTGGCTTCATCATCGGTTACCTGATCATGAAAATCTTTATCCGCGCATTCAGACATTTCACACACAACATCAGTCCGTTGTTTGTGTTTTCGCAGTACCTGAGTGTCGCCTGGTTAGGCTTTTCTCACGGAGCCAATGATGCGCAGAAAGGCATGGCAATTATCGGCATGATACTGCTGGCCAGCGGCGCCACTGATACATTTTTGATTCCTGACTGGGCCGTGCTTTTATGTGCTTCCGCCATTACCCTGGGCACGATGTTTGGCGGCTGGCGAATCATCAGGACTCTGGGTTTCGGACTGTACCGCTTGAGAACCATCCATGCTGTTGCCAATCAACTCGGTTCAGCTGTAATAAACAGTATCGCCACCAGCGTTGGCGCGCCAACTTCAACGTCTCAGGTGGTTACCGCAACTCTGCTGGGCAATGGCGCGGCGGAAAAACCGGAGCATGTCAAATGGCGAACTGCAGCAGGCATTGTCACCGGGTGGTGGCTGAACCTCCCCGCATCTATCCTGCTCGGATGGGTGTATTGTTTTCTCTATCTTGAATTACGGAGCTGAAAATGGGTTTTATCAATAAATTCCTGTTGCCCCACGAGATCGACTTTAATGCCGCATTGTTGAACCAGGCGGAGACGGCAAGGTTGATTATCAATGAACTCTACAAGGCCTGCGTCAGTGATGACAAAAGCGCACTGGAGGTTATATCTGCTACCGCACAACGCGCCACTGAACTGAAGACGCAGAATATGTCACAACTGCTGGGTGTATTTATTACGCCCTACGACAAGGAATCGATCTACAGGATGATCACCCAACTGGACTGGATCACTCTCAGCGTCAAGCATTTCCGATTGGAATCCGAAGTCTATGACATCCATTCACTGGCAGAATACGAACCGATACTGAAGATGCTGCTTGAAATGGCCACGGCGCTCGAAGACGGCATTTCGAAACTCCCTGCAAAAAAGCTGAACCCCATCGCCGCCAGCATCACCCGGATTCACGACCAGTATGATCAGGTAATCGAAGCATGCGCCAAGGCCACCGCCAGGCTGTTGGCACAGGAGGATTGCAAACGCATCATCCGCCACAAGGATATGCTGCTGCAGCTCAAGGAGATTGCCAAAAGAATATATGTCACTGCGAATACCCTCGAAGACATGGCGATCAAGGTGCTTTGATTCCCGCCTGTTCCATTTATTCGGGTAAAGTGCATATAATGGAGAAACAGATTTATTGGAGACTAACCATGAAAGATCCACTACACCATGATCCGATTGACATCCTTGGCCAGGCCTATGAAAAAATGTATGAGCGCGCTGCCGAAAACTTTCACAATGCGGAAGAAAAGAGTGCTCCCTTGATCCACAGGCTGATTGACGAAGCAAAAGAGAAGGCGGTCAAACTTGAGGAAATTTCGGAGGAAGATGGCGAAAAACTCTCGCTCTATCTCAAGCGTGACCTGAGCGATGCGGCCAGTTATTTATTGGAAACCGGACATGAACTCGAGGAGTGGCTTGGTTTCGAAACATCACAGCTCAAAACAGGCATCTTTGACCTGCTGTTAAAAGCCGCAGACGACACCACGCTCAGGCTATTGCAGATGAAGGAAGTCGCACAACTGACTGTTTATCATACTGGTGAAATCACCAGCCCGGGCACCCTGGTCTGTGATCAGTGCAGTGAAAATCTACACTTTCACAGAACAGCGAAAATACCGCCCTGTCCGAAATGTCATGCGACAAGTTTCCATCGAAATATTAACATGTAGATGAGGGGCGTGAGCAGGATATGGAAGCTTCGTTCCTCAGTTTATGTGCTGAGCTTGCGAAGCGAGTCCTACACAGTCTCAAACAATGTACGGAATTTTTCAGCAATTACATGTTTATAGTGTGAATGATTGATGTAGTGCCGGTATTTCGATTTTTGTATTCTGTAGTTGCCTGGTGAATGCCTGCATAGCCTCTTTTTCACCGTGTACCAGGAAGGTCTTTTTCGGGTTGCCCGTATGCTGATGCCAGGCCAGCAATTCAGCCTGATCTGCATGGGCGGAAAATCCGCCGATGGTATGAACACTGGCCTTTACCGGAATCTCTTCGCCATAAATACGCACGAGCTTGGCGCCATCAATAATTCGTCTGGCTAACGTACCCTGCGATGCATAACCGACGAACACGATGCTGGAATTTTCTCGCCATAGATTGTGTTTGAGATGATGCCGCACGCGGCCACCGGTGCACATGCCTGATCCGGCCATGATCACTGCGCCGGCCGTGATTTGATTGATCGCCATGGATTCGGCGGTTTCCCGTGTAAAGTGCAGAGCAGGCAGGTCGAATGGATCATTGCCGGCGTGCGATATCTTTAAAGTCTCGGCATCGAAACATTCCGGGTGACGTTCGAATATCCGTGTGGCTGAAATTGCCATGGGTGAGTCAAGAAACACATTGGTAAAACGTCCGATGTGTTTGTGTTCAATCCCTTCTCGCAGGAAATAGAGAATTTCCTGGGCGCGCTCAAGCGCGAAGGTGGGAATAATGACATTACCGCCCCGCTCAAGGGTATTGTTGATAACCATGTAGAGTTCATCAATCGATGGTTGCAGTTGCTTGTGCAGGCGGTCACCATAGGTGGTCTCCATGACCACGGTATCAACATGTGGAGGTGGCGTTGGATCACGCAGTATGGCGCGCCCGGTGTAGCCGAGATCACCGGAAAACAACAAACGGTGGTGCCATCCATTTTCCTCGAGTTCCAATAAGATAGAGGCGGATCCGAGGATATGTCCGGCATCCAGAAACGTGACGCGAATACCCGGCGCTATTAGTAAGGGTTGATCGTAGCTGGCCTGGCGGCCGAAATACTCCAGACTGTTAAGCGCATCCAATGTCGTATACAAGGGCTGGGTCATGCTGTCACGATTACCACCGCGCCGCCGCGCCCTTCGTGACTGGTAACGGGCTTCCTCTTCCTGAAGACCTGCCGAGTCCAGCAAGATCAGCCTCGCAAGTTCGACAGATGCTGCCGTAGTAATCACTTCACCTCTAAAACCCCGTTTCACCAGCAGTGGAATCCGCCCGCAGTGATCGAGGTGGGCATGCGTGAGCAGCAGGTAATCAACCTCTGCCGGATCGAACCCGAATGGCGCAGAATTTTCCTCGGCGATCTCGTGGCCTCCCTGGTACATGCCGCAATCGATCAGGAATTTCTTTCCGGCGCAATCGACCAGATGACAGGAACCGGTGACACCCTGATCAGCACCGTGAAATGATATTTGCATTCTGTTTTCCAATACTATTAATCTGACAGTATAAGAGTAATAGCTGTATTGTTTTTCCTAGAAGGAGGAAAAGTTGATGGACGCCGCGCTTTCCTCTGCTTCAAAAGTGACGGCAAACACTGATTGATAACATAATGGAGCCGAACATGACCGAGAAACATCCTGGATATATCCGTTGGTTCGATGAACTAAACGCGGACGACGTACCCCTGGTGGGCGGTAAAAATGCATCTCTCGGCGAGATGCACCGCAAACTTACACCCCAGGGCGTACGTGTTCCTAACGGTTTTGCCACGACTGCTGACGCTTACCGCGACATGCTCACGGTGGCTGGCGCCTGGGAGGGACTGCATGCGTTGCTTGATGACGTAGACAAGCATGATGTGCAGGAGCTGGCCCGGCGCGCACATCAGGCCCGCGAG
>JAQYVP010000075.1 GCA_030145485.1 Chromatiales bacterium
AACAACTGTTTAATCAAGACACTCGCATGCTGGCCAGCAATTTGTGGATATACTCCACTATAGGATCCCCAGCCTTCGGTCCCATGGCAGTGTGTACAGTTGCCGAAGCGGGATCTTCCATCCTCGATATCCGGTGTGAAAGAGAGGATTTGGCCAATCTCTGAGGGCGATGCCATCGCTTCGCAAAGGCTCAGGTTGAGGCTAATAAGCAGGGTAGTCAGGATCGGCCGCCTGATCAAAACAAATGATAACATGCCTGTCATTGCTCTTGGGGAGTCAGTATCAAGTGGAGATTCTGATTTCTCGATGGGGCAAGGAGTTTGAGAATAGCAGAATCAATCATTGGACAAGTTTAAACGGCAATTACACGCTTGAACAGCTCGCCGCTATCTCTCCGCATCAAAATTCACAGCAGCTCTTCTATGGCCGTGACCAGTTTTTTGCTGTGAGGCTTGGTAAAGCTGGTGAAGCTCCCAACCAGCCTGCCGTTGCGGTCAATCAGATACTTGTGGAAATTCCAGCGTGGACTCTCCCCCGCCGCCCCTGACAGCGCCTTGTAGAAGGGATCTGCATCGTCACCCTTGACCCGGCTCTTTGCATACATGGGAAATTCTACACCATAGGTCAGACGGCAAAAATCCTTGATGCTTTTTTCGTTTCCAGGCTCCTGGTTTGCAAAATCGTTGGAAGGAAATCCAACCACGACGAATCCCCTCTCCCTGTAGTTGGCATACAACGCCTCGAGTCCGTCATATTGATCGGTGAAGGCGCAGCGACTTGCCGTATTGACGACCAGCACCACTTTTCCTGCGTAGACGTCGCAGAAATTTTCTGTTTGATCGCTATCCAGCCGACGGTGGATGTAGCCAATCCCATTGCTGTCTCCACAGATCTGCTGTTTCTGTCCGTCTTCAGACGTTTTCGCTTCGATCAGAGTGGTTACTGCAACACCCGTGAGAGCGGATACTCCGCTGACAAGGTGCAATAGGTTTTTCCGCTTCATGAAGATACTCCTCTCTATGCGGAAGAGAGAACTCCCTCCCACGTGTAATGGCGTTCAGCCTTCGTCAATCCCTTCAGTTACAGGACTGTGAATGACCCGATGTAACCGGCTGCCCTCCACCACCGAGTTCAGCACATTCGGATCCTGCTGCTCGATCTCACGGATCATGCGGTCATAGTTGCGATCGGTATTTTGAATCTGCAGTTCATCGTTTGACATGGCATTGCTCCTTTGTAGTGTACAGATGGAGGAATATTGGATCACATAAGGAATATAATAGCACTTTTTTCGCAACTGTCTAGTACATTATCTTGACATTTCCCTTTTTTTCGCCTAATATTCAATTTATGTATAGTACAAAGCAGAGAAAGAAATATGGAAATTGCGGTTATTGGAAGTGGCATCAGCGGACTCTCAGCTGCCTGGCTGCTAAACAAAGAACACCAGGTAACAGTTTTCGAAGCGTCTGCGTTTCCGGGAGGCCACACCAATACCGTCGATGTAACACTGGACGGGGCGACCCACCCTGTCGACACAGGCTTTCTGGTCTACAACGACCTCACCTACCCCAACCTGATCCAGCTTTTCAAGCTGCTCGCGATCAAGACGCATGAGACAGAGATGTCATTTAGCGTGAATCTGCCGGAGCACAATATCGAATGGGCCGGATCCAGTGTGTCGACGGTCTTTGCGCAAAAGAAAAATCTCCTCAAGCCGCGCTTTCTGCTGATGCTGCGGGAGATACTCTCTTTCAACAGCAGAGCACAGCAGCTCCTCGACTGGTCTCTGAATCGTCGCGCTACACTCGGCGAATTACTCGACGAACACCACTATTCGGCATCTTTCAGGGAGTGGTACCTGCTGCCGATGGCAGCTGCGATCTGGTCCTCCTCTCCAGCGGATATTCTTCACTTCCCGGCATCGACATTTCTGCGCTTCTGCATCAACCACCGGCTGCTGCAGATCAAAGGAAGACCACAATGGCGCAGCGTCCTGGGAGGAGCGAGAACCTATGTCGACAAGATGACTGCATCGCTGGATGTGAGATTGAGCCATCCCGTCGAATCCGTTACCCGTGATGGCGAAGGCGTATTGCTCGTAAGCAGGGGACAACAACATCGCTTCGACGCCGTGGTTTTCGCCTCCCACGCTCCCGATACTTTGGCCATTCTAAAGGATGCCGACAACCTCGAACGCAACATTCTCGGAGCCGTCAAATACCAGCCGAACAGGGCGATCCTGCACACTGACCGCAGTTTCCTGCCACAGCGTGAATCGCTCTGGTCCGCCTGGAACTACATTTCGACACGCAATGACAACGAGGCGGTTTGCGTAACCTATCTGCTCAACTCGCTGCAGAGGCTGCCTTTCGAAACCCCGCTGATGGTCACCCTGAACCCTGCCACCGATCCAGATCCCGAAAAAATCATACGCAGCTTCACTTATGACCACCCTCTTCTTGACCAGCCTGCGATCGATGCACAGAAGCGGCTTGAATCGATTCAGGGTCACAACAAAGCCTGGTTTTGCGGTGCCTGGAGCGGCTACGGTTTCCATGAGGATGGCCTTAAATCCGCATTGCGGATCATCAATGACTTTGGCGTGGATGCCCCATGGAGCGCAGTCCTATGACTTTCGTAGTAAACGGTCGTGTCATGCACCGCCGCCATCACCCTGTCGCGCACTATTTCGAGTACCCGGTATTTTTTCTGCTGATCAATACCGATGAGCTCGAGACACTCGGCAGCTGGCTGCTCGGCATCAACCGCAAGCGCCCGATTACATTCAACTATCGCGATCACGGCGACGGCGGTGACCCACGTCACTGGGTCAGGGAAGAATTGTCGAAAAATGGTATTTCGGACTGCACCGGCTCAATCTGGCTGCAGACCTTTCCACGGATATTGGGATTTCTCTTCAACCCTGTCAGCTTCTGGTATTGCGAAAGGGAGGATGGTTCGATCGGAGCTGTTATCGCCGAGGTCAACAACACTTTCGGAGAAAGACACAGCTATGTTCTGTCCCCGGATGCCGAAGGCCGCTTCAAGAGTATCACTGCGAACAAGCGACTTTACGTTTCACCCTTCTGTCCTGTAGAGGGCTATTACCGTTTTCACTTCAACACGGATTTCGACAGGCCCCGCGTAGGCATTGACTATTTTAATGAAGGCAAGCTGCAGCTCAACACAGCCATCTGGGGAGCATCGCGCAGCTTGTCGACATCAAGCCTGCTGACAGCTCTTTTACGACAACCCCTGCTGACACTTGGCGTGGTGATTCGCATTCACTGGCAGGCGCTGCGCTTGTGGCTCAAGGGAGTAAAACTTTCACAACGACCACCAACATCGACGCAAGAGGTAAGAAGATGAACAGCATAAGCAGTACCATGGATATCGGGATTTTGCCACGCGGCATCAGGCCACTGGTCTCGGTTTTCGAGCGGGTAGCGGTGGGAACATTGATCCTGACCACTCCTGAAGGCTCCAAACTGCAGTTTGGAGATGGCAGCAACCCAAGGGCTGACCTGCAATTACAGAGTTGGGAAGCCTTGCGCACCATATTTCGCAATGGCGATATCGGTCTTGCAGAGTGCTATCGCAAGGAGTTCATACAGACAACAAGTCTGACCAACCTGATGCGCCTCGCGATTCGCAATCAGGAGGCGCTGCGCAAGGCTCTTCTGGGGCATCCCATTCTCAGGTTCGGGTATCGGCTGAGGCACCTCTTGCGGCGCAATTCACGCCGTGGCAGCGCCCGCAATATCGGGGCCCACTACGATCTTGGAAATGGTTTCTACCGGCTCTGGCTGGACGATTCCATGACTTATTCCAGTGCACGTTTTGCGACTGGACATGGTGGAGGTCTGCTGCAGGCACAACAGGTGAAATACCAGCAGATGATCGATTTAACGGGCGCGAAAGCGGGCGACAAAATTCTCGAAATCGGCTGCGGTTGGGGCGGATTCGCCGAATACGCGGCCAGCCGCAACATCAGGGTGCACGGCGTCACCCTCTCCAGGGAACAGCTCAACTATGCCCGTGAGCGCATTTCAAATGCCGGTCTCGATGATATGTCTACCTTTGAGCTGAAGGATTACCGCGACCTCGAAGGCAGCTACGACCATATCGTCTCCATCGAGATGCTCGAAGCTGTCGGTGAAAATTACTGGAACGCCTATTTTCAACAACTGCGCTCTCTTCTTAAGCCCGGTGGCCGGGCAGCCATCCAGACAATTACCATCGATAACCGCCACTTCGAACGCTACCGCAGGAAAACAGACTTCATTCAGCAGTACATCTTCCCCGGAGGAATGCTGCCATCTCCGGAAAAGCTCGACGAGATGGCAAGCGCCTATGATTTTCGCATCGCACACAGCGAATACTTCGGCAGAGACTATGCGGAAACCCTTCGCCGCTGGCGCAACCGCTTCGACGACAACCAGTCATCGATCAGGGAGATGGGTTTTGATACCTCTTTCATTCGCCTATGGCGTTTCTATTTGGCCTACTGCGAAGCAGGCTTCGATGAGGGACACATCGACGTCATGATGCTGCAACTGGTACGGGAGGAGCAGAGATGAGCATTTCAATCGGCAAACTTTTTCTCATCGGTATGATCGTCTTGCTTGTTTCCGTGCAGGCGCATGCGCGTGTAGCAATTCTGGAGGAACTCCCGCAGTCTCGCATGGTGGGTTCCGGTGAACTCACCTGGATGGGTATGACCGTATACCGTGCCTCACTCTATGCTCCTGAAGGCAGATACAGGCCGGATCAGCCGCACGCCATCAAGATCAACTACCAGTTGAAATTCTCGCGTGAGCGCATGGCACAAAGATCTTTGAAAGAGATCGAACAGATCTTCGGCACACAGCCACAGCGGGAGAAAATGGCTCAACAGCTGACGTCAGTTTTTTGCGATGTCGCCAAAGGGGATCATATTACCGGAGTGCACTATCCGGGCAAAGGCGCTGATTTTTATTGCAATGATGGTCTGCTTGGCAGACTTGACGATGCCGAACTCGCTGCAGCATTTTTTGCCATCTGGCTCAATCCTCGCACCAGTGAGCCTCGCCTGCGGGGCGAGCTGCTGGGCAAAAGCAAGTGAACACCCGTCAACGCCTGGCTTACGGCATGCTGGGCGCTCCTTTGGCAATGGCCGCCTTACCGGTCTACATCCATACTCCGAAGCTCTACGGTGACGACTTTGGACTGGGTCTGGCATTGACGGGAGCGATTTTGCTGGGTTCACGTGCCATCGATACACTGCAGGATCCCTTGCTGGGACGTCTGGCTGATCACATGCAGCACCGCCAGGGAGGCTGGCAACTGCTCATGATCACAGCTGCTGTGCTTCTGGGCTTAGCCTATGCGGCACTCTTCAACCCCCCTTCCCGGGAAGGATTTATCCTCGGCATCTGGTTTGCGGTATCTCTCGTCATTGTCTACACGGCACACAGCGCGCTGACCATCACCTACCTCTCGTGGGGCGCAAGGGCCAGCAATGATTCCCGTGAGCGAACCCGCCTTGTTGCCTTTCGGGAAGGCTTCTCACTGGCCGGAGTGATTCTCGCCAGCATCCTGCCGATGCTGTTTGCACGATGGCTGGATGCAGCTATCGGCTGGCTGTTGTTAAGTCTCGTTTTTGCGGCAGTGCTGGCGCCATCAGTGTGGATGCTGCTGCGCCACGTTCCTGTACCCCAGCCGCTGCGAACACCCTCACTCGGCATCTTGCAGCCACTGCATAACAAGCCATTCCGCAGACTCGCAATGTTGTTTATGTTGAATGGCCTTGCTGTCGCCATTGCGGCCACACTGTCGCTATTTTACATCGCTGACGTGCTCCAGCTCGAAGCCTACAGCGGCCTGTTTCTGGCACTCTACTTTATCAGCGGCGCCACTTCCCTGCCATTCTGGCTGTTCTTGGCCCGCCGCCTGGACAAGACCACTGCATGGATGATTGGCAGCGTAATGGCTGTCGCCGGATTTATCTGGGCGGTTCAGCTCGGCGCAGGCGACACCATCCCCTACGCCATCGTCTGCATGCTTTCAGGTGCGGCTCTGGGTGCTGACCTGATGCTGCCGACCGCCATCGCAGCGGACATAATTCCGCAACAGGATCGGGGCAGAACCGCCAGCTATTTCGGAATATGGAGCCTTATCGGCAAGGCAGTGCTGGCACTTTCAGCCGGATTTTCTCTGCCACTGCTCGCGTGGTTCGGTTACCGTCCCGGCGCACAGGCTGGCCTCGAGGAGCTGGCCCTGCTCTACGCGGGTGTTCCCTGCGTGATCAAACTTTTTTCTGCCACGCTGTTGATTCGCTGGCGTTCATCCCTGGAGATTAAACATGCCATTTAAGACAATGATTCTACTGACCTTCACTGCATTGACCGGTTGCGCCGGTGTCAATGTTGCAACCTACAAGGCAGAGCGCCCCGAACTGAGACTGGAGGAGTATTTCAATGGAACACTCGACGCATGGGGTATGTTCCAGAAACGCGACGGGACCGTTGTTAAGCGCTTCAAGGTTGTCATCGATGCCAGTTGGACGGGTAATCGCGGCGTACTCGACGAACGTTTCACTTACAGCGATGGAACAACACAGCGCAGGGTGTGGAACATCACCAGAACAGCCGAGGGACAATACCAGGGACGCGCAGACGATGTTGTCGGCATCGCCAATGGTGAAGTTTCGGGTAATGCTCTGCGTTGGGTCTACACGCTGGAGCTGCCGGTCGGTGAAAAAATCTACCATGTCAATTTCGATGACTGGATGTATCTTCAGGATGACGGCATCCTGATGAACCGTTCCATCATGAAGAAGTTTGGATTCCGCCTCGGCGAAGTCACCCTCTTCTTCAAGAAACGCTCATGAAAAAGCTCAATCCGGCTATTACGGACTGGCGTGAACAGAGGGTGTGGATCATCGGCGCCAGCAGCGGCATCGGCGCAGCGCTCGCCCAGCGGCTCGGCGAGTTGGGGGCAAAAGTGGCGCTGAGTGCGCGGCGTGAATCGAAGCTGCGGGAAATAGCCGGAGAGCATGACGAAATATTGCCGCTCGACGTATCGGATAGTGCAGCGCTGCAATCGGCTCGCGACACCCTGCTGCAACGCTGGAGAGGGATCGACCTGGTAGTCTACAGCGCCGGACTCTATACGCCCATGCGGGCATGGGAGATTGATGCCGCAAAAACACGAAAGATCCTCGAAACCAATCTGCTGGGCGCCTACAATCTTGTCGAGGCGATAATACCGACGTTTGTCCAAAATGGTGCGGGCAGCATCTGCCTGATCGCCAGTGCCGCGGGCTATACCGGATTGCCAAAAGCTCTCGCCTACGGACCTGGAAAGGCTGCCCTGATCAATCTCGCGGAGATACTCTACAGTGACCTCTCACCTCGCGGCATTGGCGTCTACCTGGTGAATCCCGGCTTCGTCGAAACGCGCCTCACACGAAAAAATGATTTCAGAATGCCCGCCATGATTACCCCCGATATGGCCGCAGGTGAAATCATCGACGGCATCGGCAGGGGGCACTTCGAACTGCACTTTCCCAAGCGCTTTACCCGTTGGATGAAACTGTTAGCCTGCCTGCCATACCGCTTGCGTTTTCATCTCTTGAAAAGGGCGGTGGAAACATGAAACTCGATGAGCTTGTCGACTGGTATGCTACGCTGACTATGGAGAATATTTCGCGCGTAAGCGAGTTCTACCATCCAGAGGCGCATTTTCAGGACCCCTTTAACGATGTTCTCGGGCACGATGCAATCATTGCTATATTCCGCCACATGTTCGACCACACCGAGCATCCGCAATTTATAATCAAAAGTGTCGACAGTTACGGGGACCGCGCATGGGTCGGCTGGACCTTCAATTTTTACCTGCGTGGCAAGGCATTGTCTATCGATGGCGTCACCCGCATGGATTTCGCCGATGACGGCAGAGTGATCGACCACCGCGACTACTGGGACAGTGCTGAAGTTTTCGTTGAACTGCCATT
>JAQYVP010000111.1 GCA_030145485.1 Chromatiales bacterium
TTGTCGTAACATCTCAATAGCACCGTGCAGGAAGTAGGATTGGGAGTCTGCTTATCAGAGCTTAAATGGACGTATTCACGCGTCCCTGAAAGGCTGATCCCGATTCTACGCAAACTCGAATAATACACGGACTTATTGAGACATTACCGTTCTTCGTGGTAAATCCCTGAATTATTGATTTGTCATTTGCGCATTGCGGTTTATTTCTGTAGAATTTCGTCTCTTGATAAAATTCTATTTGGTATTAATGCGATGAAAGCAGATATACATCCTGAATACAAGGCGATCAAAGTGACCTGTCGCTGTGGCAACAGCTTTGAGACTGCCTCTACAGATACACGTGGCGAGATGGCTGTGGATATCTGTTCAGCATGCCACCCTTTTTATACCGGACAGCAGAAAGTCGTTGATAGCGGTGGACGTGTTGACAGGTTCCGCAAACGCTACAGTCGTTGAGTTGTCCGTTGACGAAACAGCAGGCGCCTTCAGAGGCGCCTTTTTTTATCCACAAAATTATCGGGTAGGGCGCTATGAGTAAACAGGATGCAGACCATGCTATCAATCAGGCAGCACTGGAATACCATGCCAAACCTGTCCCGGGAAAGCTGGCCATCGCTCTCACCAAGCCGGCGGAGACGCAGTATGATCTGGCGCTTGCCTATACGCCTGGTGTAGCGGAGCCGGTAAGGCGCATAAAAGACAATCCTGAGGATGCCTATCTCTATACCGGCAAAGGAAACCTGGTGGCTGTCATTACCGATGGTACGGCTGTGCTTGGCCTTGGAAATACCGGTGCTCTGGCAGGCAAGCCTGTTATGGAAGGCAAGGCGCTGCTGTTCAAGCATTTCGCCGATATCGATGTGTTCGATATTGAAGTGAATGCCGGGCGGCCGCAGGAATTTATCGAAACGGTAGTGCGTATAGCTCCTACATTCGGCGGCATCAACCTGGAGGATATTGCTGCCCCGCATTGCTTCGAGATTGAACAGGCGCTCATCAAGCAGCTCGATATCCCGGTATTCCATGATGATCAGCATGGCACTGCGATCATCATTGCAGCCGGATTGCTGAATGCGCTTGAACTGCAGGGAAAAACACTCGAAGATGCCAGTATTGTCGTGATTGGCGCTGGCGCCGCCGGTATTGCCTCGATCCGTCTGCTCTGTTCCCTGGGGGCTCACCGTGAAAATTTTCTTGCGATCGATCGTGAGGGTGTGATCCACACCGGTCGTCAGGATCTCAATCCCTACAAGTGGGGTGTTGCCGCGGATACCGCTAAGCGCACCCTGGCGGAGGCGATGGATGGCGCAGATATTGTCATCGGGGTCTCCGGTCCGGGGTTGATTACAGAGCAGATGTTAGCAAGTATGGCGCCTAAGCCTATCGTCTTTGCGCTCTCCAATCCGGTACCTGAAATTCGTCCTGAAATTGCCGCTGGAGTGCGCGATGACCTGATCATGGCAACTGGGCGCAGCGACTATGCCAACCAGGTCAATAATGTGCTGGGTTTTCCCTTCATTTTTCGCGGTGCACTCGATGCCCGCGCCTGCTGTATCAATGACGCCATGCAGATTGCGGCGGTGAATGCACTCAAGGACCTCACCCACGAGGTTGTGCCGCAGCAGGTTCTGGATGCTTACGGGATCGAATCACTGAGTTTTGGCCCGGACTACATTATTCCAAAACCTCTGGATGCCCGCCTTAGAGAGCATGTTGCTCCGGCAGTGATGCAGGCGGCGATTGATTCAGGCGTTGCGAAAGTCAATACTGGCGGCTGATGCTCTCCCGCAAAAGTTGTCTCAACTCTGTTTTGATTGTCTTCACCCTGTTTCCTGTGCTGGCAATGGCGGCTGTTATCCGATCAGTCGATGAGCAGACGGCTCTTGTCAGCTGGAAAATTAATGAGGGGGATTTCGAGCTGCAGCTGACGCAGCTGCTGCCGGATCAGACGCGCGCCTTTTTTCTGGCGCGTGGTTTTTCAAAACAGATCGCCAACAGCATTGCCACGAGCTGCATCATGCAGATAATTGGCCGCAATCGTGCACAGCAGGGGATGCCGGGTTCCATTGATGTGGATTTGAAGCTGTGGCGTATGTTGCACAATGGTATGGAGAGGCCGCTCAAGCTCAAGCAGCAGTGGGATAGTGAATGGCCGGATGACAAGGTGAGCGATGCAGCGCGTCTCGCCTTTCGTTGGGCGACTTTTCCCACACGGCAGAATTTTTCGTCGGGTGATTTTGGCTGGGGCATGACCAGCTTCGGGCTTGTTCCGGGAGAACGATTCGATCTCAAGGTCGTCTGGTCTGCAGCTGGAACCAGGAAAGATGCATGGATCAGGGGAATTCAATGTGCTGAGGAGAGATAGATGATGCGCCAGGTCACGATTCAATGGATGTTGCTGCTGTTGTTAAGCTGGTCGGCATTTGCATATAGCGAGCAGTCACTGACGCCCTACAAGGGGGCGCAGCCTGCTCCTGATTTCGAGCTTGTTGACGTGGATGGTGATAAACATCGCCTCTCTGACTATCGCGGCAAGCCATTGATCATCAATTTCTGGGCCACCTGGTGTCCTCCCTGCCGTGAGGAGATGCCTTCCATGAATCGCGCCTGGAGCAAGGTGAAAGATGATGTTTCCATGCTGGCGATCAATGTCGGTGAAGATGAGGATACGATCTTTATCTTCAGCGCGGATTACCCGATCGATTTTCCGGTGCTGCTCGATCGCAGCGGAGATGTCATCAGGGAGTGGCCGGTGAAAGGGCTGCCAACCACCTTCGTGCTCGATCGAGAAGGTAATATCCGTTATATGGCAGTTGGCGCCAGGGAGTGGGATGATGATGCGCTGCTGGAGATCGTGAAAGGGCTGTAACGAAGTTTACATTTTCTTTAAACCACTCGATTCGACTTTCAGTTTCTGTGGTTCATCCGACATGATGAAGGCGAGTTCTTCTACGGTTAACTCCACTTCATCATTACCTGTGATCATTGGTCTGACATGCTCTATAAAGGAGTGTCCCGTGGTCAGCAGATAGATATGGGCAATGATAAAGGCGATCACTGCGATCGCCCCGATAGAGTGAAACAGGGCGATGAATTCCATGTTGATACCACTCAGGAAATCTCCCTGGCCAATGCTCACCAGCAGATAAGCGATGCCTGAAATCCAGATGGCGGGAAATATCACAATTTTAACCAGCAGATAGGTCATTGCCTGCAATGGGTTGTGCTTGCGCAGATAGGTTTTGCGGTAAGGGTGATGTTCGCCCTTGAAGATGCCATAGGCGTAATAACGCGCCACCTGCAGAAAGTTTTTTGTGGTGGGAATATAGTGCCGCCATTGCCCTGTGGTGAAGAGCCAGAAGACGGCAAATATCCACAGCAACAGCAGTGCGAGCGCTACTGCTGTGTGTACGGAAACCGCTGTGCCGAAGTCAATCAGGCTGTTTACGCCGTGTATGGCAAGGCCGGTAAAGATCAGAATGAAGATGGATGCAGCCTGGCTCCAGTGCCAGATGCGCTCAAAAAGCTTGTATACCTGTATGGTATGGGTGCTCGTCGGCATTTGGTGCGCCATTAGCTTCTCCTCCGTTTTGCGGCAATGCCGCGAATTGCCGCATGCCCAAGTACTCCCGCCAGTGTACCCAGGATAACCAGCAGTCCGATCATATCCAGCCACCTGTTTTTGCCGGTTGCCGGTATATAAACACCATCAATATGGCTAAGCCGTCCCTCATTGGAGTGGCATTCGTTACACGCCAGCGCGTTCTCTTCTGGAGCAACCATGTGGTTGATCGGCCAGTAGGAGTGGGTCTCGATAAAACCCCATTCGCCGCTATAGGGAATATTGAACTTCTCCATTCCAGCCTTGATAGATTTGGCAAAGTCATAATTTCCCCATAAGGCAGTGTCGTTGTCACCCCAGAGTTCCATGTAAACCAGGGTGTTGTTGCCTTTATCATACGGCTGGTACGTTTTCATGAGTTTGAAGGGGTAGATGCGAGATCCGGAATCATCCGCAGAGCCTGAGAAACTGTTGATATCGACAGAGCCTTTAGCAGGATCAAATATGGTGTCAATCGTAGTGTAGTTCATGACGCCGTCAAACCAGGCGTACATGGGTTCGATGTTCTCGGCGTATTTGAAGTTACCCTTGATCGATTTATAGGTGGCGCGATGTTTGCCATCGCCCTGGGGTATACTCTTTCAGCTTGAAGCCTTCACCATCTTTCAGCTTGCCCATGGTGCGCCAGTCCCACTCCACTTCGGTGGCGACTCCGCCTTTGGCAATCTCCGGTATATGGCAGGTTTCGCAGGCAACCTTGCTGGTGTGGCTGTTGAGTTTGTTGCCTGTGATGGAAGCAATGTCATGCGGCTTGGCGTCATGACAGCTCTCGCAGGTGGCGACTTCCCGAGGCATCCCCGGCTTTCCCGTGCCAACCTTGTCATCGACCGTCATCTCATAGCGGCTGCCGGCCCACTCATGACCTTCGCCGACATGGCAGGTCACACAGCTGAAATCCAGACCCTCCGCATCCATATGGACATCGGTTTTTCTATCCGGCATGAAGAGCGCGGAGGAGAGGTCGCAATGTTTGACATTGTCGCCGCCGCCGCCATAGAAGTGGCACTTGCCGCAGTTGTTGCGCCCGGGCATATGCACGCTTTGCGCCACTTTGGCCCACTCGATGGGCTTTTTGCCCTCGAACATGATGGAGCAGGCTTTATTGCCAGTTGAGTTGGGTGTCTTGTAGTAGGAACCCGTGGACTCATGACAGATCAATCAGTCGATGTTCTCCTGGTTGCTGAAATCGAAGGAGTCATCCTTGTAGCCGTATCCTGCATGGCACTGGGCGCACATCCCCTCATTGCCGCGTGCATTGGTGCAAAAATTGTTCACCAGGACGCTCTTCCCCAGTTTTTGTTTGGTGACGGGATGGGTGTATTTCCATGTCCAGTGCTTGTTTTTGATGAATTGCTCTCCAGCCTTGGTATGACATTCGAGACAGGCTTTGGTGACTTCAGGGCCGCTGAAAAACGGGCCGGCGAGTTCCTTGAGAGTGGCGTGGTCGGTGGTTGATTTGCTATCGTTTTCACCTGTTTTGGCGGGAACGGCATGATCCTGATCTGCTTTGGAGTATTCGGAGATGCCCATCTCGATGGTTGGCTCGTGCTTGGCAACAGCCGTGCTGCTGATGAGCACAGATAGCAAGGCGAAAGTCAGAAGAGTCGTAATAATGAAATGCGGGGTGGGTAAACTGCCGGAGAACCGTCGATGTTTTCTCATGTCAATCTCTCCAGGGAATGCAATCAGTAGTGCAATGGAGTGTGAAGTGGATCATGTTACTAATTATGATCCTATTTTTTTTAGAGAGAGATTGAGGATGAAACAGGTATCTTCTTGATTTAAATCAAAATGGCAGCGTTGTCACTAGAATCCTTGAGTGGCCAACACCTTTACAAATGAGTCACGTTTCAAAAAAATCTCTCGCCAAGGCGCAAAGCTTCCGCGTCCTGCTCACGCCCCTGACCTACATCCATATAGGCCAAGCACGCCAAGAAAAACCTTTGCGATCTTAGCGTCTTTGCGAGAGACAATAATTATTTTCATGCCTTGTCAGTCTGAGACATGGTCTCGCTAGCACTATTCTGCTGCTTTTTTGATATCGACGAAGCCATGCAGGCCGCGTTTGCTGTCGGCAGCCAGCCACTCATTCAGGTAGAGCAGTTCTTCGGTTTGTTCGAGATCTTCCAGCCCGGCTCTCTTTTTTAACAATCGGAACGCCTGGGACAAGACCTTGTAGCGCTGGCCGGTGATGCCTGCACGTCTCAGGCCGATCACATTCAGGCGGTAATGCTTGACGGGAAAACCGCCGATCAGCATAAAGGGGATGACATCCTTGGAGACCCCCGTCGTGCCGCGTATGATGGCATAGGAACCCACCCTGCAAAATTGATGCACCACGGCGGCGCCGCCGATGAAGACATTATCGCCGACTTCCACTACGCCGCCGATAGCAACATTATTGGCGAAAACGGTATGATTTCCGACTGTGCAGTCATGCGCAACATGGCTGTTATTCATAAAAAAGCAGTCACTACCAATTGTGGTGGCGCCATCGATAACTGCTGCACGGTGCGCGGTGAATCCTTCCCGGAAAGTATTGCGATCGCCAATTTTCAGCCAGGATACGCTGTCCGCATCAAAGCTGGTGTCCTGCGGTATATCCCCTAATACCACATGAGGGTGCAAGACATTGCCTTCACCCATCTTGACATAGCGCTGCACCACGCAGTGAGAGCCAATCCCGCTGTTGTTGCCAATGCTTACATCATCTTCGATCACGGCAAACGGGCCAACCGTGACATTTTCACCCAGCTTCGCCCCGGAAGCGATGCAAGCTGTTGGATGTATCTTCTGAGTCATACTCTCTCCTATTGGCAACAAAAGTCATTCTTGAGTGGCCAAAATCTCTTTACAAATGAATCAAATATAAATAATGACTCTCGCCAAGGTGCAAAGCTTCCGCGTCCTTGCTTACGCCCCTGACCTACATCCATGTAGGCCAAGCTCGCCAAGAAAAACCTTTGCGGTCTTAGCGTCTTGGCGAGAGAAGATAATCTTTTTCATGTCTCATCAGTTTGAGACTTGGTCACAA
The DNA here is from genome assembly GCA_030145485.1 of Chromatiales bacterium. Taxonomy (GTDB): domain Bacteria; phylum Pseudomonadota; class Gammaproteobacteria; order Chromatiales; family Chromatiaceae; genus Sva-25. The sequence goes on from JAQYVP010000111.1 coordinate 6,657, forward strand.
CTAATGCCTGAAGTGACGCATGCCGGTAAAGAGAATAGCCATGTCGTGTTCATCTGCGGCTGCAATCACCTCGTCATCACGCATGGAGCCACCCGGTTCGATCACAGCCCTGATGCCTGCTCCGGCAGCGGCGTCGATTCCGTCGCGAAAGGGGAAGAAGGCGTCCGAGGCCATTACCGAGCCTTGCACCTCCAGTCCGGCATGTTCGGCTTTGATGCCGGCGATGCGGGCGGAGTTGATGCGGCTCATCTGGCCGGCGCCAACGCCGATCGTCATGCTGTTGGCGGCATAGACTATGGCGTTGGATTTCACGAACTTGGCAACTTTCCAGCCAAACAACAGGTCCCGCATCTCATCTTCCGTTGGCTGGCGTTGGCTGACGACCTTGAGTTCATCGTAGAGCGCCAGATCAGCATTTTGCACCAGCAGTCCACCGTTGACGCGTTTGAAGTCGAACCGCTGCTGCGGTTCTCCCCAGTGGCCGCATTGCAGCAGACGGATGTTCTTTTTGGCGGCAATCACTTCTACGGCTGCTGCTGATATCGAAGGTGCGATGATTACCTCGACGAACTGGCGATCGACAATTGCCTCTGCTGTTTGCGCATCCAGTTCCTGGTTAAAAGCGATGATGCCGCCAAAAGCAGATTCAGGATCCGTCGTGTAAGCCTTGTCATAGGCCTGCAAAATGCTGTCGCCATAGGCGACACCGCAGGGGTTGGCATGCTTGACGATGACGCAGGCCGGCGCATCGCCGAACTGCTTGACGCACTCCAGTGCTGCATCGGTGTCAGCAATGTTGTTATAGGAGAGCTCCTTGCCCTGCAGCTGTTCGGCATTGGCAATGGTTGTTTCCCCTGCATGCGGCTCGACATAAAAGGCGGCATTCTGATGCGGGTTTTCACCATAGCGCATGCTCTGGCTCTTGCGAAACTGCATGTTGAAAGTGCGAGGTAGAGCTTCGGCCTTACCATTTTCGACAATGGCGCCGAGGTAGTTGGCAATCAATCCATCATAACGGGCAGTATGCTCGAAGGCGCCTGTCGCCAGTTTGAAACGGGTTTCGTCAGACACGTAGCCGGCGTTGGCGTCCATCTCATCGAGCAGCGGCTGATAGTCATCGCTGCTGACGACAACGGTGACCGATGCATGGTTCTTTGCTGCAGCACGCAGCAGGGTCGGCCCGCCGATGTCGATATTCTCGATGGCTGTAGCAAGATCGCAGTCAGGTGTGGCGATCGTCTCTTCGAATGGATAGAGATTGACGCACACCAGATCGATGGGGGGAATGCTGTTTTCAGTCATGACGGCATCGTCGGTACCGCGACGGCCAAGAATGCCGCCATGCACTTTCGGGTGCAGGGTTTTGACGCGGCCATCCATCATCTCCGGAAAGTCGGTGTAGTCACCGACCTCGATAACAGGCACGCCGTGCTCGATGAGCAATTTGGCGGTACCACCGGTTGAGAGAATTTCGACACAGTGTTCATGCAACGCCTGGGCGAAATGCACGATTCCGGTTTTATCCGAAACGCTGATCAGCGCACGGCTTATGGCACAAGACATAGGTGGTTCTCTCCGCTGAAATGATCAGTCGATGTGATACTGTTTGAGCTTTTTGCGCAGGGTGCTGCGACTGATGCCCAGCACCTTGGCAGAGCGGCTCTGGTTGCTGCCGGTATGCTGCATGACGGATTGCAGCAGCGGCTTTTCAACCTCGCTTAACAGCAGCGCATAGAGCCCCTGTGCGGAGTGACCGTTGAGGTTCTTGAAGTAGGCGTCAACCGCATGGCGTACGCAGTCACGCAGTGGCAACTCGGCGTTCTCCTTGCGTACCTTGAATTCTTTATTGTAAGTGTTGACGGGGGTGTTGTGTGTGGTCGAAGTTATTATTGCTGTCATGCTGCCTGTTCCTGCCCAAGGAAATAGTCACGAATCATCTGCTGCTGCGCATCAGGCGATTCGGTCAGGAAAACCGCTTTGCGGAATTCTGCACTGTCGGGCTGGCTCCTGCTATACCAGCCTATATGTTTACGCGCTATCTGTACACCATGCTGAGTGCCATAGTGCTGATAGAGCCCCTCCAAATGATCAAGCAGGATAGAACAGATCCATTGCGGTGATCTGGCCGGAGCGAGATGCCCGGTTTGCAGATAGTGATGGATCTCATCAAAGATCCACGGTCTTCCCTGGGCGGCGCGTCCGATCATGATCGCATCTGCGCCGGTTTGCGCCAACACCTGTTTCGCTTTTTGTGGTGAATCAATGTCACCGTTTGCTATTACAGGGATAGCGAGTTGTTGTTTGACAGCGTGAATAGTGTCATATTCCGCCTCTCCTGTAAATCGATCTGCACGGGTGCGGCCATGAATGGCCACCGCCGCTATGCCTGACTGCTCTGCAATCAATGCGATTTTCACACCATTGCGCTGCTGATGATCCCAGCCGGTACGGATTTTCAGGGTAACGGGAACATCGACGGCTCTTACAGTTGCCTCTAATATCTGAGTCACCAGCTTTTCATCACGCATCAAAGCTGAACCTGCCGCAACCCGGCAAATCTTTTTTGCCGGACATCCCATGTTGATGTCGATGATTTGCGCACCACGATCGACATTGATACGCGCCGCCATGGCCATTTTTTGCGGGTCGGAACCAACGACCTGAACCGAGACCGGTCCTGTCTCACCCTGGTGATCAAGGCGCCGTAAAGATTTTTTACTGCCCCACAGGCTGGTATCCGCGGTCACCATTTCCGAGACAGCCAGCCCAGCGCCCAGATGTCGGCACAACTGCCGAAACGGTCGGTCGGTGACACCTGCCATCGGAGCAAGGATCAGCCGGTTGTGCAGTGTATGGGGACCAATCTTCATCAATCGGGGATTTGTGTAAAACGGGGAGCTCATCCTACTCTTTTTTCATGCGCGCAGAAAGTGATTCATTTAGCAATTTTCAATGTGCCAATAGAGTGTCGGTATTTTTAAAATATTTTTACCACGAAGCACACGAAGAGTACGAAGAACTTTTGTATCCGGTTTTACCTTCGTGGTCTTCGTGGTGAGTATCTCTCTACAATATAGAATTGCTGTGATTCATTCATGGTTCTTGGGCGCAACACAGAGATCGGTTATCATGTCGAGCACAAATTATTGGAGGAAAAATTGATGAAAACTGTTGCTATACTCTGTGGTTGTCTGCTCTCTCTCACTACTGCTTCCCTGCACGCGGAGACAGCGCCCGCTACTGCTACACCGCCTGGCGTTGAAACAGCAGCTGTTGAAGCAGAGATAACACTCTCGACTCAAAACAAAGCGGATGTCGATAATCCGGTTGTCATGCTGCAGCAGGGGATGGATAAACTGCTCGAATATCTCAAGGAGCATCCCGACGGTGATGGCCTGGGTGTATTTCTGATGACCAAAATCTCGCCGTTTTTTGACTTTCCATTTATGGCGAAGGCTGCAGCAGGCAGGTACGGCCGCCATATGACGGATGCACAGCATCAGCGTCTGGCCAATAAACTGCAAGTGATGTTTCTCACAGCCATGGCGGAAAAACTCTCCAGCTTTGACGGCCAGGATGTTGTCTATCTGCCGGCGCGGTTTAATGATTTCGATCGCACCACCATCACCGCGTTAATCAATAATCCTGGAGGCTATCCGGGGCGTATCGATTTTCGTGTGCATTTGACCAAGGATGGATGGAGGATTTTTGATGTTGCCGCCAGAGGACAGAGCGCGATTGCCTTCTACCGCAGCTATTTTCGCAAGGCGATGCGCCGGCAGAAAACGGTAACAACCCCTTAACCATGAGCGATACCCGGCGGATTGGCCTGGGTATGAGCATCCTTGCCTGGGGGTCGCTGCTGTTGCTGTTGAGTTGGTTTGCTGCAGATTTTCTGCAGCTGCAGCGCAACCCCAACAGCCAGGTGGCAGTCACGCATACGGATCAGGGCATTCCTCAGGTCACGCTGCTGCGTAATCGTTCAGGTCACTATGTGGCTACAGGATTCATCAATGGTTCGGCAATCACTTTTCTGATTGATACCGGTGCTACTGATGTCGCCATCGATGAGCATCAGGCAGCGCAGCTTGGTCTGAAGAAGGGTGCGCCGGTTATGATCATGACAGCCAATGGCAGGGTGAAGGGGTGGCGCACGCTATTGCGCAAGGTTGAACTTGGCTCAATTGAGCTGCACACTGTAGCGGCTACCATCGTGCCTGAACTCAATGGAGAAGCACTGCTGGGAATGAGCTTTCTCAAGCGCCTGACAATGATTCAACGCGGCAGGGAGCTGACTCTGAGGCAGGAGTAATTTATGTCAGCAGGCATAAAAAAACGGGTGGCGGAAACTCCGCCACCCATCTTGCCAGTTGTCGTTCAATCAGCTTTACAGCGTATCTTGAAGCGCCTTCAATGCAACGACCTTGATGCCAAGATGCGCAGGTTTTGCTGCGATCTTGAGAGGTTCGCCGGTTGCCGGATTACGGCCCATGCGAGATTTGCGTGCCGGTTTTTTGACGCGGGTTATTTTAACGCCGGTATCAGGGATTTGAAATTCGCCTGAACCGTTTCGCTTGATGTGGCGGGTGACAAGATCACCAAGAGAGCCGAAAACGGCTACGACATCTTTCTTGGTTAAGCCTGTAGAATCGGCAATAGATGCAACGATATCCGCCTTGGTCATTTTATTTCGAATTGCCGGCAGCTTTTTAACAGCTGGTTGTTTTTTAGCGGCAGCCTTTTTTGCAACTTTCTTTTTTGCAGCCATGAATGACTTCTCCTCATAGTGTGATAATTGTCAACAAAGATATGACGTTATGGAAACTACCATACTCGCCATGTGTTTGATAGAAAAATATGACGTTTTTTCTATTTATGTTAAGAAATAGCAGTTATTTGTATGGTGAAACCATTTCAGTCGCTTCTGATCCTGCACTACAGATCAGTTATTGAGAATATATTGATTGATGAAAATACTGGGTGTGGGTATAGCAACTCTGGATATTATCAACAGCGTTGAGCGCTATCCTGAGGAGGATGGAGAAGTGCGGGTATTGTCGCAGAGGCGATGCCGTGGCGGCAACGCAACCAATACGCTGACGGTGCTTTCGCAACTGGGGCATGCATGTGTCTGGGCAGGTGTCCTGCCGCAAGATTCGGATGCGGCTTTTGTCGAGGAGATGCTGCGACAGCAGCAGGTTGATCTTCGTCATGTACACCACCTGACTTCGGGTAAGCTGCCAACCTCTTATATCACTCTCAGTGAAGAGAGTGGCTCCAGGACTATCCTGCATCTGCGTGATCTCCCCGGATATCGCGCAGAGTGGTTTCTTGAGGAGGTTGATCCGGGTGAGTTTCAATGGATCCATTTTGAAGGCAGGGATACTGACGAGCTGGAAAAGATGCTGCTCAGTCTCTCCGCAGTTGAAGGCTTGCAGGTGAGTGTCGAGATCGAGAAACCGCGTCCCGGTATCGAAGCATTGTTTCACCTGCCGCAGGTGCTGCTGTTTTCACGTCACTATGCGCAATCAACCGGGCACGCTAGCGCGGAGTCACTGTTGAAAAGGGTTGCTCGACAGTTGGGCGGGCAGCGGCCACTGCTATTTTGCGCCTGGGGTGATCAGGGTGCATGGGCCTTCGACCGGCAGGGCGGGTTGCTGCACGTTCCTGCGGTCAGGATTCCGCGAGTTGTAGACACTGTTGCGGCGGGTGATGTTTTCAATGCTGCCGTCATTCATGCACTTTCACAGGCAGCGACACCTCTGGAAGCGCTGCAACAGGGTTGCCGGCTTGCCGGGAAGAGCTGCGGCATGGTGGGTGTGGAGGATGTTGTTCTTTAATGCAGCTCTGATCAAGTCGCTTTGCTCCTCGATCAGAGCCTTCTGCAAGTTAGTCTACGGGGGAAGGGTTGTCTATCAATGGATTTCAATGTGTCTAGGTTGCCCTTCCCCCGAACCCCCATCCCATGAACTTATTTCAGAGGTTCTCTAATGCAGCTCTCCGGTGAACTCTTTGGTGCGGATTTTGTGATGGCCTGCGGTATCACCTACGGGGCGATCCTGCTCGCTGCTGTGCGTCATGCGCCATGGCGCAAACTGCTGGATGGCAACAACTCATCATTCCTGTTTGGGTCACTGGTGCTCATCATACTGCTCTGGTCTATGCGTGTGGAGATGATGGCAGGGGTGGCATTTCACCTGATCGCAATGACTGTGTTGACGCTGATGGTGGGCTGGTGTTTTGCCTTGCTCGGCGGGAGCCTGGTATTGGCGGGCGTCATCATTGCGGGTTACGGTGATTGGGGTGGTTATTTCCCCACTGCGTTGGTTGCTGTGCTGTTGCCAACATCTCTCACCTGGATACTGCTGTTGCTGGCTCGTGCCTGGCTGCCACATAATCTATTTATCTACGTGCTGTTGAACGGCTTTATGGCTGCCGGATTGATTGCATTGTTTGCGGCTTATACGACCTCACTACTGCTGCTCTATGCCGCACATATCGTGCCTGAGGTTCTGGCGTATAACTACTACCCCTGGATTCCACTGATGTTTTTTCCCGAAGCGATGCTCAATGGCTGGATCATCACCATCCTGGTGATACTTAAACCTGCATGGGTGTTTACCTTCAGCGATGAAGAGTATCTGCATGGTAAATAGGGTATTGAAATAACAGCGAAACTTGATTGAAGGTCAATGCTGGCCTATGCTTAAGGCAGGTGAATAAAGGAGAATAATAATGACAGACATGTTTGATCCCATCGTTCTAAATCTTCTCTATGTCTTCTTCGGCGGTATATTGACGCTGTTCTTTATGTGGACGGGCTGCAAGATGTTCAGCCATATTGTCAGTTTTAGTATCCAGGAGCAGTTGCAGGCGGGTAATGTGGCCGTCGGCCTGATGATCATGGGGATGTTCATCGGTATCGGTACTGCACTTGGGCTGGTTATCGGCCTGGGGTTGAACTGAGATGCCGCGCGTACTGTTGTGGCTCCTGGTGCTGTTGATCCCGGCTGTTGCACTGGCTGCAGCCAAGGATACTCCACTGTCGGACAAGAAATGGAGCAACAAGTACGATCACCACTTCCGAAAATACTCCAAGCACTATTTTGGCCCGTTTTTCGACTGGCGCTGGTTCAAGGCGCAGGCAGTCGCGGAGTCAAACCTGAGGCCGCACGCCAGGAGCCCTATGGGGGCTGTAGGAATAATGCAGATCCTCCCTTCAACCTACCGGGAGATAAAGCGCAAGAATCGGCATCTGCTGAGTATCAAAACGCCACGCTGGAATATTGCAGCAGGTATCTACTACGATCGCCAGATGTATAAAAATTGGAGAGAGGAAAATTTCTCCGGTCATGAACGTCTCGCATTTGCCTTTGGGAGTTACAATGCAGGTTTCGGCGGGATGAGGAAAGCCTATAAAAAGGCCAACAAGGTGCACCCGAAAATCGAAACCTGGGATCAGGTTTCATCCTTCTCTCCGAAAGAGACGCGCAAATATGTCAAGCGAATCCGCGGTCTCATGGAAGGAGTGAAATAGTTAGAACGTTCTGCAGTCTGGAGCTTTTCACCCAAAAAAACGCCGGGATGATCCCGGCGTTTTTTTCTTACTTCCAACCAAAGCTATCGCGGATAGTCGTTGCCATAAGGCATAGGAGGCCTGGCATTGTCATCACGAGGTGGAACAGATGGGCCTCTATATTGAGCAGGAGGTCTACCATAACCATAGGGGGCAGCCCTGCGCTCATAACCCTGCGGAGGTCTGGGGTCCGGGCGACGTTGCTGGCGCATTGCCGGGGCTGAAGGCTCGGTATTCATTGGTGTCGCCGGCAGGTTGTCGATGGCGCTGTCCATGCGTTTTTGCATCTCATCCCGATACTGCTGGTGACGTTTTTGCTGCAGCGCACGCCGCTGTTGCATCTGCTGGCGTCTCTGCTGGTAGCGTTGTTGCTGCTCGGCTGTTGGCATTTGTGAGCCGCTACGCGCCGGCATGGCCTGGTTCTGTGAACGCTTCTGCATCTCGGCGCGCCTGGCTTTTCTGCGCTCCATTGCTGCCTGTCGTCTGGCTTCGACCTGTTTCAGCCACTCATCCCTGCTCATATTGGGTTGATCCTGCTGTGCAGCGCGCTCTTTAGATGCACCCTGATCGGCCGTGGCCTCTTTGGCATCACCTGTTTTTGCTGCCGCCTGTTGCGGTTTGTCTGCAGCAGCAGTTGCAGCTTCCGCACCAGCTGGCGGGGTCTGCGCCTGTTGGGAATCAGTATCCATCTGCATATTTTTCATAGCTTCCTGATGGTGGGCATCGGCTTGTTTGCGTCGTTGCTCCATCTCTTTAGCGGTGGCCTTGAAACGTTCGTCAGCCTCCTTGCGCTGGGTGGCGATGTCGGTTTGCTGGGCTGCATCCCGCTTGGCTTGCTGCGCCTGCATCGCGGCGCGTTTCTCACTCATCTGTTTCTCGATTGCCTGGCGACGTTCGTCAGCCTCTTTGCGACCCTGCTGCATCTCTTTCATCGCAGTCTCACGACGCGCATCGGCTTGCTGGCGCATTTTGGCTTGTTCGGAATCGTCTGCTTGAGCCGGCAATGCATCACTCTCCCCGGCAGCTTGTGGTGACGGCTCAGCTGCTGCGGCTGGTGCTGCAACTTGTTGCACCTGCTTTTGCTGATGCTGTTTTTTAGCAGCCTCGTAGCGTTTCCTGGCAATTTTGCGCCGCTCTTCCATCTCCTTCTGTATTGCCTGGTGGCGTGCATCAGCCTCTTTACGACGCTGTTCCATCTCTTTCATTGCAGCTTGGCGACGCGCTTCAGCATCTTTCTGCATGTTGCCGGATTCTGCGGCAGCAGTTGGTACGGCTTTATTCTGCCCGGCGGGCGCCGATGATTTTTCAGTGGCTGCTGTTTCGGTTTGAGTCTGTTGAGCACGTTTTTCGTCGAGTTCTTTTCTTGCAGCTTCATAACGCTCCTGTGCAGCTTTGCGTCGCTCCTGCGACTCTTTTTGCATAGCCTGGCGACGCGCATCCGCCTCTTTACGTCGCTGCTCCATCTGTTTCATTGCAGCCTGACGGCGCTCTTCGGCTGCCTTGTGTACATCATCGGCTGGTACTGGTCCCTGCTGTGCCGCCTGCATGCGTTTCTGCATGACAGCGCGTTTCTCAGTGGTTGCCTCTTGAGCCGCCTGTTGCTGCGTTTCACTCTCTTTGCGCAGATCTTCGACTGCGGCAGTTGGTGTGGCGGCAGGAGTTGCAACTGCCGTAGCTTCCTGTTGTGCAGATTGTGCAGAGTCGACTGCAGCTGCCTCGGGCGCTGATGCTGCGGCAGTCTGCCAGGGTGGGGTTGCGGGTATGTCGCAACCAATTTTTTGTGCGCGTTGCTGGTAAACTTTGTATTGTTTGTTGCGATATGTGTTCCACTCATCGGCAGACATGGTCTGCATCTTAGCTTTATGTGCTGTGCGCTCCTCATCGGTCATGAGAGAGGCCGAGCAGTTTTCTGCTGCAGCCAGGGACGGAGCGACTGATAGAATTGCGGCGACAGTCGACGCCAGTAAGGTGTGTTTAAGCTGCATTGTGTTCTCCAGAGAATTACGAACTGCGTTGGACTTGAAAGAATATCATATATTTTGCTAATTATTTAATTCCATGGAATTCCACCAAAAAAATCCTCGCTCAAAAAAAAGGTTTTCACAGATGCAAGATCATTCACAAACACTTCAGGCGATCACAGAGTGTATACGACAATCACCTCAATCCGGCGGCGCATTGATCCTCTATGCCTTGATGAATACGATTAACTATGAGCAGGCCGGGTGCCTTTTCAAGCTCAACAAATTGCGGGAGTTGTCAGCACAGCAGCGTCAACTGGCATATGCATTGATGGAATTGATGGTCTGTGGTGACAACCGGGGTGAAGAGTGGATACAGGCAATGCTGCAGATGGATGAACTGGTGCGCGGTAGCGGGCAGAATAGATGATGCCCGCTGCAAATTCTGCCTTTGTTGGTGTCTCTGTCATCGTAGCGGCGATAGCCGCCGGGCCGTTGTTGCTGCTGACATGGTCGGCGCTCTACGCATCCTCCTGTGTGGTGCTGCTGATTCCGTTGCTCATCGCAGCAGTGCTGACACTCTCTACCCGGGAGCAGCTAAGGCAGCG
>JAQYVP010000131.1 GCA_030145485.1 Chromatiales bacterium
GCGGTGCAGCTTTGCTCACCGTAGTAGTCGGTGAAGCTCAACCCCTCATTGGCGATGCGGTCGATATTCGGGGTCTGGTAGCCCATCATACCGCGATTGTTGTGACTGACATTCCAGTAGCCAATATCATCGCCCCAGATGACGAGGATGTTGGGCTTTTCTGTGGTGCCCGCGAAAGAAAAAACGGGCGCTAAAGTGATCGCGAACAATACGATGAGTCCGCATAGATAGTGTTTATTCTTGTTCATTCCAGATTTCCTCTTTTAATGACATTTTTTCTTCGAATCCGTGAGTCGATATCACGGAAAACTTAGGAAGCTCTGATCAAGTCGCTTCGCCTACATGGACGTAGGTGAGGGGCGTGAGCTGGGAGCGGTAGCTTTGCTGTTCAGGAGCGGATATAGAACTTTAGTTCCAAATTTACCGCTTGCGCTTTCCTGATTTCCCTCCCCGCCGTCCTTTATTGCGACGCTTGTTATCTTCCACGACAGCGCCGGCGACACCGCCGACGACCGCACCGGCAACAGCTCCACGGCCGCCACCGATAATGCCGCCAACAAGCCCGCCCCCAACCACACCGGTGAGTATGTCGGCCTGAGCCTGCACAGCGGGAAGCGAGAAGTTAATGGCCATTGCCAGCACCGCGATGGCGAGTGGATTCCTGGCCGCGCTATAGATAGATGAAGATTTGGACTTGTTCATTTCTTATCTCCTTTATCCTCGACCTGTTGATCATTCTGCCAGGTTTGCTGTTCGATAGAACCATCGGTGCGGGTAACAGTAAAAGCTCCTTCCGCCTTGCCCTTAACCCAGCTGCCTTTGAAAATATCGCCGTAAATATCCATGTAGATACCATTGCCATTGGCTTTGCCGTCCTTGAAACCGCCCTCGTAGATACCACCGTCAGCGAATAGCAGCGCGCCATGGCCATGATATTCACCATTGTGGAAACCACCATGGTACTTCGCACCGTCAGCAGTGTACTCAAAGCCCTCGCCCTGCGGTGCGCCCTGTTTCAATTCGCCCTGATAGAGACTGCCGTCAGCACCTTTGTAGAGTCCGTAGCCATCGATCTTGTCGGCCTTGAAAGCTCCTTCGTAGCGGCTGCCGTCTGCAGTCACCAGCAATCCGTGACCCTGCAGGAGACTATTGGCAAAGCCACCGGCGTAGTGGTCGACGCCCTGTTCTGATTTGCTCTCGGCTACACCTTCGCCATTGGCCTTGCCATCGCTCATGGTTCCCTTAAAGCGTAGTTTCAGTAGACCGGAGGAAGTCACCTCGAGCACACCCTGGCCCGAGATTCGCCCATCCTTGCAGCCGCCGTTCCAGTGGATAACCTCGCCACTCTTGAGTGGCTCGTCAGACCAGACAGCGCAGTCTGCTCCCTCCACCTTGAGCCAATGATCTGCGGCATGGGTGGATGACATCAGGAACGGCGTGAGCAGTGCGCACGCCAGGCCCGCCCTGCGGAAGCGATTGTTGTTGATTTTCATAAGTAGATTTTCTCGCTGTGTGCTTGAATGAGAGGTTGTTGGTGTTCCCACCATAAGCGATTTCTACTGAAATAGTAACGATATATTCAGCAGACGGCTATTGGACTAAAGGTCAATAAGGTCTATTGAGGGGAGCTGTTTTTGATGTGATATCCAGCGAGGCGCAAATTCCGCCCAACTCAGCTGCCGTGGATGCAGCCATTTTCGCCATGACCTTTGCGCGGTGCGCCTTGACGGTTTTTTCGCTGATAGAGAGATCTTTTGCAATTTTTTTATTGATGGCGCCATCAAGAATGCATCGTAGAACCTCAAGTTCACGCGGTGTCAGCGTATCCAGTCGAGCCTGCGCATCGGCTGACTCCAGGCGTTCAGCGCGGACTGAATGGTGTCGCGCCAGTGCCCGCTGCACAGCATCCAACAACGCCTCCTCATCGACTGGTTTGGTCAGAAAGTCCTCTGCGCCGCGCCTCATTGCCTTGACGCCCATCGGCAGGTCGCCATGTCCGGTGAGGAAGATAATCGGAAGGTCGCTGCGTTGCTCGTTGAGGCGCAGCTGCAGCTCAATACCGCTCAACGGAGGCATGTGAATGTCGAGAACCAGGCAGCCTACATCGTCAAAGTGCTCGCGTTCAAGATAGTCAGTCGCCGAATGGAAGGATTCTGTTTCATACCCTGCTGAGTGCAGCAGGCGGGATAGCCCCCTGCAAACAGAAGCATCGTTATCGACCACGAATACCCGCCCAGCGGACTCGTCCATTTTGCACTCTTCTCTCATTGATCCAGCGGCAGTGTAAATGAGAACAGCGCCCCGCCTGCTTCGACATTATCGGCCCGAATGCTCCCTCCATAGGCTTCGATAATACGCTCGCAGATAGCCAAACCCATACCCAGCCTGTCCTCCCTGTCGGAAACAAAGGTATTGAACAGGGAGTCATGGATCTCAGCCGTAATACCGGGGCCTGAATCCTGAACTTCGACCTGCACCTCACTATCGACTATGCGGGTTCGCAGGGATATCTTGCGACTCTCATTGCCGCTGTTCTCCATTGCCCTGGCTGCATTAACAAGTAAATTCAATATCACCTGCTGTATCTCGATGCGTCCCGCATAGACTGATGGCAGATCCGTAGCATACTCTGCTGTGAGTTCGATATCCTTCTCCCTGAACTCGCTGTCGAGGATGCCGATAACCTCCCTGGCCGCGGTGTTCACATCGAAGCGTTGCCGAATGACCTCCTCTTTTTGCAGCATACTGCGCAGCCCGTGGATAATGCCACTTGCGCGCTTGTCGTCACGCACGATGTCGTCGAGAATCTCATGAATTTCATCCATTTCGGGCGTCTCTGAAGCCAGATAGCGACGCGCCGCCTGGGCGTTGCTGAGAATGGCTGTCAACGGTTGGTTCAGCTCGTGCGCCAGCATGGTGGTGCACTCCCCCATCAGGTTGACCCGTGCGTAGTGATCAAGATTGCGCCGTGTCTGCTGCAACTCCTGTTCATAACTTGAGACCTTTACTGCATCGACCACGACCTGGTAGCTCAATGCGAACACAATCGCGAGGAAAGAGAAGCTGATCATGTAGGGAGTTGCGACGACTCCGGCATCCACCAGCGGTGTATGTATTCCGGCCAGGAGGATAAAGATGACAATGGATTCACCCACGATCAGTGCACGCTTGTTGCGGTCACGACGCCATAGCTGGAGTGTGGCGTCCAGGGTATAAACAAGGATCAGCAGCGATGCGATATCCGCCAACAGCCGCCATGGATTCAGTTCACCGACAGGCAGTGAAAACTGCTCACCCCAAAAGGAGGTCAGGCGCTTCAATTCAGTCACATGCTCGAAAGTCAGATTGCCCGGCAAGAGAAAGTTGATGAGAATGCCAATGCTCCACAGAAGTGTGATGGTGATCGCCAGCCAGGGCCTGCCGGTCTGGAAATATTGATCGACAAACCACACCATCGGCACCAGGATCATAAATATGGCGAGATTCCCCCAGAGCAATAACTCACTGTAGAGTTGCACCGATTCGGTCGTCAACATGGCGAGTTCGAGCAGCGCACTGGCTGCGGCACTGAACCCCATCAGCGCTGACAACAGGTAGGCGCTGACCTTCCTGTCCCGGAACCAGAACAGCAGATGCATCAGTCCAAGCATCAGGCACGCCGATGCACACATGGACCATGCGACAACGAGTGGACTCATTGAATACAACTCAGCATAGCTACCCGCACGCCTTCAATGAGAGATTGTTTTTGAAAAGAGGTTGATGACCACCACACCCGCGACGATCAATCCCATACCTATTACGGCAGGCGTATCAGGAATCTGTTTGTACAGCACAGCACCGACGATCGCCACCAGTACAATGCCCACTCCGGCCCAGATTGCATAGGTGATGCCGACAGGAATTGATCTCAACACCAGTGTCAGCAGATAAAATGCAATGCCATATCCAACGATGACAATCAGGCTTGGGACAACCTTGGTAAACTCTTCAGATGCTTTTAATGCGCTTGTCGCTGCCACTTCCGCAACGATTGCTATAGCGAGATAGATGTATGCCATAATTTACTTCCTTGGAATATTCAGGGTGAATGAAAAAAACACGACTTTTCTTGCAGATACGCTCGAATAACCCGCTCCAATTTCCATCAGTTTCAGAAATTTACCAGAAATACACGTAACACCTCAATAACTCCGTGCGTCCAATGCATGATCTCATTGCGAGGAACAGGAGGCGGCGCATTGACCGCATTCACAGGTGCTATTGAGAAGTTACATACTTCTCCAGTAACAGACGCTCCTGGCGGACAATTTCAATAAGCTGCTGTCGTTGCCGCCCGGGTACGCGGTCTAGTGCATCAACTCGCTCCGCGTAGGATGATGTCGCAGCAAGGGCGTCATGAATACACTCCTGGGTTTGTCTATCTGACAGACCAAAGGAGCTGCCGAATTCAACAAAGATCGCTCCACGGTCCGCATATCCCTCCGGGTTATAGGGTATGGCGCTAACCAGATCGTGCCGGGGCCAGGCGCGCATGGGCGCCGGATCATAGATTGGCGACAACCGGCAGTCTGCCAGCCCGCCCAGTAACGAGACGTTATCCAGATGAAGGTCGCCATTCCCGGTCAGGAGCGCCATGAGGATTCTTCGATACAGCTGCTCATTGGTATCCGGTGCAAGATTAGCGACCTGACTCAGACGATCGAGTTTGCCCCCAAGCTCCTCCAGAAACATATCACCGGTTTCTCTAAATTTATGGTCGCCTGTGGCAATCACCGAGAAAAGCGATTCCATAGGAACAGGCAGCCCCTCGGCGCTTCTGTCGAAACGCTCTACAGCGAGAAAGTGTAAATCTTCATCATCCAGGCGTTTATGCCAGGGGACCTCGAAGCCGGACTCTTCGTGGATATCCAGACACAGCGCCTCCAGGTCGAGCATTCCCTTGTATTCCGGGGGCTCCACTTTGAGGACAACACTCTTTTTGTTACTTACGCCGGGGGCATAAAACACCGGCGTCTTCCCAGTGGGTGTAACTGAGACCAGCAGCTTTGAGATCATACCGCCTACGGATGGTGTTGGCCCCAGCACCTGTTCGATTTGTTGCGGATCAAAATCAAGGTTCTCGTCCAATACCTCTCTTTTTAACATGCGCCAAAGTTGGGACCGCTTGCCAGACCTCTTTGCCGCCCCTGGATCATCGTTGAGCGATGCCCTGCTCCGATACCACTGCTCGGCGCTGATATCGTCCGGGAAGATATCAATATGCCCGATGCCGCCATGCCCCCCCATCAAGAGTAGTTGCCACTCTGTTTCCTGACCTCGCGGAGGTTCCTTGCCCAGCCTGGCCTTCAATAGATCGAGGTAGTGCCTGCGTTGCAGGTTCCTTGGATTGGCGCCGGGAATAAGAGAGAGCATGCGCGGAAATACCGCTATTCGCTCACTGACCGGATAGACGACTGTATCAGCGCCCCAAATAGAGGCATCACCAAGCAGGCAGAAACCTGCTTGACCCGAAGAGATATAATCCTCCCTGTAAGTGAAACTGGCTTGATCCGCAGACAGGAGCAAGTCTCCCATTTTCTCAGGCTCTCCCGATAGTCGCGTCCAAATGACTGCATGCTGATTCCGCGCCATGCTTGCTGCTTCCCGCTGTCAGTTTCAATCAAAAAACGTGCCGGACTTTATGGCTTTAGCATCATTTTCCCTGGTTCGACGGGACAACAGCACCAACTCCAGGTCGCTCTGGGCGGCCAGTTTCTCCAGTGTCGAGACAAGCAGATCCCCACGAGCCTTGGCCTTGCTGAGTCCGACCGCAGTTATCCCCGCATTGGCTGCAAGTTGTGCCTGGGACAAGCCGCGCTCTTTTCCAGCAGAAATTATCTGTGACATTAAATCTTTTATTTGTTGAGACATACAACTAATGTTTAATTTTACGATGCATTTTCGAATATAATCATAGCATCTTTCCCTGTAGTTTAATTAACTTTATTGAGCATCATTACACAAGTTTGCTCATCAAGGCGTCAAATGCGCTAGCCTGTGTACATGCCAGCAAGTTCAGCCTCTATGGAAAATACAGGAGTGCTGAAGGCTTCATGCTCGGAGAACATCCGGCCACAGCCCCATAATCCCAATATCAGTAATAATTAACCGCGCCGGGAATTCGATGCTCATCACAATCAAGCATCACAGGGTCCCGAGCCTCTTGAAAAACTCCGTCATTCCGGCACATCGATCTCCTCGACAGGTTGTGACTTGATCGCTGCAACGTCCTTTTTCACATCCTGCTGTTGTGCACCAGATGGTAGGGCCACCACCACAGGGGCCACGATAGGCGTCTCGGTATAGATATGCACATCCTGCTGCGGATAGGGGATGGAGAGCCCCTCTTTATCAAATCTTGCCTTGACCTCGCGGGTGATATCCCAATAGACACTCCAGTAGTCACCCGGGGTTGACCAGGGGCGGCAGATAAAATTGACCGAAGAGTCCGCCAGTTCATGCAGCTTGATCACAGGTTCGGGATCTTTGAGAACCAGTGGATGAGCGGCCACGATCTCCTCCAGAATCGTTATCGCCTTGTCAATATCATCCTCATAGCCGATGCCAAACTGCATATCCACGCGTCTGCGGGTCACACCGGAAATATTGGTGATCACGCCTCCCCAGATGTCGTTGTTGGGTACGATCATGCGCTTGTTATCCGGCGTCGTAATCACCGTAGAGACCAGGTTCATGGCTGTCACTTTGCCGAGAATACTTCCGGCCTCGATGACATCGCCCACATCAAACGGGCGGTAAAAAAGAATCATGATGCCGCTGGCAAAATTACTCAAAGTCCCCTGCAGGGCAAGACCGACCACCAGGCCTGCGGCGCCGATCATCGCCAGCAGCGGAGTTACGCTGACTTCCAATGCGGAGAGCGCCATGAGTATCCCGGCCGCAAATAAGAGGCGACGCACTGACTGAACCAGAAAACGCTGCAGCAGCAGGGAGGGGTTCTGCATCGCATCTGTCGCTTTCTTTACAGCTTTGCCCGCCAACCGCCCAAGAAAGTAGAAAACCAGGAGTATGCCAGCAACCTGCAGCAGATTCATTATCCAGCGCAAACCGCCCTCTTCAGATGTCACCCAGCCCTTGACGGCCGCCCAGGTGCTGGAGACATCCTTGATATCCACAGCAATCCCCTGCACAGAGCTAATGTAGAGACGGTATTGGGAAATTTTGGTCGTCATGGCGGAATCGGTCTCCCCTGATTTAGCTGCCAGCTCTTCCAGCACCAGGTTCATGCGGTCAATCATCTCCGTCCGTTGCGTACGCAGTTCGGTGAGATGATCCAGCAACTGTTTCTTGTCCTCCTTATTTTGCTTCTCGATATTTTTGTTAGCCTGCTCCACTGACTCCAGATTGGCATCGTGATCGCCTTTTTTCCCGCCCTTGTCTGCTTTCAGGTCTAATTTTGAGGATTTTTCAACGGCTTGTTCCGAGCTCCTAGAAGCATCTTTTGAAGCCACGAGCGCCTCATTGGCCGCCTCTGACGCCTTTTTCAAAACATGATCCACCCCCTCTTTTTGCACATCCCCGGCAGCTTCACCGATCTTGCCCAGAGCTTCATCAGCCTTGTCGACGGCCTGATCAGTTTTTTCCAGGCCCAATTCTTCCACTGCAGATTTATCCCCCGGCTCCTTTTCCTCACTCTGCGTGGCCGCATCCTGAACCTTTTTCACAGCATCACCGACCTCCTGAACAGCCTGCTGCGCCTCATTGGCGCTCTCTTGCGTAGCCCGGACTGCATCCACCGTACCCTCTTCCCTGGCGGCAGCGGTGCTGTTCTTCACCTCGTCCAGTAACTTTTTGGCGTCTGTAATCTTCTCTCTGATCGCCTGCGCATCCTCTATGCTGATATTCTGCCGTTTCACCGCAATCTCTGCAGCAGCAACGTCGCTCTCGGCCTTCTGCAGCAGCTTGAACCAGCCATCCGCCTCGATGGAGAGCTCCTCGAGCGACAGTGGCTTCAACATGAAACCGAGTTCGTCCAGCGGGATTTCCGGATTGACGGTGGTCACCGGAGCGGACTCAGGCTTATCAGACGCCTCTTGCGCAGATGCGGACATATTGAGTGCGAAAAACATCAGCAGTGCAACAGCAGGCGTCACTGATAGACGATAGAGGTGTTTCATACCATTACTCGTAAAGATAGGGGAGTGAAAATCAATGCCGGATGATACTCGACAGCAGCAGCTGTTTCAACTATCTATAGCTCAAATGCTCATGGAGCCTCTGAATCAATCCATGGGGGGG
>JAQYVP010000134.1 GCA_030145485.1 Chromatiales bacterium
GACAGTGGAAACTGGAGCAAAGAGAAAACCGGGGCAGCGTAACCAGCTGCGAATATGGTCAAGTGCCTAGCTTAAATTCAGTGGATAACTGTCTTGACTCAGGGGTCCACTTTAGTAATTGCAATAATTATTGCTGAACAAATACTTTCATGGATATATCGATCACTGGCATAATGCCTAGTCGTTCAAGCGTGCCCCCGCTCCGCTGCGGCCACTTAACTCGAACGTTGACGATCTCTGAATAACCGTATGTGGCTTCTCCTCGTATACAAGTAAGCTGCTCCCGGGGCTACTCGCCGCTCTCTTTACGTCCAAGCCATTTCGCCAGCGGATGCGCAGAGATACCGTGGAGAACCAGGCTGAAAAATACAGTGCATATCACCACTAACGCCAGGAACTCGGCATGGGGTACTTTTGCGTTAATGACGATGATTGCAAAAACGATACTGGCCAGACCGCGCGGTCCAAACCAACCCAGGAACAACCGGCTTGAGACACTCTCCCCGGTTCCGGCGAGTGAGAGGAAGATAGGTACAACACGTATGACAGTGAGACTTAAGAATGCGTAGAGCACGACCTCCCAGCTGAAAAAGCTGATCGTCGGACCGATAACCATTGCTCCAAATAGCAGCCAGGTCATCAACGCCAGTGTTTCACCGATGCCTTCAGCCGCCAGCACCAGCTTATGTGTGGCCTCTTTAGCCAGAAAACCAAACAGCAATCCACCGGTAAACGCGGCAATGTAACCGCTGCCATGCAGACTTTGCGCGATTGCGAAAGAGGCGATGGCCAATCCTGGCACTGTGATCTGCATCCATATCTCTGTGACCCAGCCGCGCTGAATGCTCCAGTGCAGCAGAGATGCTCCAACCAGGGCCATGCCAAGACCAACGGCCATTCCGATACCGAGTTCCTCTGCAAACAGAACTAAAGCGGATGTTGAGCCGCCGTCATTATCTCCGCTAACGGCCAGGGCGATAAAAAATAGCAGGATGGGAACAGCAATACCATCATTCAGCCCGCTCTCCACATTCAGTCCTTCACGTATTCGGGCCGGCACGGCTTTGTTAGTAATGACGGCTTTTCCGAGCGCCGCATCGGTAGCGGCAAGCATGGTCGCCAGAATTGCAGCCTCATACAACGACAAGTCGTCAAACATCCATAGCGCAAAACCGAATCCCAGTATGATTGCACCGGGCATGCCAATCAGCAGCATGCGTGATGGAATCCGGAACTGGCGTTTGAGAATAGAGAGATCTGCGTTCGCCGCGTCGAGGAAGAGAATCAAAGCCAGGGTCAGATCAGCAAGAGTCCGCAAATCCGTGCTGGTAACGTCACCATCAAACCATTTAAAACCGGACGGCCCCAGCAGAAATCCGACGACAACGAACACCATGGGTCCTGAAATTGCCGTACGTTCGATACGGCTCGCAACCAGGCTGTAGAGAAAGATGAACAGGGCAAGAATTGCAAGTTCTACATACATATCGGATTTTCACTCTTAAATTGGTTAAGGAACCTCTGAATAACTCCATATATTCATTTGTGCATTTCTACACTCTTGTTACCCTGGCTACTCACTCCCCTCCGGGCCGCGTGGATTTGCTTTGTGGCATTCTGAAATGTCGTCATCAATGCGGCGGTCGATACACCAATCATCAGCACGCCATTGATGGCTTCAAGTGCGCCAAGCAGTTTATGTTCGTCTGACATGACTATATCACCATAGCCGAGTGAGCCGAAATTTACTGCCGAGTGATAAAAGGCGATATCAAACTGCTGAAATTCCTCTAGAACTAGGAACAACCATGCCCAAATGGCTATTTGTCCCAGATTGCCGATGACCAGCAGCAGCATCACACTGCTGATTACCCGCATGCTGGACCAGAACGAGGAGTTATTCATCAGGTACTGGTGGTTGATATAGTAACGAGATGCAACCACGAGCAGCGCAGTCTGCAGCAATAAACACACGACCATTATCGGTAGACCGAGCATTGAGTTAATCAGCATAGGGATGACTCCTTGTTATTTTACGAGGGATGCAACTTGTTTTCGACAGCGACGGGTGCGCAAATATTCGAAAGAATAGACAGCTAGCCATGCATACAGAGTTACTCCGATGAATAGTCCCAGACGGCTAAAAAATGCAGCATAGACATCTTTCCCGTTGGCGCTGTCCTCTACTGCCGGCCCCAACATGATCAGCATGGTCATTGCAACATTCAGCCAGAAGGAGGCGGGGAAACGGCTGGAGATGAGTCCGAAAATCTTACTGGAAATATAGAGAGAGAAAAGCAGCATCCACCAAAAGAACATCCATAAGTTGGTGGAAATACCCAGCACCATCCAGAACAGAACGGCAAACACGCCGCCAAGAAAGGTGGAGCCAAGCAGCTCACGCCCCGCATTTTTAGCATCGACATGTGAGCTTTGCTGACTCAATAAAACGGCTTTCATGACGATGGCCATGTAGGCGGCCGGGTTGGTTAACACCAGCCAATAGACAGGCAGCACGATCAGTGTGCTGCGCAGTGCGATCCAGTTGGATTTCCCGGGGGGGGTGGACGCAGCCGGCGCCTCACCTGGCGGAGTTGAATCTTCGGGAAACCAGGGGTAGACCAGCCACTGGCAAATAACCGCAACTGCAATACCGATTGCCAGCCCCTGGATGACCATGGTGGCCAGGCTGAAGTTGACTGTACCGGCGGCAGAGATCAATGTGATCCCCATGGTGAGAAAAATGCCGAACAATGCCTTGCCCATGTTGACAGTCAGGTAAGAGCTCAAATAGAGGCTCAGAGCCACTATCAACAGCGCGGTTATCTGGTAATGTTGCAGCAGCGGAATCAACAGTAACCCCGTGCCCATCGCTATCATCACTACCAGCAACAATCCGAACAGACTTTTTGGCCCCATCGGAGGCGCCGGCATGGCGGCAAACATGAAGGCAAGCAGCGGTGCGATAAAGGGCAGCGGCACTTGCAAGGCATAAGCAGCAGCCAAAGCCAGGGCAGGAACCAGGCTTAAGCGAAATATGCGTCTTGCTTGAATTTGCATAATTTCTATGGGACCTCTCAAAAAGCCCAGGCAGGGTCTTTATTCGAAATGACAAATGATTTCGCATGTGCCGAATAATTACGAAAAGTCCTTGGTTTTAATAGGCATAGGAGAGCCAGCTCATCATGCGGATATAGGCTTTTCCTATCATCTTGAGTATGCCATTCTCTTCTGTATAGGCAATTACATCCGCCTGTCCGCCAATACGCACATACGCTTTGAGTTGGTCACGCTGGCCAGTACCAAATTCGATGATCACTGGATAGCGTTGTGACTGGCGCAACCAGTCCCGGTTGTTTTCGATCGAGGGCAGAGTGCCCGCAGGCGGCGCCTGGCCAGTGGCGACGCCCAGTCCAATACTGCGTACCTTGCCGCTGAAAACCTTACCGGGGAGTGCGTCGACGACAATCTCTACCGGTGTTCCAACTTGTACATGTCCCAGATTATTTTCAGTAAATTCGGCGCTGATCCAGATGTCATGCGTGGAGATCAGAGTCATTACCGGGGCGCCTGCATCAGCAAATTGTCCTACATCGGTACGCAGATCAGTGATAATTCCACGGGTAGATGCCTTGACGATGGTGTTGCCGAGATCGCGTTCAGCATTCTCCACAGTGCTCTGTGCAGATTTTAGCTGGGCATTGTCTTCACCTTCGCCGCCTTTCTGCTCTTTGGCGCGCTCGATTTCCGCCCTGGCTGCTGTCACTTGTGCCCGTGCCTGCTCCAGCGACGCGCGCGCCATCTCCAGGCGACGTACTGAAATAGCTCCCGCATCCCCCTTATACAAACGCTCCTGGCGCTCTGCATCCTGTTGTGCTCTGGTTTTGTTGGCTTGTGCGGCAAGCAGGCTGGCCTGTGCCGATTCAACCCCTGCAGTACTGGCGCCAACCTGGCGCTGTGTACTTTCCAGATCTGATCGAGCCTTCTTCAAGGCAATCTCATATTTTGAGCGGTCGATCTCAAAGATCGGTTGATCCACCGAGACCTCCTGGTTGTTCTTGACCCATACCCTGGTCACTTTTCCTGCGACCTTGGGCGCGACGCCGACGACGTAGCCCTGTATACGCGCCTGCGATGTATATGGCGTAAACCGGTCAGAGAGCAGGTACCAGATCAGAGTGGTCATGATCACCAGCAGGATGGCGGTGGTTCCCTTCTTGACCGAAGAGGCTGCACTGTTTTCACCTGTCTGCGTTTCATCGGTATCGGGTTGTTGCTCTTTTTCACTCATCTGGCGATGCCTCTTTGGCTGATACAGGGAGTTTCCTGTCAGATTTTGGCGAGGTCAGGAGATCGCCCCAGTTGCTGCGCTTTTGCATGGTCTCTCTGACCTCTTGTGGAATCAACTGCTCCGCCGGCATGGCAATCCATCCGCCGCCTAGGCTTTTATAGAGGCTGATCACCGCAGCGATATGACTCCCCTGATTCACCAGTTGGGCTTCTGCCTGGGCAGCCAACGCACGCTGCGCATCAAGCACCCGTTGAAAATCTGCATAGCCTTCGCGATACCTGGTGTTGGCAATATCCAGGGCGCGCTCTGAAGATTTCACGGCAGCG
>JAQYVP010000170.1 GCA_030145485.1 Chromatiales bacterium
CTGATTTCCGTCGTATATCTGGTAACTGATCGGAACGTGGCCGTCAGCAGTGATGTTCAATCCAAACACGATTTGCTTGCAATCCGGACGGTGATCCTTATTGTGTCCATGCAGGATTTTGACGGCATCAGGGTCTACTCCGTCGTAGGCGCCAATGAAGGTGATACTGGTCGAATCGTTATGCAGCACCTCTGTTTCCAACTGATGCACCTTGATGGCATTGGTGCTCAGTTCCGTCATGAAACTCGATCGGTCTGCATCGAACAGGAGATCCAGGTTACGCGCTAATCGGTCATCGTTGTATTTCGCCGCTTCAAATCGCTCCTCAGTGACGCCATCAAAATAATCATGCAGCCAATCCTCCATGCGATACAAGGGTTTTGCAGACACCATGATATTCATGACCATCATGCTCAAAACCTGGGCTGGAGCAATCTCCATACCCTTATTCGGTATATACTTGTCGAACAGCTGCGCAACCCCCCGTTTGTCCATGTAGTATTTTACCAGCGGGAGTATTTCCACGTGCTTGATCTTGGTATCCATTGAATTGCAAACTTCTCAGGCAGAAAGAGGTTTATAGAATGGATGAACTAGTGGACTTGTCTAGCCGATAATGGTTTATATGCCTATTGTTTATTCTTATCTACATCGTGGGCCATTGTTCACGAGCCCCGTGATATGCAGTGAATTCATGGTGTTAGAAAATACTTAAACCTCGCTATCCTCGTGCGGAATGTAGGTTAAAAGAATAAGAAATAGGGGGCAGACCATGGAATACATGGAATACACAGGGAATACAGGGATAGTATCCCTATTTCTTTTTTCCCCGTCAGGCGCTGCTGTTATTCTTGGAGCTATCGAAAATCATATCCTGAAGAGGCGAACACCATGTCATCATTTGCAGATCGTTTTAGAGATGAGGGAATGCAGCAAGGCATTCAACAGGGAAAGCAGTTGGGTATACAGCAAGGTGAAGTCGCCGTACTGTTACGATTAATGGAACGTAAGTTTGGTCATCGCATGTCAGAAGATGACCGGCGGCTTGTGGAATCAGCAGATGCCAGCACGCTCTTGAAATGGTCGGAGCGAATATTGTCGGCAAACAGCATCGAAGAGATCCTGCACTGAAAGTAAAAGTGGTCAGTGACAAACGAGAATTATTTGTTACCGACCCCTTAGTTTAGTCATTCATGATGAAGAAATGACGGGGTATGATGTTTGAGATTATTTGCGCCTGGAAGCCTGCCCGTGAATTGCGTCCGTAGCGAAATTGCAGCCTGATAAAATGACTGCTTTATGTGGTCATTATTTATGCTATTATAGTGACCATCGTTACATGACTATGGTTAATAAAATGGATATTCAGATATCTAAATCCCGGTTTAAAGCCAGGGCGCTTGAGTTGTTTCGAGAGGTTGAAT
The DNA here is from genome assembly GCA_030145485.1 of Chromatiales bacterium. Lineage (GTDB taxonomy): Bacteria > Pseudomonadota > Gammaproteobacteria > Chromatiales > Chromatiaceae > Sva-25. The sequence continues at coordinate 1,425 of JAQYVP010000170.1, forward strand.
CAACAGGGGGTACGATGATTATTACCGATCATGGCCGGCCGACCATTGAGGTGCGTCCCTATCGTAAGGTAGATCGCAACCCGCTGGAAATTCTGCACGGGAGTGTGATGGAGTACCAGGGCCCAATAGAACCCGTTGGTGAAGGTGACTGGGAGGCTATTGAGTGATCGTTTTAGATACGCATGTGCTGGTGTGGTGGGTTGACGGGGCGAAGGAGCTAACTACCCATGCCAAAGAAGCAATTCAGCGGGAGATGAGTCCTGCCGGCGAGATATTGATCTCTTCAATTACTGCATGGGAAGTTGCCATGCTGGTTGATAAAGAGCGGTTGTCTCTGACGATGAATATCGATGATTGGTTTGCCGTGGTGGGTGAGATTGAAGGAGTGCGTTTTGTTCCGCTGGATAACGAACTGGCTATACAGTCGGTCACTTTGCCTGGGGAGTTTCACAAAGATCCTGCAGATCGTATGATCACAGCCCTTGCCCGGCGCCATTCAGCTCCGTTGGTTACCGCTGATACGAAGATCAGGGACTATCGACACGTAAAGACGATTTGGTAGTAGGGCGAACAATTGTGAGCAGAACACAATGCTTCATGATCAGTGACACGATAAACCTTATACAAATGGGTAATGAACAAGGGGGATTATGATGTCCCCGAAGTGCTCCCGGGATACCGGCCTTCGCCAGCTTGATGAAAAGAATGGATGAATTAGACTACAACCTCGGTAGTTGTTTAGGAAGATGTCGCTTTTTTTAAGCAGCTTTTTCTTTGAGCTCCACCTCCTTTCGTGTCGAATTACTCGGGTTTAAGAAAACAACTCTTTCATGCTCCCAGAATAAATTGGGGTCAGAACATAATATTTCCTACTAGGAATTGCTGAAAGCTGGAAATTCAGAATGGTCCCCATGAAAAAATCCGTTATAATGTGCGGTTACGGAGCAAATAGGGAAAGATTGCTTTTTCACTCCCTGAATGCTTGTTCCTCCTAGGAGGCTGTCCGAGAATAGGGGCCGTAGCGAGGGAGCGCCATTTTGAGTCAGATTTTTCGTGCATTTGAGGCGAATAGCAGCGCTATTTAACGATAATGGACGGAAAATCTGGCCAAAAGGGCGTTTCCGAAGTAGGTCTTCTATTCTCGGACAGCCTCCTAGTACTGGAGTGCATAAATATCTATCATCAGATACGCTCGAAAAATCTCGTCATTCCGGCAGTCTTTTAGCCGGAATCCATGCATATCGACTCTAAGTGGTTGATTCTATGGATCCCGGCCTTCGCCGGGATGACGCACTCTGAAATTATTTCTATTGATAGATATTGAAGCATTGTTGTACTGAATTTGATTTTCAAGTGTCCTCTCGTATGGGTCACCACTGAGGTTTTAGAATGCCGCAAATTACGCTTCCTGACGGTTCATACCGCGATTTTGATCACCCTGTTACTGTTTTCGATGTTGCCGCATCGATTGGCCCCGGTCTTGCGAAAGCCGCATTGGCTGGTCGCGTAGACGGTGCGCTGATCGATACCTCGCATGTTATCGAGGATGACGCCGAACTGGCCATCATTACCGGCAAGGACGACGAAGGCCTCGAGGTGATTCGCCACTCGACGGCGCACCTGCTGGCGATGGCAGTCAAGGAACTCTTCCCGCAGGTGCAGGTGACCATTGGCCCGGTTATCGAAGATGGCTTCTATTATGACTTCTCTTCCGAACACGCCTTCACGCCGGAAGACCTTCTAGCCATCGAAAAAAAGATGTCAGAACTGGTCAGGGCCAATATCGTTATTACCCGCTCCGAGATGGAGCGTGACGATGCGGTTAAATTTTTCCGCCAGCTTGGAGAGGAGTATAAGGCCGAGATCATCGCCTCGATTCCCGATACCGAGCCGCTGTCACTCTACACCCAGGGGGAATTCACGGATCTCTGCCGCGGTCCGCATGTGCCCTCGACCGGCAAGCTGAAGGCTTTCAAGTTGATGAAGGTTGCCGGCGCCTACTGGCGGGGCGACTCCGACAATGAGATGCTGCAGCGCATCTATGGTACGGCCTGGCGTGACAAAAAGGAGCTCAAGGACTATCTGAGACGCCTGCAGGAGGCGGAGAAACGCGATCACCGCAAGATCGGCAAGGCGCTGGATCTGTTTCACTCACAGGAAGAAGCGCCGGGAATGGTCTTCTGGCACGACAGAGGCTGGCAGATCTATCTGACCATCGAGGATTATATCCGTAGCAAATTGCGTGATCATGGTTATCAGGAGGTGTGCACTCCACAGATAATCGACCGCTCCCTGTGGGAGAAGTCGGGTCACTGGGAGAAGTTCAAGGAGCTGATGTTCACTACGGCATCCGAGAACCGTGACTATGCGATCAAGCCGATGAACTGTCCGGCGCATATCCAGATCTATAATCACGGCCTCAAATCTTACCGCGATCTGCCGCTGCGCCTGGCGGAGTTCGGCTCCTGCCACCGCAACGAGCCATCAGGTACGCTGCATGGATTGATGCGGGTGCGTAATTTTGTGCAGGATGATGCGCATATCTTCTGTACCGAAGAACAGGTTTTGGATGAAGTCTCCGCATTTATCGACCTGCTATTCGAAGTGTATCGGGATTTCGGTTTTGACGAGGTGCTGGTGAAATTTTCGACGCGTCCTGAGCAGCGCGTCGGCGCCGATGCGTTGTGGGACAAGGCCGAGAAATCGCTGCAGGATGCCCTCGACATGAAGGAGCTGGAGTGGGATCTGCAGCCGGGCGAGGGCGCCTTTTATGGTCCCAAGATCGAGTTTTCACTCAAAGACTGCCTCGAGCGTGTGTGGCAGCTCGGCACCATTCAGCTGGATTTTTCCATGCCGGAACGCCTGGGCGCACACTATGTCGCAGAGGATAACAGCAAGCAGACGCCGGTTATGCTTCATCGTGCAATCCTCGGTTCATTGGAGCGTTTTATCGGCATTTTGATCGAACACTATGCCGGCGCATTACCACTGTGGTTGGCTCCGGTGCAGCTCGTGGTGTTGAATATTACGGATAATCAGGCAGAATATGTCAATAAAATTGCAAAAACTTTAAAAAAATCAGGATTTAAAGTCGAAACTGACTTGAGAAATGAGAAGATCGGCTTTAAAATTCGCGAGCACACACTGCAACGCGTTCCCTTTATGCTGGTCGTTGGCGATCGTGAAATGGAGAGCGGCACCGTTGCCGTACGTGCGCGCGGCGGAAAGGATCTTGGTTCCATGACGATCGATGATTTGACTGTCATGCTCAACGGGATGCTTGAGAGTCGTGAATAGGTTTCGAGGAAAGCATCGATAACAGAATGATGCCTTCACTTTTTATATGTAAATGTTGGAGAGAGAATTATTGCTAAGCAAAGCAGGCGTAACCGTAACCGTCTGAATGATGACATTACCGGGAACGAGGTGCGTCTTATTGACGCTGAAGGTCAACAGGCAGGAATCGTGCCGCTCGCTGAGGCGAAGGAGACTGCAAAGAAGGCTGGTCTGGACCTGGTCGAGATCCAGCCCAATGCGCAACCGCCGGTTTGCCGGATCATGGATTATGGCAAACATATCTTTGAGGCGAAAAAACAGCGCCAGTCAGCCAAGAAAAAACAGAAGCAGGTGCAGGTCAAGGAGATTAAATTTCGTCCGGCAACCGATATTGGTGACTACAACATCAAATTGCGCAACCTGGTCAAGTTTATCGAGCAGGGAGACAAGGTGAAAATCACCATGCGTTTCCGTGGCCGTGAACATGCGCACCGTGAACTGGGTCTTGAAGTGCTGCAGCGTGTCGAGAAGGATCTCGATGAGATTGCACAGATCGAGCAAAAACCTGGAATGGAAGGACGCCAGATGGTCATGATCATGGCCCCCAGAAAAATCTGACTGGTATTGCAATAACCCCGTGCAAATGGGATGAATTTGTAGGATGCCGGTGAGGTACGAACCGCATCAATCGCGAGATAACTCGATACAGCAGTTTTAAATGTAGAGAGATACTCACCACGAAGGACACGAAAAGCACGAAGGTATTTTTTTATCCAGTAGATTCTTCGTGAACTTCGTGGTGAAAGTCCCTTAAGATGTCGATACTCTATTGGCATTATTGAGAATTGCTGGATTCTGCACGGACTGTTTGAGAAGTTACGCCCCAATATGGTAATATGTCTCGTTAAATTATGATTATGGCTGGATTCGTGAGAATGCAGCCACAGCCACAGCATCCTGGTGACAGGCATTACCTCGGACGCTGTCAGAGTAACCCTCCGGTCTAATCCGGGTTTTTAAGTGGAGAACGAAAATGCCAAAGATGAAAACCAATCGCGGAGCTGCCAAACGCTTCCGTAAAACTGCCTCCGGTGGTTTTAAAAGAGCTCAGTCTCATCGCCGTCACATCCTGACGAAAAAGAGCACCAAGCGTAAACGCGCACTGCGGGCACCGGCAACACTGCATAAGTCAGATGTTGCTGTCGCACGTCGTATGATCCCCTACGCCTGAATTGAGAGGAGCGAACAATGCCCAGAGTAAAACGTGGTGTAACCGCACACGCAAAACACAAAAAAGTACTTAAACAGGCGAAAGGCTATTACGGCGCACGTCGTAAAGTCTATCGTGTCGCCAAGCAGGCTGTTATCAAAGCCGGCCAATATGCCTATCGTGATCGTCGTCAAAAGAAGCGTCAGTTTCGCTCACTGTGGATAGCGCGTATCAACGCCGAAGCGCGTAACAACGGCCTCTCCTACAGTCGCATGATCAATGGCCTGAACAAGGCGGGTATCGAAGTCGACCGTAAAATGCTGGCTGACATCGCTGTTCACGACAAGCCTGCATTCGGCGCCCTGGCATCACAGGCCAGAGAAGCACTCGCCTAGAAGGAATCTGTCTGTAGCGACATGCAGTTACAGAAGGGAGAAGGCCGGCTGGTTTTCTCCCTTTTTCGTGATAAAACGTAACTTCTCAATAACTCCGTGCATGTAAATACAATGCTACCGCATTTTAATCGTGGTCAGAAGACCACTCCCACATCTAACACCACATAGATCTGTAGGAGCGGTCTTCCGACCGCCATGGAAGGCGGAAGTGCCGGTTACGCAGGAGCATTTGCCGGCTGACCGCGAAATGCACGGGATTATTGAGAGGTTACATATAAACCGGTAAATCTGATGTCACAGCAACTTGAACAAACGCTTCAGCAGGCGCAGCAGAAAATCATCTCGGCTCAAGCGCTTGGTGAACTGGATCTGGTGCGTGTCGAGTATCTCGGCAAGAGCGGAGTGTTTACCGAACAGCTGAAACAGCTGGGCAAACTCCCCAAAGAGGAGCGTCCGCAGGCGGGACAGGCGATCAACAAAGCAAAAAAGATGCTGCAGCAACGCATCATGCAGCGCAAAGAGGTGCTAGAAACCGAGGCGCTCAAACGGCGCCTTGAAGAGGAGCGCATCGATGTCACCCTGCCCGGGCGTGGTCTTGGAACCGGTGGACAGCATCCGGTCACACGGACATTGCAGCGCATCGAGACACTGTTTCGCAGCGCAGGCTTTGAAGTGGAGGAGGGGCCGGAGATCGAGGATGACTATCATAACTTCGAAGCCCTAAATATTCCGGCGCACCATCCGGCACGCGCTATGCACGACACCTTCTATTTCGACGAGCACTTGCTGCTGCGCACGCACACCTCGCCGGTGCAGATCCGCACCATGGAAAAAAGCGGACCGCCGCTGCGGGTGATTGCGCCGGGGCGTGTTTATCGCTGTGATTCAGATATCACCCACACACCGATGTTTCACCAGGTGGAGGGGTTCATGGTCGATACAAATGTCACCTTCGGTGACCTCAAGGGGATTCTGCACGATTTCCTGGAGGCTTTTTTCGAGAAACAGCTGAAGGTGCGTTTTCGCCCATCCTACTTCCCATTTACGGAGCCATCGGCAGAGGCGGATATCGAATGCGTCATCTGCGAAGGCGAGGGCTGCCGGGTATGTAGCCACACGGGCTGGCTGGAGGTGCTCGGCTGCGGCATGATCCACCCTGAGGTGTTTCGCCATGTCGGCATCGACAATGAGGAGTTCACCGGCTATGCCTTCGGCATGGGAGTGGAGCGCCTCACCATGCTGCGCTATGGCGTCAATGATCTGCGACTCTTTTTTGACAATGATCTGCGCTTTCTTAAGCAGTTTGCGTGATGACTTTTTTTATCCACAGATCCACACGGATAGACACAGATAAAAGAATAGCTGTTGGAAAACCCGTAGAAGGGTGTCAATAAGTTTGCGCATGGCACCATGATTTCGGCAAACATACTTTTTTTAACCACGGAACACACAGACCACACGGAATTATTTTGTTTTCATTTCCGTGTATTCAATGTGTTCCGTGGTTAATAATCTTTTCTCAACAGATAACAACAAACAGCGAACTGGAATAAATAGATGCGATTCAGTGAATCCTGGTTAAGAGAGTTGGTCAATCCGGATGTCGGGACGGAGGAGTTAGCACACCGTCTCAGCATGGCAGGCCTCGAAGTCGAGAGTGTCGAATCTGCAGCGCCGAAGTTTAGCGGCGTCGTGATTGGCGAGGTCATCAGTGTCAATCCTCATGCGGATGCCGATAAACTCAACGTCACGCGTGTCAACACAGGTGCGGACGAGACGCTGCAGATTGTCTGTGGCGCAAAAAATGTTGCCGCCGGGATACGTGTTCCGGTGGCGAGAGTAGGCGCCATGCTGCCGGGGGATTTCAAAATCACCCGGGCAAAGCTGCGTGGTGTCGAGTCGCTGGGCATGATCTGTTCGGCCTCGGAGTTGGGACTTGCTGACTCGTCGCAAGGTATCATGCCGCTACCACAAGAGGCGCCCATCGGAGAAGATTTTCGGCGCTATCTGGATCTCGATGACAACTGCATCGAAGTCGACCTGACCCCGGACCGCGGAGATTGTCTGAGCCTGATGGGAGTTGCGCGTGATGTCTCGGCAATTTTTGGCTGTGATCTGCATGAAATCCCTGTCTGTGACGCTCCTGTAACGACTGACAGCAGCATTGAAGTGACACTGAGTGCACAACAAGCCTGTCCAAGGTATCTGTGCCGTATCGTCACGGGAATAGATTCCGCTGCTGAAACGCCGCTGTGGATGCAGGAGCGCCTGCGCCGTGGCAGTATGCGCTCTCTCGGCGTGGTCGTCGATGTCACCAACTATGTGCTGCTGGAGTTGGGTCAGCCGATGCATGGTTTTGATCTCGAGAAACTCAGCGGCGGCATCAACGTGCGCATGGCAAATACGGGTGAAAAACTCGAACTGCTCGATGGCGCCAAGGTCATTCTGGATGAGCATACCCTGGTAATCGCCGACAGTGACAAAGTGCTGGCTATGGCGGGCATCATGGGTGGCGCAGCCTCTGGCGTGACCAGAACGACGACAGATGTATTGCTTGAGAGCGCATTTTTTGAACCATTGGCAATCAGTGGCAAGGCCCGTTCCTACGGTCTGCATACCGACTCATCGCATCGTTTCGAGCGCGGCGTTGATCCTGCCATGCAACGCAGAGCGATGCAGCGTGCAACGACATTGCTGCTCGAGATTGCCGGCGGTTCCGCCGCAGAGATTATCGAAACCAGGGCTGAAGATTTCTCAGTAGAACGTGAGGTGATTGTTCTTCGCCGCTCGCGCATCGAGCGCTTGCTGGGTGTTGCCATCGATGATGAGATTGTTGTCTCATCTCTGCAACGTCTCGGTATGTCGTTGGCCGCGTGCGATGATGGCTGGATGGTAGCACCGCCAAGCTGGCGTTTTGATGTCTCGATCGAGGCAGATCTGATCGAAGAGGTTGGCCGCATCTATGGCTATGACAATATTCCGCAGACGCATGGGCATCTCTCGCTGAGCATGCATCTGCCGCCTGAGGCGGGTTTCAGTCTCGAGAGCGCCACGCGTCTGCTCAATGCCAGGGATTATCAGGAGGTGATCACCTACAGCTTCATCCCGGCGGATGCCGCCAGACATCTCGATCCCCAGGGTGAGCAGATTACACTGGCCAATCCAATCTCGGCGGAGATGTCGGTCATGCGCCCGTCACTCTGGGGTGGATTGCTGGAAACTGCAAAGCATAACCTGGCGCGCCAGCAGGAGCGCATTCGTCTACTTGAGACAGGATTGATGTTTAATCTTCAAGACAATGAAATAAAACAGGAAAAATGCTTATCTGGTCTACTGATAGGCACGCGCTCTGCAGAGCAATGGGGAGAGGCATCTGAAGCGGTCGATTTTTTCGACATCAAGAATGACGTCGAATCGATTCTCTCCCTGACTGGATGTTCTGAGCTCTTCAGTTTTGTTGCCGCGGAACATCCGGTGCTGCATCCCGGGCAAACGGCGCGTATCGAGCGTGATGGTAGCACAGTCGGATGGCTGGGCTTACTGCATCCAAAACTTGAAAAGTCTTTTGGTATCAAAGGAAAAGCCTATCTTTTTGAGATTATTTTGAATCAGTTGGAGCCTGGATCCATACCATCTTTTACACCGCTGTCGAAATTCCCCCGCATTCGCCGTGATTTTGCCATTGTCGTCAATCGGGACACATCCTATGCCCGGGTAGAGCAGGTGATTCGTCAATCTGCCTCTGAAATTGTATGGGATATTCATCTTTTTGATGTTTATACTGGGGAAAATGTCGAATCAGACAGAAAAAGTTTGGCTTTGAGCTTGATTTTACAGGATAAATCACGGACACTAGGTGATGAAGAGGTGCAAAAAGCCTCGCAACAGGTGCTGACAGCACTTGAGACAAAACTGGGCGCAACACTGCGGGAGTCATAAATGACGTTAACCAAAGCAAATTTGGCAGAGTCTCTGTTCGATGAAGTAGGTCTGAATAAACGCGAAGCCAAAGAGCTGGTCGAACTCTTCTACGAAGAGATCAAACGCTCACTGGAGCAGGGGCAGCAGGTCAAACTGTCAGGTTACGGTAATTTTGATTTGCGCGAAAAAAAGCAGCGCCCCGGACGTAATCCAAAGACCGGAGAGGAGATACCCATCTCACCAAGACGGGTTGTCACTTTTCGACCGGGACAAAAACTTAAAGCGAGGGTTGAAGGCTATGCTGGACGCGAGTGAAGCGCATATTGAATTACCTCCCATTCCGGGAAAACGTTATTTTACGATTGGTGAAGTGAGCGAATTGTGCGTGGTTAAACCCCATGTGCTGCGCTACTGGGAGCAGGAATTTCCGCAGCTCAAGCCGGTCAAACGCAGAGGCAATCGCCGTTACTATCAACGTCATGACGTGATGATGATTCGCCAGATCCGCAGCCTGCTGTATGAGCAGGGTTTCACCATCGGTGGAGCCAGGCAGCAGTTGTCGGGGGATGTTGCAAAACAGGATCACCATGAGAGTCTGCAGCTGATTCATCAGCTGCGTGTCGAACTGGAAGAGATCCAGCAGATTCTCAAGCGTTAGATAATTGGGACCACAAACCGATTGACATCACAGCATCCTCAACGTAGGATGCCGTCTCACTTTTCGGGGTGTAGCGCAGCCTGGTAGCGCACCGCAATGGGGTTGCGGTGGTCGGAAGTTCGAATCTTCTCACCCCGACCAAT
>JAQYVP010000224.1 GCA_030145485.1 Chromatiales bacterium
GCCATCAAGGTCGCCGAACAGGAGGGCCTGGAAATTCTGACGCCCGTCGTACCTGGAAGCCGATTGGACGAAGTGATCAACAACACCGTTGATAGCGGGATCGATGAAGGCTGAACATCACGATACTGCGCCACTTTTCCAAAGTGCCATCAAAACCGGGGGAGTGGCGCAGGCATTGGTCGATTTCAATTCAATGCTATTGATGGTTATCAGGAACCAGGGGTATCAGGGTGATAAGGCATTCCAGCGACAAACATGAAGTAGATGACACACAGTACAAGTTGATGAAGCCAAAGGAGCAGAGATTGCCATACCGCGGTTGCAGCAGCCGCTATGAAGTTTGCCATGGCAGGCCCTGGCGACTCTGAATATTGTGCCTTTTCAGCTGTTGCGTCTGCAGTATGGCTGCGTGCCGTGCTGCAGACGTGCAACAGGAGCAGATAATGACTTTCAAAAACACCCTGCGTTCAGGGCTCGTCCTCGGCACTTTCGGTGTACTCGGTGCATTGCTGGTTTCAGCTACAGAAGTGCAGACACGCGGGGTCATCCAGCACAACGAGCGGATGTCACTTCTCAGTCAACTCTACGAACTTGTTCCGCAGGAGGAAGTCGACAACGATTTTCTGCAGCATCCGCTGACGCTCGATGCTCCCAAATCTCTCGGTGCCAGCGACACACTGGCGTACATGGGGATGCGGCGGAACGCACTGGCTGCCGTCGTCTTTGAGACGACTATCCCCAATGGCTATGCTGGGCCAATCCATATGTTGGTGGCAGTCGGCGGCGAGGGCGTTCTCAAGGGAGTGCGAGTTGTCTCCCATAGTGAAACACCGGGACTAGGCGACAAAATCGAACTTGGTCGTTCCGACTGGGTATTGGGATTCGATGGCAAATCGCTGGTCGATCCCGATGTTTCTCGCTGGAAGGTAAAAAAAGACGGCGGGAGTTTTGACCAGTTTACAGGTGCAACCATAACTCCGCGCGCCATCGTGGAAAGTATCCGGAAGGTCCTGCTCTATTATGATCAGCAACATCGGCGGCTTCTGGACCGCTACCTCAGGGAGAGTCGCGCTGTTTCTGAAAGTACTCCAGTGCGGAAGAAAGCAGAGGATTTGTCATGAGTCAGCGATATCAAGAACTCATCAAAGCCAGCGTCTCTGTGGATAAAGACAGCGACTGCTGGCTCTGGAGGGGGCAGATATCAAACAGCGGCTACGGCAGGCTCATGGTCAGAGACGAGCACCGCCAAACGCGCATCGAAAGCGCCCAGCAGATCAGTTACATCGCCTTTATCAACACGCCAGCGGATGGCATGATGGCGCGCCAGGTATGCGGCAACAGGTTGTGCGTCAATCCTCAACACCTGGAGCTGTTTGATGCCAGAACGAGATCGCAAAGATTGTCCGCTTTAAACATACAGCAGCGTTAACCCTGCCGCAGCAGGCAGGCGATGCTATTCTAATCTCAGGTCAGCATCTGGAAGAGATACTGCTGTGGTTGCATGCCCGCCAGATGCAGCAGAGAGGCTCCTCAGGTGCCGACTGCTGGGGTAGGTTGATGATTCGGGACAAGCTGGCTGCTTCGAAGTACAAGGGGATGTGGATGGGGGGGGCGTGCCGCTGGGTTCTGACACCCGGGATCGTGAACTGGTTGTGAATGCTGAGGAAGTAAGCAGGATCAACCATATCTACCGACGCTATCTCGCCCTAGGCTCGGTGAAACTGCTAAAGGAGGAACTGGATCAACTCGGGATTGTGAGCAAGCCAACCAGGAAAGCACCTGAAGGTCGACCATTCTCACGTGAGAGTCTCTATACGCTCCTGAAGAATCCCCTCTATATCGGCTAGATTTAGCACCAAGAAGAACTCTACAAGCCTCCATGCCAATCGTTCACGATGCCATATTGAGAATCTCGATAACGGGAATCTCTTCGCAATCGGCGCCTCTAAGACAACTAATATACTTTTCGATTGGTTGGAAAACTTCGACGATCAAAAAACCGCCAAAGAGCCTGCTTTGTGTTGAGATGATCGCCTGGAGAAGTTTTGAGATTTCATCCTGATACGCCGGCACGGTTGTGATTTTGAGATAAGCTGCCTGGCCTGTGATTAATGCGTCTGTGCCACTGGCACCGGTTGTGGTTGGGCGGCGGTAGAGGCAAAGAAAAGGGAGCTGGCGATCGATATGGAGTTCGCCCTCATCTGCCAACTGATAACGCAGTGATTCATTGGCTCCCAGTTGCCGGGCGACCGTTGCGATAAATTCATCGTTGATGTTTCCGATGTGTCGTCTGTTTTTCACAGCGCAGCCAGTGACTTTTTAATTCCGGGGATAGTGCTGGCCAGTGCCTGACGTATCGCCTGGATCTGTATCGGGTCACCCAGGCCGCTCCATTCGTTCATATAAAACTTCTTGAACTCAATGGCGAGCAGGCAGGCGCTTTGGGGGTAGTTGTCATGTGTCCACTGCGCGAATTGTCGCCCCACGAACTTCACATTTTCCCGCACAAATCGAGATGACGCTCGAGAAAATCGAAGCTGTGTGAATCGTCAATAAAGCGATCAACCAAAGGCCCCCAGAAGTTGCGATCCATGGTGCCGGTGCCAATGTTTATCTCGGGATTTTCTGCGGCTGGCTGCGGTGGTTCATCCGGACCATGGCGACGGTAGTTATAGGCGTGAAGATCAAAAATAACAAAGTGCCCATGTCTGGCTTTCATCTCATCAAAGATGTTGCTCAGCTCCTCGTAAAATGCATCGTACTCTTCCAGCGAGCGGATGATCATCTCCCTGGTGGGCGGTGTTTTCCACAGGTTAAGCCCCCAGGCCTCTTCGGCAGAGGTATATACGGCTTCATCCCGCGCACGATTTAAATCAACTTCGAAGCGGGAGCGTTCGGGAAGGATGTAATTGTCGGAGATAGCGATCCAGGCATCGGTGAAAAGGTCTTCCTCCCGCAGGCGGGAGGCCTCATCCAACGCCATGATCTTCTGCAGCTCTTCACGTAATGCATGGCCCGAGTGAATCGCTGTGACGACAACCGGATCAGCGCCGGTGTGTTCGTCCCACAGTGGATGTTTCTCTTATTTTTTGTTAGCCATCGGTCTGCTTGAAGTTGTCCATCTATCGGT
>JAQYVP010000104.1 GCA_030145485.1 Chromatiales bacterium
CTGCAATTGGAACAGGTAGTCGAAGGTATTGAACTGCGTAAAGCCAGTCGTTACCTGCGCAATCTGGAAATGTAGAGACAGGGGCAGTAAAGCCCTTGACGGCCAGGAGCCGCTGCAAGGTGTTGTCTATTCCGTCAGGTGACCACAAAGCGAATACCCGTCCCCCAGATCGAGCGCTTTTCCGACAGTAATTCCTTATAGTTTCTTGTACAATTAGCTCAATAGTGCATTTAAGAGTACTATATGTAGTGCGATTAAGGGTGCGATTCAGGAGATGACTATGGGAACCGTGACTGCAAACGAATTGAAAACCAGGGGCGTCTCCGCCGTGGAGGAACACCTCGAGACTGACGACGAAGTGGTCATCTCGGTCAGGGGTCAGGACAAGTACGTGGTCATGAGCCTGGACAAGTACTCGCAGCTGAGAGAGTACGAGTTGGATATCGCCGTGCGCGAAGCGCGAGCGGACTATGAGGCCGGGCGGGTGATCACAGAAAGTGTTGATGACCACATGAAACGGGTCACAGATGCCCTATAAGCTGATCTACCCGGCAAGTTATATCAGGCGGGCCAGAAAATTTCTGAGCAAACACCCCGCGATCCATGTGCAGTACCGTAGGACCCTGGAGTTGCTGGAACTCAACCCCTTTCATCCGTCTCTCAGGCTCCACCGTCTTAAAGGCCAGCTGAGCGGCCTGTCATCAGTCTCGATAAACATGAGTTACCGAATCGTGATTGAACTGCTCATCGAGGGCGATGAAATCCTGCTCGTAGATATAGGAAAGCACGAGCAGGTTTACGGTTGATATACGACTTCGCCCTTGAAGATCGTTTTTTGTACTGCCGTGTTATGAATCTCGGACTCTGGAATCTCAAACAGGTTGTGATTGAGTACGATCATGTCGGCCCATTTGCCTTCTTCGATTGATCCGGTTTCTTCATCGACCAACAAGGACCATGCAACATTGATCGTGTAAGCCTCGATGGCTTCGGCAACGGTCAAAGCTTGCTCGGGACCCATTTTCGGCGCATCAGGCTTGCCTGGTTTGCCGCGTGTAATGGCGGCTTCCATTCCCCACCAGGGCCAAAACGCAGCAGCCGGCGCGTCAGAATGGTTGACGAGACGGACACCCGCATCCCATGCGTCCCGATTCGCGTACATGCGGGACCAGGTTTCCGGTTTCAACATCGGCTTTATGGCGCCGAGATTGTAGTCAACCGGCGCGTTTAACGGTGGCCAAATAGTGCAGCTCACATCAAGATCAACGAAACGCTGATAGTCATCAGGATGAATCAGACTGCAATGGTCAATATGGTGGCGAAGCCGGTTGTTGCCATTGGACTTGATAACGCTTTCGTATCCATCGAGGGTCGCGCGCACCGTTCCGTCGCCAATCGCATGGACTTTCACCTGAAATCCCGCCTCATCAAGCTGAGCAATGTAGGCCGCAAACTCCGCCGCCGGAATCAGCGGATCGGCCTTATCGCTTGCGGTTACATAGCCATCAACCAGCGGCGCTGAAACTGATTCAATTGCACCGTCCATGCCCAATTTCACTGCTTTGTGGCCCGGCAGATCATAACTATCCCACCACTCCAGCAAGTCCTCCACGGGAGTCAGCTCGGCTGTCCCAAGGTTACCCTTGAGATACAAAGAGATATGTTGATTCAATTTGCCTTCCTGTTTCAGCTCCTGCCAGGCCTGAAGGTCGACATCAAACACATAAGCATCACCAACTGCTGTCATGCCCTTCGACGTTGCCTCATTAAGCAAGCTCATAAAGCCTGTCTTGCGTAACTCCGTATCGAACGGTGGTAATACATTCAGAAACGGGTTCATTGCACCTTCGAGCGCTTCACCTGCAAGATCGCCATCTGCAGTGCGGCTAAAAAAACTGACTCCGGTATCTTCAAAGTCTTTGTCAACACCGGCAGCCTCCATTGCAAGCGTGTTGAACCAACCTTTATGCCCCGATTCATCTTCAATCCAGGCGGGACGGTCCGGAATGAGCTTGTCCAGAAACTCGCGCGTCAGTGTTGCGGGGTCCATTGCCGGTGTTGTATATCCTTGTGCGATAAACCACTCGCGATCTGCAGGATAATCGGCAATGCATTCTTTAAGTGCGTCGATAATCTGTTCTTCGGTCGGCTCATGAAAAGTACCGGGCAACGCACAGAACGCCCGCTTGGCCATAAGCAGTCCGGGATGGATATGTGTATCGCCGATTCCCGGCATTGCAAATGCACCAGCGAGATCGACGACTTCTGTGCCTTCACCTGTTACGGCGGCAACGTCATCAGCCGATCCGACGGCAATGAACTTGCCATCTTTGATCGCGACCGCCTCGACCCAGGGCCGGGATTCATCGACGGTGTAGATTTTACCGTTGATATACACTGTGTCTGCAAGCACTGTGGGTGAAGCTGAAACTGCTTGAGATGCGGTTTCAGGTGCTGCCTCATCTCCTGCCGGTGAGCAGGCAAACAGGGCAATAGACATCAGTGAAGCAAGGGTGAATCGACCAGTCATGTTTTGTTTACTCTTTTCATTCCACAATTTCGGGTGCTTTTTATAAACACCCAGGCATTCGACACCGCCTCGCGTGTAACCCAAACAGCCGGCCCGGGCTCATTACGGCTGATATACGACTTCGCCCTTGAAGATCGTTTTCTGAACCTCGGTCTTGTGTATGTCTGTTGCTGGAATCTCGAGCAGGTTGTGATTGAGCACGATCATGTCGGCCCACTTGCCTGTTTCGATTGATCCGGTTACTTCATCGTTCAACATGGACCAGGCAACATTGATCGTGTATGCCTCGATGACTTCGACAATTGTTATCGCCTGTTCCGGGCTCATTTTCGGCACATCAGGCTTACCCGGGACGCCACGCGTCACGGTCGCTTCCATGCCCCACCAGGGCCACAAAACCGCGCCCGGCGCGTCTGTATGATTCACCAACCGTAAGCCCGCATCGATGCGGTCGCGATTGGCATACATGCGAGCCCATGTTTCCGGTTTCAGTACCGGCTTGATGTTACCAACGTTGTAACCCACGGGAGCATTTAGCGGTGGCCAGATAGAACAACTGACATCGAGATCGACAAAACGCTGAAAGTCGTCAGGATGTATCAGGCTGCAATGATCCATATGATGGCGAAGACGGTTGTTGCCGTTTGCCTCAATTACTTTTTCGTAACTGTCCAACGTGGCGCGCACTGATCCATCACCAATCGCATGGACTTTCACCTGGAAGCCTGCCGCATCCAGCTGAGCAACGTAGTTGGTCAACTCCTGCTCCGGGACGAGAGGTTGGACATCGTCATCTGCGCCGGCCTCATCTTCTGTCGCCTGATCGCCAGGAAGGGGGCTTTCTACTGCAGAAACGTCGGAACGCGCGTAACCATCAACCAGCGGTGCAGAGAATGATTCGATCGCCCCGTCCATGCCAATTTTCACGGCTTTGTGGCCTGGCAGGTCATGGCTGTTCCACCACTCAAGCAGCTCCTCAACAGGCGTGAGCTCGGCCGTTCCCAGGTTGCC
>JAQYVP010000169.1 GCA_030145485.1 Chromatiales bacterium
ATACCTCGGCCCGGTCTACGAGAGCGAAGGCGACAATATCGCCATAGAGGAACAAGCAGAAACAAACAACAGAATCTCTTACTACCTGTTCCGCATTTCAGCCCTTGCTATCGCCGGAAAGGGAAGTCAACGCATCCTTCAATCTCTCTACAGGACAGTGGAGGGAGTAGCGCCATAGCTTTGTGCCTGCACAGGCACACTCCGCAGTAGGCAGTTTGCTGGAAAACATGCGCTGCAAACTGAGGACTGCAAACTCTTACACTGGAAAATCGCATGAAAAACGGACTTCAAAGATCGATCACCATAACGCTCCTCATCACGATAACTGCACTCCCGGCAAGACCTCTGTTCGCCGACGCAGTGGTTGATCCGGCGTCCCAGCCAATATGGAGTATCGCGCCACTGCAACTCAGCAGTTATGATCTGCGCATCGATTCAGGCGCCAGCGCCTATCAGGTGTGGCATGAGAATATCACCTGGTCCGGTGACCTGCGAGAGTGGCTCATCGACGCTTCCGGAGAGAAGTCACCCGGAAGGTGGAGCGCCCGAGGACGCTACAATGAACTGGAAAAAATTGCATCGCCCTCATCACCCTACTGGCGGCAGCGAGATATCATCACTGTCGATGGCAATGGCGCGCAAATTTCCTTTGCGTGGGATCAACTCAGTCCCGCACAGCAGTCAGCAATCACTTCCAACCCGCTAGATCCGGCGTCGCCATACAAGGGTGAAGAGATCCTGGATTTCATCCGTGGCGACCGCTCCAGGGAGCTTCCTGATGGCGCCTATCGTTTCCGCCTCCATGCCCTCGGCGACATGTTGCACTCTACGCCAATCCACGTTGGTGCGCCTGACGACAGCGCCAACAGTGATCGCGGCGAGCGTATATATGTTGGCGCCAATGACGGCATGCTGCATGTGTTTGACGCAGATGACGGAACTCTCGTCTTCTCTTACCTGCCCTCCGTGCTCATCCCCAAACTCAATCGACTGGCGCAGCCCGGATACACACATAGTCATTATGTCGACGGCGGATTGTCGAGCAGTGATGTTAAGTCTGGAGAGAGCTGGAAAACCCTGCTTGCAGGCAGTCTCGGCGCAGGCGGCAAGGCACTGTTCCTGCTGGATATCAGCAGTGCGGAACTGAACAACCAGACCCTGGTATGGGAACTCTCCGACCATAATGACATCGGTTATATTCACGCTGCGCCTCTCATCATTCAACTCCTTTCCGGTGTTGATTCCAATCCTGTTGTAATCAGCGGCAACGGCTACCTCTCGAGCAACAAGCAGGCAAAACTCCTGCTGATTTCAGTAGAGAACCCTGCTGTGGTCACAGCAATCCCTGCAGGCAGTGACAATCGCGGTCTTTCAGCACCAGCGGTTGTCACCACTGCAGGAATTGCCTATGCAGGGGATCTCAATGGCAATCTGTGGAAATTTGACCTGGCATCACTGGAATCACCGCGCACACCACTCTTCAGTGCCGGCAGCTCACACCCGATTACCACCCGCCCGCAGGTAGCGCGCCACCCCGATGGCGGCTACATGATCTACTTCAGCAGTGGAAGCCTGTTGAGCGAGGCAGATGGCGCCAATGTGACTCCACAAAAAGTGTTTGCAATCCGTGATAAAACACCCGCCGAGGCTGTTACAGAAAGCAACATGATCCGGGAGGAAGATCTCAACAGAGCAAAACTTAGCGAAGTCACAATCGACGATGTGAATGATCGAAAAGTGACGCTGCGCCTGGCAGAGACAACAGCAAGCGGTCCCTCGGGCTGGGTTGTGAGCTTTCCTGCCGCTCATACATCCGAACGCATCACCGATCAAATGGTGCTGCGCTCCGGAAGAGTACAGTTCGTCTCCGCCTGGATTGCCGAAGACGGAGTAACCATCCGGCACGCCTTCAATGAACTGAACTGGCTGGATGGAGGCTCACCCGTAACTGCCATCTCTGATTTTGACAACAGCGGCCTGCTCGATGATGGAGATATCTACAGGGTTGATGGTGAGGATGCACGCTACCCGGTTGGTGAACGACTCAGTGGCTACGATCTCTTCTCACGCCCTGTTATTGCCAGCATTGCAAATGGTGAAAATGCCGTCTACCTCAATGCAATCAACTACGACTGCGTGCTGGATTGCGACCAGGGATTTGATCCATTTTTCCCCGATTATTCACAACAGATCGGAGAGTCAATCAAGGGTCTGGAGAACAATGGCTGTATCTCCTCGACATATTCGAACGCTCATGTGACTGCTGTCACCCTGTCGGACAGGCTTGAGTGCAAAGCCTTTGAAAATGCCATTTCAGCTGAATCCGCCGAATTTGACCTCGAAAAGTTTCTGTTCTATTTTGAGGCCTACAAACACAAGCGCGGAGAATCGCCCCTGCTCAGCGATGTTGATAAAACAGATGGTAATGATGCACTCTCCAACACCCCCTATGAACTGCGACCGCACCGGGAGAAGAGATACTCGGAAGGCCGCCAGTCATGGATTGACCTGGAGCAATAGGAAAGCTCTGATCAAGTCGCTTCGCCTACATGGACGTAGGTGAGGGGCGTGAGCAGGGAGCGGAAGCTTCGCGCCTCGACCAGAGCTTTCCTGCAAGTTTTTCTACGGGGGAAGGGGTGACTATCAATGAATTACAATGGGAGTTCGCTTTTTCCTTCCCCCGAACCCCCATCCCATGGATTTATTCAGAGGTTCCGTAGTCATGGACAAAGCGCGCACTACTCTTGTGGGTTTCACCCTCATCGAACTGCTCATCACAATCGCAATTGTTGCAATCCTCTCAACCCTCGCCTACCCAAGCTATCAATCATTCATCACCGAGGCCAGGCGCGGCGAAGCCAGCAGAGAGTTGCAGAACCTTGCCGCCGGCATGGAGGGCTATTACGCAAACAACGACTCTTCATACAAGGATGCCTCGCCGACACGCATCACCGGCTCGGCTCTCACCGAACACGGCTATTACAGCCTGGCTGTCACTTTGTCGAACAACAATCAAAGTTACATTCTAAGCGCCACAGCGACAGGCAGACAGGCCAATGACAGCGAATGTCCATCGTACACGCTGACTTCAACCGGCAAAAAAGGCCCCGCAGCAACAATTGACCGATGCTGGTGAGAGTTTTCCATCATTTTCCCGGTGCAATGTGCGTAGCTTATTGACACCCTCCGCTCATATCCATAGATGGAGACGAATCTATTATGGCATCATTTAATCTGTGTTTATCTGTGTTCATCTGTGGATAAAGATACGCTGTGAAGAGGCGAATTTCAGCTGCTCTGTGGTATAGTCTCAACCTGCTTATTTTTCTACAGATGCCAGAATCCCCATGAATAGTTTCAATGCAAAATCAACGCTCGATGTTGCGGGCAATCATTACGAAATTTATAAAATTGATGCCGTTGCTGGCAGTGAAAAACTGCCGTTCTCACTGAAGATCCTGCTGGAAAACCTGTTGCGCCATGAAGATGGTGTGAGCGTCGAAAAAGGCGACATCGAGGCCATCGCCAACTGGGATCCCGCTGCGGAGCCTTCCACGGAGATCCAGTACCGCCCTGCTCGCGTACTGATGCAGGATTTTACCGGTGTTCCTGCTGTTGTCGATCTGGCGGCGATGCGTGATGCCATGAAGGCTTTGGGTGGCAACCCGGAAAAGATCAACCCGCTGCAACCGGCTGAACTGGTGATCGACCACTCGGTTCAAGTGGACTTTTTCGGTAATAGCAATGCTTTTGGGAAGAACGCGGAGCTGGAGTTCTCACGTAATAAAGAGCGCTACCAGTTTCTGAAATGGGGACAACAGGCATTCTCCAACTTCAAGGTAGTGCCACCGGACACCGGTATCGTGCACCAGATCAACATCGAGTTCCTCGCACGCGTGGTGATGGCACAGGAGAACGATGGTGTGTTGCAGGCCTATCCAGACACTCTCGTCGGCACCGATTCACACACGACCATGGTCAACGGCGTCGGCGTTCTCGGCTGGGGTGTCGGTGGTATCGAAGCGGAAGCTTCGATGTTGGGACAGCCCGTCTCGATGCTGATCCCAAAGGCCGTCGGCTTCAAACTGACAGGTGAGTTGCCTGAAGGAACCACTGCAACAGACCTGGTATTGACCATCGTGGAGATGCTGCGCAAACACGGCGTGGTTGGAAAATTTGTCGAATTTTATGGCCCTGCGATCAGCAAAATGCCGATGGGAGATCGCGCTACCATCGCCAACATGGCTCCGGAATACGGCGCCACCTGCGGGCTCTTCCCGATCGATGATGAAACACTTAGCTACCTGCGACTGAGTGGGCGCTCTGACGAACAGATCGCGCTGGTCGAAGCCTATGCGAAAGCCCAGGGGATGTTCTTCACACATGAGACTCCCGAAGCGAGCTACTCGGAAACCCTCGAACTGGATATCTCAACCATCGTGCCATCGATGGCAGGCCCAAAGCGCCCGCAGGATCGTGTACTGCTCTCCGAAAGCAAGCAGGAGTTTGCCAAAGCGCTGGCCGCTATCAAAGAGGAGCAAAATATCAGCAGCAGGGCGATCGCCACCACCATCGATGGCAAACAGATCGAACTGGATGATGGCTCGGTCGTCATCGCCGCCATCACCTCCTGTACCAACACCTCCAACCCCTCGGTCATGCTGGGCGCAGGACTGGTCGCCAAAAAAGCCGTCGAAAGAGGCCTCAGCGTCAAACCCTGGGTGAAGACCTCCCTCGGCCCCGGCTCCATGGTGGTGACCGAATATCTGGAGAAGTCGGGGTTGATGGATTCTCTCAAGCAGTTGGGGTTCTATAATGTCGGTTATGGCTGCACCGTCTGCATCGGCAACTCCGGCCCGCTGCCGGAGCCGGTCTCCAAAGCAATTGCCGAGGGTGATCTCAGCGTCGCTTCGGTCATCTCCGGCAACCGCAACTTCGAGGGCCGTGTACATGCCGAGGTGCGCATGAGCTACCTGGCATCACCACCGCTGGTTGTCGCCTATGCAATTGCCGGGCGCATGGATATCGACCCCTACAACGAACCACTGGCTGAAGATGCCGATGGCAATCCGGTCTATCTAAAAGATATCTGGCCAACCCAGCAGGAGATTAATGAGGCTGTCGCTGCGAACCTGGATCGTGACTCTTTCATTAGCGCCTATGCCGACATCTATGATGGCGACGCGCGCTGGCAGGGACTCGATGCGCCTGCTGAGCAGGTGTTTGAATGGGACGAGAACTCCACCTACATCCGCAATCCACCCTATTTCACCGGCATGAGCAAACAGGTCGATGCCGTCAGCAATATCACCGGCGCGCGCTGCCTGGCGCTGCTGGGCGACTCGATCACTACCGACCATATCTCACCGGCCGGCGCCATCAAGGCGGATGCCCCTGCAGGTCAATATCTGCAGCAGCATGGTGTCGATCCCAAAGACTTCAACTCCTATGGATCGCGCCGCGGCAACCACGAGGTGATGATGCGCGGCACCTTCGCCAATATTCGTCTGCGCAATCAACTGGCGCCCGGCACCGAGGGCAGTGTCACCCGCCATCAACCCTCTGGTGATGAGATGTCAATCTATGCCGGTGCCATGCGCTACCTCGATGATGGAGTAGCAGCGATCGTGATCGCCGGCAAGGAGTACGGCTCCGGTTCATCCCGCGACTGGGCGGCAAAAGGCCCTAAACTGCTAGGCGTACAGGCTGTCATCGCCGAGAGCTACGAGCGCATCCACCGCACCAACCTGGTTTGCATGGGCATACTGCCATTGCAGTTCATGGATGGTGACAGCGCTGCAAGCCTGGGCCTGGACGGCGCCGAAAGCTATGACATCAGCGGACTTGGAGACGGCTCGGCCAAAGAGGTGACGGTAACGGCGACTGCAGCGGACGGCAGCAGCAAGGTATTCACTGCCAGGGTGCGCATCGACACGCCCAATGAGGTCGAGTATTACCAGCACGGCGGCATCCTGCACTATGTCCTGAGAAAGCTGGCTGCGTAAGGAGTTCTCAATAATCCCGTGCATAATCGCGGTCAGATGACCGCTCCTACAGTCTATCTGACCTCAGATGTAGGAGTGGTCTTCCGACCGCCACGGATGGCGGAAGTGCCGGCAACGCAGGAGCATTTACCGGCTGACCACGATTTGAAATGCGATAGCATTTTGCTCCCCTGCACAGAGTTATCGAGAAGCTATCACTCGATCCTCAAGTTTTTGTGAAAAGCAATATCTCAATAGCCCGGTGCATGACAACACCTGCAGGCAAGATGCTGCGGTGCGCCGAACGATGACGGAAAATCTACACTCGTAATGAGCGCGTTATTTCAGCAGCGCAACATACTCGGCCTCGGTCACTACCCGCACACCCAGCTTTTCCGCCTTGCCCGTTTTGGCGGCGCCGACATTCTCTCCGCAGACCAGCAGGTCTGTCGTGGACGAGACGGCACTCTGTACCTTCGCCCCCAGCTGCATCGCCTGCTTCTTCATTTCGTCGCGTGATGCCTGCAGCATCTTGCCGGTAAAGACGATCTTCATCCCTGCGATGGGGGATTCAATCGAGTCTGCCTCTGACAGCAGCGGCGTCTCTTCCAGCTTGAAGCCCAGTTCCAGCATCTGTTCGATCTTCGGCCACATCTCTTTTAGCTCCGCAACGATGATCCCTGCTGAAAGCCCGGCAAATCCATCGATGCGAATAATCTCCTCTTCGGTGACGCTGGCGAGATGCTCGAGCCGCATCCCTTGAAGCAGCCGCCGGCTATCGCCTTTGCCCAGCCTCGCGATGCCAAAGGCCGCCAGCAGACGCCAATCCTCGATCTGCACGGAGAGTGAGCGGTTCAACTCCCGCCTGAGATTTTTGGACTGCCCCTCGCCAAACCCCGCCTTGATGAAATCCTCTTCGGTGGAGGCATAGATCTTTTGCAGCGTGTCGATACCGGCTTCGACCAGCTTGTCGATACTCCTGGGGCCGAAGCCATCGACCTGTCCGTGGGTGCGAAAGAAGTGCTCCAGGGTGTTCTTGATCTGCGCCGGACAGGCCAGGTGGTTGACGCAGGTGAGAAAGTCACCCTCCCACACCAGCTCGTGTTCACAGGATGGGCACTTCTTTGGGAGTGTCGTTTTTTTGGCAGACTCGACCACAGCAACGATCTTGGGTATCACTTCACCCGAGCGTTCGGCGGTGATCACCGCGCCTTCACCGAGGCCCAGCGCCCTGACATTTCCCGCATGATGAGCCGTGATGCGCGAGACGATGGCCCCGGACAACTCGATGGGCTCGACTCCCAGTACAGGCGTGACACGCCCGGTTCTTCCCGTCTGCCAACTGATCGATTTGACGGTGGTCTGCTTTGCAACCGCGCGCTGTTTGATCGCAATCTGCCAGCGGTTGTGGTGGGAGGTGCTGCCAAGCAGCGTTTTGAGTTTTTCATCGGTGATCTCTGCGACAACGCCATCGATGGGGTAGTCACAAGACTCCCTGACCTGCTGTTGAATGGCATCATGGTCATTAAGCAACTCCTCCAGGGAGCCTTGCCACTTTTCCAGCGCGGCGTAAGGGACAAAGCGCACCATGCCTGCCGCTAACGCCTGCTTGAAATCCGCGTTGATCTCGTCCGAGTTGACGATGCCGACACAGACATTGCGCGGATGGGCGTATCCGGCCGCTTTCAGGTGCTGCTCGAAATAACTCTCCACCATCACGAGTTCACCCACCCCGGGCGCACCATTTCCAACATCGACGACGCCCTTATCGAATGCAGAGCTGATGTCGTTGCCATAGGCGCCATCGCCACGCGTGACCAACCTGCCATCCTCACGCAGCATCGCGGCCAGGCCATCCAGCTTTGCCGTCACCATGACCCGCAGTTCAGCAACATCGATACCTTGTTTTTTGGCTTCCGACTGGATGCGCTTGACCCACTTTCGGGTCTCCTCGATCGAATAGGACTTTTCCGTACTCAGCATCGGCTCGGGATGCTTCAGCCGCCCTGCCCCGTAATCAGGCTCTGCCTCGACCTGGTGCAGGAAGGGGTGCTCGGGATCCCGTTTACAGAGTTCAGCCAGATAGACGTGATCATAAAGATCATCTTCGATCAACGGCGTTCCCTGGCGATAGGCCAGTGCTGCTTTTTCCAGGAATGCGACGAGTTCGCCAGTTTCCCAGGTTGTTGGATCTTCGTTCAGTTGATCAGTCATCCTCTATGCCTATATCGATACCTTCCAGGCGCATATCTTCTTCAAAATATTCTTTTCGATGTACCGCATCGGAGTATGTTTCGTCTCTCATCCGGGGTACATCGTCATTGAGGGAATTTTGCTGTTCTGAGTAGGTGTAGTCTTCCCCGTCACTGGGGATGACGATGATTTTTGTGTCTGTCTCAGCTTGCGCTACTTGCGCTGCAAAAAGAAGTGCAGTATTAAGATACTAAAGTTTCCTAGAAATTTTCGCTCACGAATCCACCATCCCTCAAGTCACCATGCGCAGGAGCACTTTGATCAAAGAATTTTGCGGGGTTTGGAATGTATGGCATCGGAGCATGCCTTTCTTTCAAACGAGGGCGCGGTACTTTTTACCACGCTTGAGAATGGAAGCCATTAGAGAACCTCTTGTTTGATATACGGCTTCATACGCATGATCTTGCTCACGTATAGCGGATTATGTGAAGCCCAGCTCAGCCCTAAACTGTGCTGGTTTTTTTGTATCAATCCTGTATCACTTCTGTATCACTTCTGCGTCTATTCTAGTACATTATGAGCAATTCCTGTATCACTTTTACATCCTAAAAAGTGATACAAACCCAGCTACGTCGTATCTTCTCAATAACTCCGTGCATGATCGCGGTCAGAAGACCGCTCCTACAAATCGATACGGAGCCAAACGTAGGAGCGGCCTTCCGGCCGCGAAATGCATGCGTCCATGCAGACACGGGTTTTTTGAGAAGTTACGCTACGTCAACATATCTACCTGATATTCATGAAATTCATCACCCTCAATTGGACGCATCTCTCCGATATGGGTGCGGAAGCTACCT
>JAQYVP010000221.1 GCA_030145485.1 Chromatiales bacterium
ATTTGAGAGCGTTTCCAGTTTTCGCATCAGTGCAGATTTTGAAGCAGGAAAGGGTGCTGTACTGACGGGGAAGTTGCCAAAAGATCGGCACACTATTGAACAGGCAGAGGAGTTTCTCGAGAGCGTTAAAGAGGCGCAGTATACGCTCTCGGATATCTCAAAAAAGCCTGCAAAACGCTCTCCACGGGCACCCTTTACCACTTCAACGCTACAGCAGGCAGCCTCGCAGCGACTCGGTTTTTCCGTCAGGCAGACGATGGTTGTGGCGCAAAAACTCTACGAATCCGGCAAAATCACCTATATGCGGACAGACTCGGTCAATCTTTCCGATACTGCTCTGAAACAGGCTACCTCGACCATCAGCAAAGATTTTGGCAGTGATTATCTGCAAATCAGACGCTACAAGACAAAATCTGCCGGGGCCCAGGAGGCTCACGAAGCAATCAGGCCGACTGATCTGGCGAATGCGACTGTCACCGGCGACAGGAATGAACAGCGTCTCTACCAGTTGATCTGGCAGCGCACGATTGCTTCACAGATGGCGGATGCACGGCTGGAGAGAACCACGGCGGTTATCGATGTCTCAACGATTGACGAAGATCTGCTTGCAAAGGGTGAGGTTCTGGTATTCGACGGATTTCTCAAGGTCTACAAGGAGGGTGGTGAAAAGGATAAAAAGATGTTGCCGCCGTTGCATGTCGGGCAGGATCTGCCAATGATCGTGATGCGGGCGCAGGAGGCCTTTACCCGGCCGTCGCCACGCTACACCGAGGCCAGCCTGGTGAAAAAGCTGGAGGAAATGGGCATTGGACGGCCATCTACCTATGCGCCGACTATCTCGACCATACAGAATCGCGGTTACGTCGAGAAGAGCGACCGCGACGGGCGTGAGCGCACCGTCAGAATTCTTGCGCTGCAGGGCGGTCAAATAATCAACAAGGATAGAGTCGAGATAACGGGTGCAGAGAAGGCAAAGCTGTTCCCCATGGATATCGCAGGCATCGTCACCGACTTCCTGGTGAAACATTTTTCCGAGGTCATCGACTACAACTTCACCGCGAAAGTCGAGGCGGAATTTGACCGCATCGCAGCCGGTAAAAGTAACTGGCGAGACATGATTGCAGAGTTTTACCGGCCCTTTCACGAGGATGTGGAGAGGGCAGAAGATATTTCACGTGAGGAGGCCAGCCAGTCGAGACAGTTGGGAACCGATCCCAAGAGCGGTCGTCCCGTTAGCGTCAGGATTGGCCGCTACGGCCCCTTTGCGCAGATTGGCACCAGGGATGATGAAGAGAAACCACAATTTGCCGGGCTGACTCCAGATCAGAGCATGCACAGCGTGACACTCGAAGAGGTGTTGCCTCTGTTCGAACTGCCGAGAATCGTGGGTGATACGACAGCCGCAGAGGAGGTGTTCGTCAACGCCGGGCGTTTCGGACCCTATGCCGGTTATGTTGACAAACAGATCAGAAGTTTGCTGGAGGAGCGCAATATTACCGGCGTCGAGCTGCTGCCGCAAAATGTTTCGATCGACCCCGAAGATCCTCACAAGATCACCATGGAGCAGGTGCAGTCATTCATCGATGCGAAAAAGGAGGCAGACAGGGAGAAGGAGATCCAGTTGTTTGAGGGCGCTTGCGTACAGATTATCGATGGCCGCTGGGGTCCATTCATTACGGATGGCTTCAAAAATGCAAAAATTCCCAAAGAGAGAGAGCCTGAAAGCATCACACTGGAGGAGTGCCAACAGCTTCTCGAGGAGACCAAAAAAGTCAAAAAGCGTCTTACCAAGCAGTTCTATGGAGGCGGCTTCACATTGCTGAAAGACAGCAGGGGATTTCCCGATGCGACCCTCAAGGTGAAGGAGAACAAGGTGTCGCAGGCGTTGGAACTGGTTGAGGAACTCGCCGCGATGGGAAAAAAGGTTCGCCTCGTCTCCGCCAGGGGAGCAGCGGCAATCCGCGCCTCTGAGAATAGAAAGAGCTCACCGGTCAAAAAGAAAGCTGCAAGCAAAAAGAAAGCAACTGCGAAAAAGAAAACAGCAACTAAAAAGAGAGCCGGCGTCAAAAAGAAGAGGGCGGCAGTGAAGAAAAAATCGGTGGCGAAAAAGAGATAGCATGGAAATGAACAGTGGCAATCTCAAGCAGATTGCCGCGTCGTTCTACTCTTCGCAATGACAAGCAGCCCCGTTACAAACCGATGTTAGGGATGATGCCTTTATTGAAATACCAATCTTTCCTGCCTCACCCCTTTATTGGCAGCAACAGCAGATGCTGGAAAAAATTAAAAAATTCACACAACTGGAGAGCACACAGCGGTGGTTGTTTGTTGAAGCTTATGCAAGGCTGGGGATGATGCGTGCCGCCATTCTAACTCTTCCATTCAAAAAAATGGTCAGCTCACTGGAACACCGCAAAGGCGAGGCTGCCCCGCGACTGAATAGCGCACAGATGGAGATGGCGCTGGCAATTGGTGAAGCTGTGCGCACAGCAGCTGGCAATACTCCGTGGGAGTCAGCATGCCTGGCGCAAACTCTCACCGCCCAGCGAATGCTCAGCAAGAGAGGTATCGGTGGAATCTTTCATCTGGGGGCGACGATGGATGAGACCAGCGAGGAGAAACTCAAGGCGCACGCATGGCTGTTATGCGATAAGGAAATTATCACGGGTGAAGCCGGGCATGAACAGTATGCGGTGTTGTCTACATTCAGCTGGAAGGGAAAATGATATGGAACTGATGGTGGAATCGAACTGTGAATCTTCAGCCAGCGTGTTGACAAAACGTTACTTTGATGACTAGCAATTGTCAATGTACCTAAACAGTACCGACATCTTAAAAGACTTTTACCACGAAGCACACGAAGACCACGAAGAGTCAATTGGTTACAAAATGCCTTCGTGCTCTTCGTGTGCTTCGTGGTGAGTATCTTTCTACAATAGAATTGCTAATCGACGACTTCACCCCTTTGGGTTTTTGTATACAAGCGCTTATACTTATGCACAGTGCAGATAAGAGACAACAATAGACGCTGGAACATGAGAATAAATAACTATCATAATATTTTTATCGATCAGCATAAGAGTCATAGCAATGCATCTGGCAGAGGGTCATCAGGGTGAAGCTCACTTTTTATGGTGTTCGCGGATCGATCGCCTCTCCGGGAAAGGACACCGTCAAGTATGGCGGCAATACTTCATGCGTTCTGTTTGAACCCGATGATGAGATTGTACTGATTTTTGATGCAGGAACAGGTATCCGTCATCTTGGGCAGCATCTTATCTCAGACAGCAGGGATATTTATTTGCTGTTCAGCCATCACCACTGGGATCACATTCAGGGACTCCCCTTCTTTCGGCCGATCTATCAACGCGGGCGTAAAATTGGTCTGCTTTCAAACAACCTGAATAACGGTGATGCAGGCTCCGTACTGGAGCAGATGAATGATGCCAATTTCCCCGTCACAAGTGCACAATTGCAGGCAGAGATCGAGGTTGTAGCCTTTGATGATCGGGGAAGTGTCATGATCGGTGATACCAGGGTGTCAACCATACCCATGAATCACCCGGGCGGGGGGAGCGGTTATCGGATCGAAACAACACATGGCAGCCTGGTATACATTACCGATAATGAACTTTTTCCTCCACATGAAGCAACAACTTCTTATCCTGAATGGGTCAGTTTTATACAGGGCGTCGATCTGCTGATCCACGACGCCATGTATTTGGATGATCAGATGCCAAAGGTGCATGGCTGGGGACACTCTCTGATCTCCCAGGCATTGCAACTGGCGTTGGATGCAGAGGTCAAGCGTCTACTGCTGTTTCATCATGATCCTTCACGCACGGATGCGCAACTTGATGCAATCCTGGCTGACAGCAGGGAGTGGATGGCGTCGCGCTCCGCACAGATAGAGGTTTTTATGTCCAGGGAAGGAGAGAGTTATCAGCTGTGAATACTTCGTCATTGCCGCGCTGCGCTCGCACTGACAGTTCTCTATCAGAAATAGCCACATTTTTTCGTTGGGACAGAATATGGGACAGGAGATCGACAGCAGTAATTTTCAACAGCGTGATTTTGAACAATTCCATCTGCATCTGGCTGCAGAGACGCGCTTGCTGGGTGAGATGCTCAGGGATGGAAAGCTGGAAAAATCAGATCCGGTTGCCGGTTATGAACTCGAGGCGTGGCTGATTGACGCCAGCGGAAATCCCGCGCCGCAAAATGTACAATTTTTGCAAACGCTCGCTGATCCGGATGTCGTTGCCGAGCTTGCCACCTTTAATGTGGAACTGAACGGGCCGCCTGAAGCACTGACCGCTCATGCGCTTTCGCGTCTGCAGCAATCACTTGAAACAAACTGGCTCAATTGCAGGCGTACGGCGGAGTCCATGGGGCTGCAGTTGCTGGTTTTAGGCATATTGCCGACCATCCGGCCCGGGGATTTAAGCCTGGAAAATATGTCGCAGTTGAAGCGTTATGTCGCACTCAACCAGCAGATTTTGCGACTGCGCGGCGGCAGACCTATCGATCTGCATATCGAAGGTAATGAAATGCTCTCTCTGCGGCACGATGATGTCATGCTGGAGTCGGCAACCACCTCTTTTCAGATACATCTGCAGGTTGATGCACGGCTGGCCGCGCGCTACTACAACGCCGCCAAGATTGCCTCTGCGGCCATCGTCGCCGTCAGCGCCAACTCCCCTTTTTTGTTTGGCCGGCAGTTGTGGGAAGAGACGCGCATCCCGCTGTTTGAGCAGGCTGTCTCGGTAGGAGCTTCTGACAGAACCAAGCGGGTTTCTTTCGGCTTCAGGTATGTCGAAAAGAGCATCTTCGAGGTATTCGAATCCAACCTGCAGCGCTATCCGGTGCTGTTGCCGATGCTGTCTGATGATGAGCCGCAGAAACTCTCGCATCTGCGCCTGCATAACGGCACCATCTGGCGCTGGAATCGTCCGTTGGTCGGCTTCAATGCTGATGGTCAGGCGCATATCCGTATCGAGCATCGCGTCGTTCCTGCGGGTCCGACACATGTAGACCAGCTTGCCAATGCGGCATTTTTTTACGGCCTGGTGAGTGCATTCGCAGATGCAGAAATTGCGCCTGAAGAGCGTCTGCCTTTTTCAGCCTGCAGATCTAATTTTTACTCTGCCGCAAAAGAGGGCATGACTGCCGAGGTTGAGTGGCTCGATGGCGAGCGTGGCGACCTCAGGACGCTGTGCCTCGATGTGCTGCTTGATCAGGCTCAGGAGGGACTCACTCTGTTTGGAATCGATCATCATGAAGCGGTATACTATCTTGATGTGATCCGTCGGCGTCTGCAAACCGGCCAGACCGGCGCAGCCTGGCAAAAAAAGTGGGTCGACCGCCATGGGCCGCAGTGGCAGGATTTAACGCTCTCCTACGCAGAGCATCAGCAATCGGCCCAGCCTGTGCACAGCTGGAGTTTGTAATTCATAGAACCATATACTCCCTGATCGGCAAACATATTTACAAATGAATCAAATTTCATCAATAATTCTCGCTAAGACGCAAAGTTCGCCAAGAAAAAGCTTTGCGGTCTTAGCGCCTTGGCGAGAGATAAATGATCTTTTTCATGGCTCGTCAGTCTGAGATATGGCCTCACTAAATGCTCAATGAACTCGATCACATTCCGTCCGGGTTGCTTGATCTGCATGCGCACCAGCTGGCCGATGTACTGCAGGGGCCGACACTGCTCACCCTGCAGGGAGTACGAGAACCCGCACTGTTCGTTTCGGTGCTGCTGCATGGTAATGAGACCACCGGGTGGGAAGCAGTGCGCCGCTTGCTGCAGAACTACACCCCGGGGGGCGGAGAGCGCCCGCTGCCACGTACCCTGGTGCTTTTTGTCGGCAATGTGGATGCTGCCCGTCAGCAGCTTCGCCGCATGGATGGTCAGACGGACTACAACCGCACGTGGCCGGGCGGGGAGGCGCATGCTTGTGCCGAGACAGGCCTGATGGAGCGGGTCACACGTCTCATGCAGCAGCGCGGGCTGTTTGCGAGTATCGACATTCACAACAACACTGGCCTGAATCCACACTATGCCTGCGTTAATGTCGTTGATAATGCATTTCTACGCCTGGCAACGCTCTTCAGCCGGCTGGTGATCTATTTTATCCGGCCACGCGGGGTGCAGTCGCTGACATTCTCCAAATTTTGCCCGGCAGTGACCATCGAGTGTGGCAAGGTTGGTGATAAGGCGGGGATCAGGCACACGCAGGAGTTTGTCGAGGCCTGCCTGCATCTGCATGATCTTCCCAATGATGCACTTTTGCATACGCGGGTGGATCTGTTTCATACGGTTGCAACGGTAAAGATACCAGCGCACATCGAGTTTGGTTTTGGTGAGCATCATCTGCTGGGGCTCGATCCTCAGCTGGAACGCTTCAACTTTAGCGAATTGCCGGCGGGAACGCACTGGGGGGATATGCAGGGTGATGAGTTGCCTTTTGTGGTGACCAATGAGAATGGAGAGACAGTCACATCCGATTTTTTTGAACTGCAGCAGGGCGGGCTGGTCAATCGCCTCCCCGTGATGCCTTCCATGTTGACCAGGGATGAACGCGTGATTCGCCAGGATTGCCTCTGCTACCTGATGGAGCGCTACTCCATTTGAAACCTGTTGCCATTATTCACACGCCCTTCAAGGAAAAATTCGGAATTCCGCGCCAGCCTGGTGTTGTCAGTTGTGCCAGCGGGGTGATTGAGTTGATCGTGCCATTTAATCGGCCGGAGATGCTCAAAGGGCTGGATGCTTTTTCCCATTTATGGCTTGTATGGCAGTTTCATGCGGTTGCAGACGGACAGTGGAAGCCAATGGTGCGCCCTCCGCGCCTTGGTGGCAACAGGCGGGTAGGTGTATTTGCCAGCCGCTCACCCTTTCGTCCCAATCCCATCGGACTCTCTGTCGTCAAGCTCGACGCGATCGAGGAGTGCCGCATCAAGGTGAGTGGTGTGGATCTGATGGATGCTACACCGATACTCGATATCAAACCCTATGTGCCCTATTCAGATTGCATCCCCGAAGCAACGCAGGGATTTGCAAAGGGCGCGCCAGCAGTTTCATTACATGTGTCATTCTCTGAAATTGCAGAATCACAGCTGCAGCAACATGAAAATGCAGATGAGTTGCGCCGCTTGATTGTCGGTGTATTGCAAATCGATCCTCGTCCCGCTTATAAACGGCATCAGAGTGGCGAATATGGCTTTCGCCTGCACGATTTCGATCTGCACTGGTCGGTATCGAAGGATCAGCAGGTTGAAGTACTGGGTCTCGATTGAAAATAAGTCATACAAAAGCTCCATTTTCAAATGGTATCTCTCTTGAAACAAAATGCAGACCCGCGGGTCTTTATCCTTTAATATCCCACTGTTGAAACTTACTGGTTGGAAGAGCATGCGAAAAAGAGGTTATCCATTGTTTGCAGCGTTGTTTTCGCTGCTGATGTTCCCGGCTTTGGCGGGTGCTCAGGAGGTGCATGAATTCATGCTGGACAACGGCATGAAACTGCTGGTCAAGGAGGATCATCGTGCTCCCATTGCGGTCTCTCAGATATGGTACAAGGTTGGTTCCAGCTACGAGCCTGAAGGGATCACCGGTGTTTCGCATGTGCTGGAGCATATGATGTTCAAGGGGACGAAAAAACATGGCCCCAGTCAGTTCTCGCATATAATTTCCGAGAATGGCGGTCGTGAGAATGCATTCACCGGTGCGGACTATACCGCCTATTTCCAGACCATCTCTTCCGATCGACTGGGTGTGGCTTTTGAACTGGAAGCGGATCGCATGCGCAATTTGCTGCTTGATCCAAAAGAGTTCAAAAAAGAGGTTCAGGTGGTCATCGAGGAGCGCCGCATGCGCACTGATGACAAACCCACATCGATGACCTACGAACAGTTCCAGGCCGTCGCCTATCGTGTGCTTCCCTATCGTCAACCCATCATTGGCTGGCGTTCGGATCTCGAAAACCTGGCTGTCGAGGATTTGCAGCAGTGGTACTCCCGCTGGTATGCCCCCAACAATGCCACCCTGGTCGTCGTTGGCGATGTTGACCCGCAAAAAATTAAAACCATGGTCGATGCCACTTTCGGAAAAATCCCCAGCCAGTCACTGCGCCCCGTCAAACCCTCTGTTGAACCACAGCAGCTCGGTGAAGTACGTCTGCAAGTCAGGGCGCCTGCGCGTCAGCCTTATTTGCTAATGGGATATAAGACCCCGACGATTGCAACGGCGGAGAAAGAGAAACAGTGGGAACCCTATGCACTGGAGATCCTTGCCGCAATTCTCGATGGCGGTGAGAGCGCCAGGTTCAGCCGTGAACTGGTGCGTGGTTCGCGTGTTGCTGCATCCGCCGGACTTGGCTATAACATGCATGCACGTCTCTCCACGATGATGATTTTTGAAGGCATTCCGGGTGAGGGCAAGGAGATTGCTGCACTTGAAGAGGCACTTCTTGCCGAAATCGAGAAGCTCAAACACGAGCTGGTCGATGCCTCTGAGCTGAAACGCATCATCACGCAGACTGTTGCCGCGAAGGTCTATGAGCGGGATTCGGTCTTCTACCAGGCAATGCAGCTGGGAACGCTGGAGACAGTCGGTCTTGACTGGCGCATGAGCGATACTGAAATCGACAAACTCAAAGCAGTCACGCCGCAGCAGATCCAGAGTGTCGCAAAACGCTATTTCGTCACCGAAAACAGGACAGTGGCGATGCTGGATCCGCAGCCAATGGATGAGGAACAGGCGCTTAAACAGCAGCGTGCGCAACAGATGGGAGGAGCTTCTCATGCACACTAAAATTCTTGAGACGCCAGCATTTTTACAAATGAGTGAAATTTCAATAGTGACTCTCGCCAAGGCGCAAAGCTTCTGCGTCCTGCTCACGCCCCTTACCTACGGTCCCTGTAGGCAAAGCTCGCCAAGAAAAACCTTTGCGGTCTTTGCGTCTTGGCGAGAGAAAATATTTTTTTCATGCCTCGATATTCTGAGGTCTGGTTTTACCAGGATTCTGCTAACACTACTCATGTTACTGATGTCAACTGCCTCCGTTGTTGCCGCTCCACTGATCAAGAGCTGGAACACCAGCAACGGTGCAAAGGTCATGTTCGTCGAGGCACCTTCGATCCCCATGCTCGATGTACGTCTGGTTTTTGACGCCGGCAGTGCACGCGACGATGGTAAGCCGGGTATCGCCTCTCTTGTCAGCACGCTGTTGTCAGATGGCGCCGGTGAGTGGAATGCCGACCAACTGGCGGAACGTTTCGAAGATGTCGGCGCCAGTTTTTCGACGACCTCACTGCGCGACATGGGGATTATTTCAATGCGTACACTGGTCGATGCCGAAGTTCTGGATTCGAGTCTGCAAACCCTGCAGAAGGTAATCTCGTCGCCCTCTTTCGCCGCAGAGGCGATAGAACGGCGCAAGAAACAGATCAACGTGGCTCTGGAGAAGCAGAAAGAGTCACCATCCAGCACCGCCTCGATTGCTTTCTATCAAAGTCTCTATGGCGACCACCCATACGCGCATAACTCGCTGGGAAATGTCGAGAGTATCAAGGCCATAACCAGGCAGGATATTCTGGACTGGTTCAAGCAATACTATGTTGGCAGTAACACGGTCATCGCGATTGTTGGGGCAGTCGACCGCAAGCGGGCCGAAGAGATCGCAGAGCGCCTGATGACAAATGTTGCTGCGGGTGAGAAACCGCGGCCTCTGGCCGAGGTCAAGGTTTCAAAAAAAGGAGTGGAGAGGCGTATCGAATTTCCCTCCAGTCAGACACACCTGCTTTTTGGACAACCGGTGATGGCGCGGCAGGATGAGGATTTCTATGCACTCTATGTCGGCAATCACATGCTCGGAGGCAGTGGTCTGGTCTCCATGCTGGGTGAAGAGGTTCGTGAGAAACGCGGGCTTGCCTACAGCGTCAGTAGTCATTTTATCCCTATGCGCGGCAAGGGTCCCTACCTGTTCAGTGCGCAGACGCGCAATGAGCAGTCGCAACAGACGCTCAAGGTGATGAAGCAGTCACTGCGCGATTTTATCAAAGACGGCCCCACGAAAAAGCGCCTGATCGCCTCGATACGCAATATCACCGGTGGCTTTCCGCTACGCATCTCCTCCAACAGCAAGATTGTCGAGTATCTTGCGATGATGGGGTTTTACGACTATCCGCTGGATCATCTCAACACATTCGTGGAAAAGATTGCTGCTGTGACCGCCAAGCAGATTCGTGATGCCTTCAGTCGCCGTGTCAACCCGGATCACTTTGTCATTGTGCAGGTTGGTGGTTCGGGAAAAGATGGGAATACAACGGGGAAATAACAGGGTCCGTTTGATCGGCGGCTCATATGGAGGCCGCCGTTTGCAGTTTCCTGCCGCCATGGGATTGCGCCCTACAGCCGATCGCGTGCGCGAAACCCTGTTCAACTGGTTGCAGCAGGATATCGCAAAGGCCCGTTGTCTGGATCTGTTTGCCGGTTCTGGAGCACTGGGATTCGAGGCGGTGTCACGAGGCGCAGCCCAGGTCACCATGATCGAAAGTCAGCGAAATGTGTTCCGTTCGCTGCAGCAAAATAGCGCACTGCTGCAAGCACGGGAGGCTGTCCGGCTGGTCAATGCCGATGCCCTGCGTTGGCTGCAGGGTACAGCTGAAAGGTATCAGCTGGTGTTTGTTGACCCACCATTCAACAGCAAATTGATGCAGCCGGTGATCGATCAGCTGGAACACGGCGGCTGGCTGATGCCTGCAGCGTTGATCTACCTGGAGCAGGATGTGCATGAAGAGCCACCACAGCTGCCTGACAGCTGGCGCATCATCCGCGACAAAACAGCAGGACAGGTGCGCTATCAACTGGTGCAGAGAGCAGGAACATGAACCACGGAAAAAATTAACCACGGAACACTAGGAACAGACGGAAAAGGAAAATAACCACAGATGAACACGGATGCACACAGATATAGTGATATCTCTTCATCTGTATTTATGGATAAGAGTGTAGGGTGGCAATAAGCTCCGCGCATTGCACAGAAAAGTGATGGGGTTCGTCCGCCCATGCCCCCTACGGCTTTTTTATATCATGAAAGATTTATGTTTTCTTTCCGTGTATTCAGTGTGTTCCGTGGTGAAAAATGGTATTGACGCAAAACCCGACAATCATTAAACAAAGAGAAAAACATGGAAATGACTGAAGAAAATGAAATCAACCTCGCAAGTGGTATCGCCGCTTTCGAGTCCAGGCTCTTCTCCACGGCCGCGCCCATGTTGAGGCCTCTGGCTGATGACGGCAACGCCCAAGCGCAATACCGTATGGCGATCATGTCGCAGAATGGTCTGGGCATGGTCGCAAACGAACTTGCCGCCTATAAATATATGCGGGGTGCGGCCGAATCCGGCTATGATCTCGCACAACACGGACTGGGTTTTATGTACCTGGAAGGGGAGTGCGCTGCTAAAGAAGGAGCAAAAGCGGCAGAGTGGTTCCGCAAGGCGGCGGAGCAGGGTCTGGTTGGTTCGATGACCACCCTGGCAATGATGTACGAAGAGGGAAATGGCGTACAGAAAGATACGGATGAGGCCAAACGCTGGTACAAAAAAGCGGGCTTTGACGAATTTGCCTAAAAAACCTACCTCTTCCTGCGCTGTTTTACCGCATCCGCCAATATAGTCAGCAGGGGAACAGTATCATCCCACCCAATACAGGCATCGGTGACACTTTGTCCATAAACCAGATCATGTCCGCTATCCAGGGACTGCTGGCCGCCGATAAGATGGCTTTCGATCATGGCTCCGAAGATGCGATGGTCGCCGTGCGCAATCTGAGCTGCAACATCTTTTCCAACGTCAATCTGGCGTTGATACTCTTTATTGCTGTTGGCATGGCTGAAGTCGATCATCAGTTTGGGTTCAAGCCCGGCTTTCTCAATCTCTAAGGCAGCAATATTGATGCTTTCTGTATCGTAGTTGGGGCGATTGCCGCCTCTCAGGATCACGTGGCAATCATTGTTGCCGGTGGTCGAAAATATCGCGGAGTGTCCTGCTTTTGTCAGCGACATGAAGTGATGCGGGTGTTGTGCGGCGCCAATCGCATCGATTGCTATCTGCAGGCGGCCATCTGTTCCATTCTTGAAACCAACGGGGGTCGATAGCCCTGATGCAAGTTCGCGATGCCCCTGGCTCTCTGTCGTGCGTGCTCCAATGGCGCCCCAGGTAATCAGGTCGGCAACGTACTGCGGGCTGATCAGGTCAAGAAATTCCGTCGCTGTCGGCAGACCCATCTCATTGATCTTCAGCAGCAGATTGCGCGCCACATGCAGCCCCTTGTTGATCTCAAAGGAGCCATCGAGGTGCGGGTCGTTGATCAGTCCTTTCCAGCCGACAGTGGTGCGCGGCTTCTCAAAATAAACCCGCATGATGATGATCAGATCGTTCTCAAGATTTTTCTGCAGGGGGCTGAGCTTGCCGGCATATTCCAGCGCGGCTTCAGGATCATGTACGGAGCAGGGGCCGACGATAACGACCAGGCGGTCATCCTCATTATGCAGAACCTTATGCACATTGAGGCGATTGTCATGCACTGTGCGTGCGGCTGCTTCAGTGACAGGGAACGCCTCATGCACGGATGCAGGAGAGGCTACTTCTCTGATTTTCTGAATGCGCAGATCGTCTGTCTGATGGATAGTCATTGAATCTATAGTCGTCAACAAGCAAATAAGCGTTTCATTATAAGGCCTGAAGGTAAAAAAGAGAAAACAATCCTGAGCAAAATAGGCGCTACAGGTGCATTGATACCAGTAGTAAAGTGGATTCATTCAATGCATTGCATTAATGCCCGTATAAGAATAGTATTGATATCATCACTTTCAGGGGGGTAAACATGGGAATCAAACAGGTCATTGCGGCGTTGTCATTGTTTGTAGCATTGCCTGGCATGGCGGCTGATCAGACCTATGATGATGTCATCAAGGGAAAAAGCTGTAAGGAGTCCGGTTCCCAGCGCCTTGACTGCACTTACCGGGTTGGCAGGGATCTCTATATCGCCATTGCCGGCATCGGCATGCCTGACACCGGCATCAATTTTTATGCCTCAAGCCTGGAGGGTGATTTTTACGCAAGTGTCGGACTACTGCACGGCTGCATTATCGTCACCCCGGGTAAGCTGGCAGAGAGTAATGAAGATGGTGACTACGCCTTTATCTCCCCAAAAAATGGCAAAGTCTATAAGGATTGGCGCAACTGCAAGAAGGGCTATTGACAGATGCGGCGCTTTTAAGCAACGAAGTGGGATTGAATTACCGGAGAGCCTCTTGCAACACCCCGTCATTCCGGCATTGTTTTAGCCGGAATCCATTTTCTTGATCTGTAAGTGCTTGATTCTATGGATTTCCGCCTTCGCGGGAATGACGTATTTATGAGTTTTACATGAGGCTCTCGATATTGCAATGGCCAAAATTTCGGGTTTTTCCCTATAGCAGTGCTCCTGATGAGGTGCTATTCTCAACTCATTCATAGAAGATAATTGATAATTATCAACATGAATCACCAGAGGAGAAAATGAAATGATACGCAATTTGGTCGAGATGGTTTTCTGGTCAGCGGCAATCGCGGTCACAGTCGGACTCTACATGAGCGCCGTGTCAAACGTGGAGACTGAAATGATTGCATCACATGATGCGTCAATACAACTGGTGCAGAGCGAATGAGCCCCGCACCTGATTAAAGAGAGGCAACCCGGCCATTGAGCCGGGTTTTTTGTGGCATGAGCAATGGATATAAAGCAAATATGGTATTGGCAGCAATAAAATCCCGATTGGGGTCGCATATTAGTGCTACACTTTGCAGGCACAAATAAAAGAGACCACTATGCAAGATATCGATATATTTACAGCACGTGATTTGAGGAATCGCTCGGGTGAACTGCTGAAAGATGCTGAAGTCGGACAAATTTCATTGATTACCAAACATGGCAGACCTGCCATCCTGGCGGTGCCCTTCGATGAATATCTTCTGAATCATGGGGTACATCGTTCGCTGGCTCTGCACCTGTTTGAAACACATCGGGTTACTATGGCTCAGGCGGCGAAAATGGCAAAGCTCTCTCTCGAGGAGTTTATCGGGCTGCTGGGAGAAACGGGTGTTCCTGCAGTTGATTATCCAGCGGATGAGTTGGTAGAAGAGGTGCAGGTTGCCTTGTGAAGAGCGTCGTTATATCTGATGCGGGTCCGCTCATTGCATTGAGCAGAATAGAGCAACTGGGTTTGTTGAAAAAGCTTTACGGAACTGTTTTGATCCCGGTTGCGGTTCAGAATGAATTATGTTGTGACACAAATCTACCTGGTGCTCGTTACTTGCGGCTTGCTTTGGAAGATGGGTGGGTTGAGGTGCTTGACCTTGTGGATGAAACGGGCGCCCTGGTGAGATTACGGTTGATTCTGGATCCTGGAGAGTCAGAAGCGATCCTACTGGCTGAACATATCGGGGGCCGCTTTTTATTGATAGATGAACGAAGAGGGCGGCAGGTTGCAAAAAGCAGGCATTTGAAGGTTGCGGGTATTGCTGGTGTATTACTTGCTGCGAAGCAAAAAGGGCTACTGGATGCAGTGGCTCCTGAGCTGGAGGCATTGCGTAGAGCAGGCTACCGTCTCTCTGCACAACTGATAGATGAGGTATTGCGACTGGCCGGGGAGGAGGTGGGCCGAGATGGAACCGCAGTTTCATAA
>JAQYVP010000240.1 GCA_030145485.1 Chromatiales bacterium
CGCCATGGTCATGAGTTTACCCGAAAATTCAAACTCGAGACGCACTGCAATCTTGCTGGCATTCTCTCGCAACGGTGTAAACTCCCACAAACCGTGCAGGTGCTTGAAAGGCCCCTCCTGCAAATCGATCTGCATCGACTCATTTTCAACATATTGATTACAGGTTATGAACGACTGCACCACACCGGCGCGAGCAACCTCGATCTCACCACAGATTTGACACCCTTCCCGGTCCTCGGAAACCATTCTGGAGGAGCGGCACCAGGGCAGAAACTCCTGGTAGTCTGCAACAGCATAGACAAGCTGGAACATCTCAGCTGCAGAGTGATGCACCAGCGCACTTTTTTCAACAACTGCCAAGTTATCGTCCCATTTCCCGGTCGAGTTCACCGCTTTTGAGCTTGTCAAGATACTCTGTCAAAGCAATCTTGACCTTGCCGCTCAACAGATACAGGCCGATAAAGTTGGGGAAAGCCATCGACAACAACAACAGATCACTGAAATCCAGGATACCTGCTGCGCTGGTGACCGAGCCAACCACGATAAAAACCACGAACAGGATGCGGTAGACCATGGAGTAGTTTTCACCGAACAGGTAAGTCCAGCAGCGCTCTCCATAGTAGGACCAGGAGATCATGGTGCTGTAGGCGAACAGTACGACGCAGATTGAGAGTACCGTCGGAAACCAGGAAATCACTTTTCCAAATGCAGCCGCGGTCAAAGCGGCGCCCTCCTTGTTTGCTATCAGGGTTGCAAACTCGCCATTGGCATCGTAGACACCTGTGATGATGATCACCAGTGCTGTCATGGTGCAGATGACAACAGTATCGATGAAGGGCTCATATAGCGCCACGATACCCTGGCGCACCGGATAGGGAGTTTTTGCCGCGGAGTGGGCGATTGCAGCAGAACCAATTCCCGCCTCGCTGGAAAATGCCGCACGCTGGAAGCCCTGCACCAATGCACCAATCAGGCCGCCGATACCCGCCTCCATGGAAAATGCCGATTTCACGATCAATATCAACGCCTCTGGCAGAAGCGGAAAGTTGTAAAGAATGATCCATAGTGCAGCCAGCAGGTAGATAAAAACCATCACAGGAACAATTTTTTCAGCCGTATGGGCTATGCGCTTGATACCACCGATAATGACCACACCCACGGCAAAGGCCATGATGACGCCAAAGGCCCAGTTATTGTCCGCAAAAAAACCAACCTGCTGCTGCACAGCCCCCAGCGCCTGGCTCACCTGAAAGGCGTTGCCGCCACCGAGCGATGCGCCAATGGTCAGAATGGCAAACAGCGCCGCCAGTCCCTGCCCGATGCCGCCGCCGATACCGCGTGACAGGTACTCCATGGCGCCGCCCATGACATGGCCGTCTGAACGCACCTCGCGATACATCTGCGCCAGCGTCACCTCGGTAAACTTGGATGTCATTCC
Source organism: Chromatiales bacterium (assembly GCA_030145485.1). Classification (GTDB taxonomy): domain Bacteria; phylum Pseudomonadota; class Gammaproteobacteria; order Chromatiales; family Chromatiaceae; genus Sva-25. Next base: position 1,439 of record JAQYVP010000240.1, read on the forward strand.
CAGTAAACCGGCAATGATCATCCAGAAAGTGGCGCCCGGTCCGCCAATGCTGATTGCGATGGCGACACCGGCAATGTTTCCCAGGCCGACTGTCGCGGACAGCGCCGTGGTCAACGCCTGGAAATGACTGACCTCACCCGAATCATCTTTTTTACTGTATCTGCCGCGAATGACATGCCAGGCATGCCGCATTAATCGCAGATTGACAAATCCCATGCGCAGGGTGAGAAAGACGGCGCCGACAATCAGCCAGGCGACGATCATCGGCATTGTTCCTTCACCTGGCATCACATCAAAAAAGATGACTGTTCCCAGGTAACCGTTGAGTGCAGCAAACCAGGCATCGACCTGGCCGTTGTCACCGCCCGCAATGAGCGTAGCCGGAACCAGCAAGAGCAGCATGAGTAAAGAAAACTGTTTGATTCTGAAATATTTCATAGTGTGGTTATCACTGTTGGATGCATATGATTTTTATACTTTTTTGTAAATTAGCGGCAGGTCATGCACTCTCAAATTGAATCCACATCATCCAGACGAATACCGGGATCAGGGGAATTCAGGAAAATAATACTTGATAATTCAACTTGAGCTACATAGCATTCACCCGCCGCAGTTATAATAAACGACATATGAGTGATACAAAAGCACAAAGTCTGGTTGCAGACGAAATGATCAAGGTCAATGACTTCATCCTGAGTCAACTGCACTCGGATATCGTTTTGATCAACCAGATCGGCCACCATATTATCAATGGCGGTGGTAAACGACTGCGACCGATGCTGGTGTTGATCGCGTCCAAGGCGGTTGGTTATGAGGGCAGCAAACACATCGATATCGCAGCCATCATTGAGTTCATCCATACGGCAACCCTGCTGCATGACGATGTCATCGACCATTCTGATCAGCGCCGCAACCAGGAGACCGCCAACGCCGTCTGGGGAAATGCTGTCAGCGTACTGGTTGGTGATTTTCTCTATTCCCGCGCCTTCGAGATGATGGTCGCTGTGCAGCAGATGCGCGTCATGGATATTCTCTCACATGCAACCAACCGCATTGCCGAAGGTGAAGTGCTACAGCTGATGAACTGCAACGATCCGGACATTACCGAACAGCAGTATGTGGAGGTGATCGTCAGAAAAACAGCAACCCTGTTCAAAGCGGGAACCCGCCTTGCTGCAGTGATTGCCGATGCTGATGCAGAGACTGAAAAAGCGCTTGCAGACTATGGCATGGAACTTGGCATAGCATTTCAGATCATCGATGATGCTCTCGACTACAGCGACAATGATATTGGGAAAAACATCGGTGACGATCTCGACGAAGGCAAGCCCACCCTGCCCCTGATCCGCGCCATGCAAACGGCCCCCGACGATCAGGCAGCGGTCATCCGTAACGCCATCGAAAACGGCGGCCGCGAACATATCGAGGCAGTAACCCGCGCAATTGAAAGCTCGGATGCAATCGCTTACACTACGCAGGTGGCAATCGAGCATTCTCAAAAAGCCATCAAGGCGCTGGAGGCGCTGCCGCCTTCACCCTACCGCGATGCACTCGCAGAACTGGCCGATTTTTCCGTGCATCGCGCCTGCTAAATAATCCGGAGCAATCCGGAGACAATTCACACACCATCGGGGTGTAGCTCAGCCTGGTAGAGCACTGCCTTCGGGAGGCAGGGGCCGCGAGTTCGAATCTCGCCATCCCGACCAATTAAAACAAAGGGTTAGCAGAAATTCCAACCCTTTTATTTTGTCTTTGTTCCCCTTTTGTTCCGTTTTGCGGGGAGGTAGGGAACCACAGTGGTTCTATACAGCAGGTTGTCCAATCCGTTGAAGCAGGGTTATTTTGTCACTGGCAAAATAGCCACCCACCGGGTAGTTATCTCCCATGCCGAATCACCGCTGGTTGTGCTAGGCATCAAAATCACCCTATACCAATGTATCAACCAGCCCCCCGTAACACCGTCAGCGGCCTCCCACAGCCCCTTCCTCAGCCACTTTCGCGGTCAGAGACAACAAACCACTGATTCACCGGGTCAAGTGACCCGCTTCTCCTGAATCGTCAACTCGCCAAAATGCTTCCGAGGATTGCCACACATCCAGCATGAACACCGAGCAGGCGTCTCGGCCAGCATTGGATGCCGACACTCGGATGGCACACGGCCAAGGCGTTTATGCTTCAGTCGTTGGTGGTGGTGTCTGCGTTGTGATCTGTTCATGTTGTGTTTTCGCTTTGAACTCATCCGGCCTGATCCTGAAATCGTTTCCACCGTACTTCCTGTTCTGGAGATCCACAACTTCCTGTGC
>JAQYVP010000248.1 GCA_030145485.1 Chromatiales bacterium
CGCCATATCGACGGCGAGGTATTGTGGCGAAAAGACGGAACGGCGTTCCCTGTCGATTACTCGGCCACTCCGATCAGTCATGCCGGGAAAGTGGTCGGCGCCGTGGTGGTGTTCCGTGATATTAGCGCGCGCCAGGCAGCCGAGACCGAGATCAAGCGAATCAATTTCCTCAGTGATGTTGCACTTGAGTTGACTGAATGCGGTTACTGGCACGTTGACTACAGTGACCCGGATTATTATTACCAGTCAGAACGCGCTGCGAAGATCCTTGGTGAACCCGTAAAGAAGGATGGTCGCTACCATCTGCAGGATGAGTGGTTCTCGCGTCTGGTGGAGGCCAACCCGGAGACCGCGGAAAAGACAGCAGAGCGTTACCAGGGGGCAATCGACGGAAAATACCCCATCTACGATTCGATCTATGCCTACAAACGGCCCATCGATGGCAAAACCGTCTGGGTTCATGCGGCCGGCAAGATTGTCCGCGATGAGGATGACAAGATCCGGTATATGTATGGGGCCTATCAGGACATTACCGCACAGAAGGAAGCAGGAGAGGAGCTGGCGAACGCCAAAGATGTTGCGGAAGAAGCCACTCAGGCAAAATCGGACTTCCTCGCCAACATGTCCCACGAAATCCGCACTCCGATGAACGCCATTATTGGTATGTCTCATCTTGCTCTGCAGACACAACTCAATCCCAAACAGAGAAACTATATCGAGAAGGTGCATCGTTCCGGCGAAAGCCTGCTTGGCATCATCAATGACATCCTTGATTTCTCCAAGATAGAAGCCAGAAAACTCGATATCGAATCAATCAACTTCCGTCTCGAGGATGTGATGGAGAACCTTGCCAACCTGGTGGGTCTGAAGGCCGAGGAGAAAGGCGTGGAGCTGATGTTTTCTATCCAGCCCGAGCTTCCGACTGCCCTCATTGGCGATCCACTGCGCCTGGGCCAGATCCTGATCAATCTGGGCAACAATGCGGTGAAGTTCACCGATGCCGGCGGTGAAGTCGTGGTGACTGTAGAAGTCAGAGCGCAACAGGATCAAGAGGCGTTATTGCACTTCATGGTGCGTGACTCCGGCATCGGCATGACGGCGAAACAACAGGCAAAGTTATTCAAATCCTTCAGCCAGGCGGATACCTCCACCACCCGAAAATATGGCGGCACGGGCCTGGGCCTGGCTATCTCCAAAAAGCTTGCCGAGATGATGAACGGCGAGATCTGGGTGGAGAGCAAGCAGGGCAAAGGGAGTACTTTCCACTTCACGGCAAACCTTGGTGTGCAGCAAGGCCATGCTTCAAAACGCCGTTCGGTTGCGACCGAGCTTGGCGCCCTGAGAGTCCTGGTGGTGGACGATAACGCCACCTCCCGGATGATTCTTTCAGAAACCCTGTCGAGTTTTGGATTTCGCGTCGATCAGGCGGAGGGAGGAAAACCTTCGATCACTTTGATCGAGCAGGCCGATGAGAGTGATCCATACGAATTGGTGTTAATGGATTGGCGGATGCCGGATATCGATGGCATCGAGACCACGCGGGCGATCCAGAATAACAGCAGCCTGAAATCCGTGCCAACTGTGGTCATGGTCACGGCCTATGGACGCGAAGAGGCGCAGCAGTCGGCGCATGGCGTGAACCTGGCCGGCTTCCTGACGAAACCTGTTACCGCCTCCTCCCTGCTGGATGCCATCATGGCCGCGATGGGGCGCGAGGTAATTTCCGAGATGCGCACCGCCGGCCGTCAGGAGGAGGCATCGAAGGCAAAGTCCAGTTTGCGCGGCGCACACCTTCTGCTGGTGGAAGACAATGAAATCAACCAGGAACTGGCAATGGAGCTTCTAACGAGCAATGGCATCAGTGTTGAGGTAGCCAACAATGGTCAGGAGGCCCTTGATTTGCTGGAAAATGGTGACTTCGACGGTGTCCTGATGGATTGCCAGATGCCTGTGATGGATGGCTACAGCGCAACACGGGAACTGCGCAAGCAAGAGCGGTACACAAATCTGCCAGTGATCGCCATGACCGCCAACGTGATGTCGGGAGACCGTCAAAAGGCCCTGGATGCAGGCATGAATGACCACATCGGCAAACCGATCGATGTCAATGAGATGTTTCAAACCATGGCGAAGTGGATCACCCCCGGCAAACCTCGCGCCGGGGCGCTGCTGCAGGAAAACGTTGAGGAAGACAATGAGGCAGCCGTGTCGATGACAGGTCTACACGGCATTGACATCGAGGCGGGTCTTGCTATAACCCAGGGTAACGAAACGCTGTACCGCAAGCTCCTGCTGAAGTTCAGGGAGAGTCAGCGCGACTTCGCATCCATCTTCCGCGACGCCCTGACGTCGGATGACCCCCAGGAGGCTGAGCGCGCCGTCCATACCCTCAAGGGCGTGGCTGGAAACATTGGCGCAAAAGGGATGCAGGCGGCAGCGCAGCATCTGGAGACGGCCTGCAGAGAAGGTATTGAAGAGAAGTCGGCACTCTTGCAAGCCGTTCTCACGGAACTTGAAACCGTAATAACTGGACTCGATGCACTCGATCGCCCCACAGTGGCTGCCGAGGCTAGTGGTGAGATCGACACAGCCGGCGTTGAATCCCTGTTAAACCAGTTGCATGAATTGCTGCAGGATGATGATGCCGAAGCCGTGGATCTCGTGGAACAGCTACTCCCCATGCTTGGCGGGCATCCAGCCGCCAACGCGGTCAAACAGATGGGCAAGGCAATCGCAGCCTACGATTTTGATGAGGCGCTGGAGTTATTTGATAAGATTGATTTCGCATAAATGTTGTAAATTCCAAATAATCCCGCGCGTGATCGCGGTCAGAAGACCGCTCCTACAGTTCGATGTGGAGCCAGATGTAGGAGTGGTCTTCTGACCACGATAGAAATGCGATAGCATTTTCCTCGCGTACATATGGATTATTAAGAAATTACCTATTCGTAGCATGCAGGAGCGTTACAGCTAATTGAGATAACCATGACAATGATAAAGAAAAGCTTCAAAACAATGCTGACTGGCCTCGCCGCATCTGCTCTGATGTTCACCCCGCTGTATGCGGCTTCGATTGACTGGGGCAAAGTCAAACGGCTTCAGGGCCTGGAGTTCCTGAACTATGTCGAAAGCCTGGATCTCAAAGGCCAGCAGGCGATGGATTTCTGGAAACGTATTCCTTTGAGCCGCGCCAATAAGCAGGTAGCGCGCCTGTTCCGCAAAGAAGCCTTTGCCATCTACATGAAAAAATACCCGCGCCCCGAAGGTCGTGCGGAATCTTTCACCCCGGGCATGGGTGTAGAAGCCACCGGTCCTCTCAGCGGCCAGTCACTGAAGTTACCCTTCAGCGGCTTTCACCCACTGCCAGAAGGCCCCATTGGCGATCCTCGCAGGACCTACCGCATCGGCTATACCATTCACGGGCTCAACCATCCCTGGAGTTTGAACAACGCAGACTCAGCCCTATGGGAAGCCCGGCGCCACCCCAATGTGGAATTGAGCGTGCTCGACTCCGGATTCGACAACCACAAGCAGGTCGCCCAGATCGATTCCTGGGTGAAAGACGAGCTTGACGGCATTATGATCTGGCCCATGCAGGAGGCACCTACGGGCCCTCCCGTGAATCGCGCTCATGCCGCCGGAATCCCCACCGTCACCATCGACAGGCAGGTGGGCAGCCATGAGGTGCTCGCCCAGATTACCGGCAACTTCCCCGCCAACGGGGCGCAGCAGGGCGCCTACCTGGTGCATCGCCTATTCCAGGAAATGGGCATGGTGGAAGCCAATATCCTGATGATCCGCAAACCCCTGGGAAGCACTGCCGACGCCATGCGCACCGGCCACTTCCTCAAGGTCATCAGCTATTTTCCGGGCCTCAGGATTATCGACAGCCTGCACAACAGTTCCAACCGCACGCAGTCGCAGCAGCAGGTTGCCGAAGCGCTCAAACAGCATGGCCTTATCGATGTAATCTTCTGCACCGGCGCGGAGCAGGCCATGGGTGCCGTGCTGGCAGTGGATGAGGCGCAGCGCTGGAACAGCCGTGCACAGGATAGGCGCATCATCCTACTCAGCAATGACGATCTCTTCGAGGCCTTGGAGGCGATGCGCGAAGACAAAATCGCCGTCACTGCCCCCTACACCCCGCTGCTGGGCGGCCTTGGACTGCGCGTACTGCTGCAAAGCCTGGCCGGCGAGTCCGTACCCAAAAACGTCATTACCCCCGACCTGCCGATGATAACCCGCGAGCGCATGAATATCTTCGGCATCCAGACCATCAGTATCGATGACTGGGCTCCCTACTCTTACGGACGTGACTGATCACCGATGATGCTCCCAAGCCTGAACATCAAAAAACGCCTGATTCTGCTGCTGGTCGTGGTGGGGCTGATCCCGTTGACGGTGGTGAGCCTGATCATGCTCGAACGCGCCAGAACGGCGCTCTCCGACCAGGCATTCGCCCACCTCGAAAACATCAGCCACACCAAGAAGATCCAGCTCGAACGCTACATCGATCGCATACGCGCCGATATCACCGTGCTCGCCGGCAGTTCTCATCTCTCCGATGCCATCGATGCCTTTGCCTCAACCATTGACAACGGTGAAATCGATCGTGGCGAATACGACTATTTCGAGAGCCTGGAGTATGGCGCCTCTTTCAGAAAATTCATCGAGGAGTACGGCTACTATGATCTCATGCTGATTACGCCCAACGGAGAAATCGTCTATTCAACCCGTCAGGAGTCCGACCTCGCGCAAAACGTCACATCCGGTCCTCTTGCCCGGACCCGGCTCGGTCAGGCATTTGAACAGGGATTGACGAAGATCACCCTCACCGACTTCGAGCGCTACGCGCCATCCAACGATCAACTCATCGCCTTCCTGCTGGCTCCGGTGCAACTGCCGGGAGAGCAAACTGCCGGGGTGGTGGCGCTCAAGGCGCCTCACCAGCAGATCAACCAAATCATGCTGGAGCGCACCGGCATGGGGGAATCCGGTGAAGCCTACCTGGTGGGTCCGGACCACATCATGCGCTCTGACTCCCATCTCGATCCCGGGCAGCGCAACGTATCGGCTGCATTTCGCAACCCGCAACAGGGCCGGGTGGAAACACACAGCAGCGCTGAGGCATTGGCTGGCCGCTCCGGCAAGTTGATTCAGGATAACTATCGCGGCGATGCTGTGCTGACTTCCTATATCCCTGTGCATTGGGGCGAGATGACCTACGCCCTGATGGCCGAGGTGGACTCGGCGGAGGCCTTCGCTGCCATTACCGGTCTGCGTCAATTAATGATCGTGACGGCGATAATACTGTTTGCACTTATCCTGCTGGCCGCACTGTTCCTGGCCACTGTCATCACCCGCCCCATCCGCTTGCTAACCAAGGCATCCATTGACATCGCCGCAGGTGATCTTGAGCACGAAGTGCGGGTCGCCAGTCATGATGAGCTGGGCACCCTGGCTGAAAACTTCAATCACATGCGCCTCTCCATCGCCGAAAAAATCAGCCTGATCGAGCGGCAGAAGGGAGAACTCAACCATATCAATGAAGAGCTGGAAGAGCGGGTGGAGGAGCGTACGCAGGAGCTCGCCCAAACCAACGATGAGCTCGAACAGGCCAAGCTGGACGCGGAGGCCGCCACCCGCGCCAAGTCCGACTTCCTCGCCAACATGTCCCACGAAATCCGCACTCCGATGAACGCAGTCATCGGTTTGTCGCACCTGGCCCTGCGTACCGAGTTGTCGCCTAAACAACGCGACTATCTGGATAAAATATCCGCCTCCGCCAACAATTTGCTGGGCATCATCAACGACATCCTCGACTTCTCCAAGATCGAAGCCGGCAAGCTCGATATGGAGAACATCGACTTCGACCTGATCGAAGTGCTCGACAACTTCTCCAGCGTGGTGGCGGTCAAGGCATCGGAAAAAGATCTGGAATTGATCGTCGATATGGCGGACGACGTGCCCATGGGCCTCAAGGGAGACCCCCTGCGCCTCAATCAGATCCTCATCAACCTCGCCAACAATGCCATCAAATTCACCGAGCAGGGCGAAATATCCGTGCGCATCGAGGTAGTGCAGCGTGTCGCTGACGGCGTGCAAATGCGCTTCATCGTGCGCGACACCGGTATCGGCATGACCAGCGCACAGTGCAGCAAACTGTTTCGGGCCTTCAGCCAGGCCGATACCTCCACCAGCCGCAAATTCGGCGGTACCGGACTGGGCCTAACCATCTCCAGACGCCTGGTGGAGATGATGGGTGGTGAAATCGGCGTCGACTCCCAACCCGGCGTTGGCTCCGAATTTCATTTCACTGCCCGCTTCGGCATCGGCGTCGAGCCTCGCCAGCACCGTCCACAGGCCTTGCCGCAAAGCTTGCAGAATATGCGCGTACTGGTGGTGGACGACAATCCGACCTCACGCACCATCCTCTCCCGCTATCTGGACTCTTATGGCTTCAGCAGCGGAGAAGCCGCCAGTGGCATAGAAGCTCTGGCCGAGTTGGAAAACGCCGATCCAGCCTACGATCTGGTGCTAATGGACTGGCAAATGCCCGGCCTGGACGGTATCGAAACCACCAGGCGAATTCACGCCGATGAAAAGCTTGCCAGCATGCCTCGGGTGCTGATGGTCTCCGCCTACGGACGTGAAGAGCTGCGCGAGGCCGCAGGGGACGTCGGCATACAGACCTATCTCGTCAAACCGGTCAACCCCTCCACCCTGCTCGATGCGATCTTCGAAGCCTTTGGCCATGAATTCAAGCAAGGTTTGAAAAAACAACACGGCGTGCGGGTCGCCAGGCATCTACGCGGCGCCCATCTACTGCTGGTGGAAGACAACGAAATCAATCAGCAAGTAGCGAGCGAACTCCTGGAGCAGGCAGGCCTGAAGATCACTATCGCCAATCATGGGCGCGAGGGCGTGGAGATACTCAGCGCGCAGCAAGACGCCTTCGATGGTGTATTGATGGACATTCAGATGCCGATCATGGATGGCTACAGCGCCACCCGTGAAATTCGCAAAGACGCCCGATTCAAAAAGATACCGATCATCGCCATGACCGCCAATGCGATGGCGCAGGACCGTGAACAAGCCCTGGATGCAGGCATGAACGACCACGTCGCCAAGCCAATCGACATCAAAGAGTTGTTCGAGGTGCTGGGAAAATGGATCGAAGTCGCGGAACAACGCCGCATAGAGAGAGGATTGCCTGCGCGTGAAGCTCTGCCCGACGTCTCGGGTAATTCCACCACTGCAACGGAAGTCCCTGAACTCGAAGGCATCGACACCAGCGGCGGTCTCAAGCGGATGGGAGGAAACAGCGCGCTCTATCTCAAGATCCTCAGAAAATTCCACGGCGGACAGGCCGATGCGGTGGAACGCATTCGCACGGCTGTCGAGGCCGGCGATGCGCAGAGCGCACAGCGCGAGGCGCATACACTCAAGGGGCTGGCGGGAAATATCGGCGCCCAGGCCCTCAATGAAGTCGCGCAGCGTGTCGAACAGCTGTTCAGGAACGGCGAGGCTGGCGATTCGATCGAAACCTCGCTGGCCAAACTGCAAACCGAACTGGCCAGGGTCATGACCGCCCTGAATCAACTCGGCGAGCACAATGCCGCCCCGGCTTCCGGCGATACACTCGACAGCAGCCAGGTTCCGGTATTACTCGCACAGCTGCGCGAGTTGCTCGAAGACGACGATACCGATGCCGAACAACCCGTCGAGGCGCTAACCTCGCTGCTGGCCGGGACGCCTCAAGCGAGTTTGCTGGCTGAACTTTCCGGTCACCTGGATGACTATGATTTTGATGCAGCGCTGGATGCCCTGGCGCGTCTGCAGCGAAAATCGTAAATGCCGTCATTGCGAGGGCCTCATCCCCAACCCTCAAGAGCGTGTGAACTTGCAGGAAAAAATGGTGGGAGCCCCATTAATGGCGGAGTCATACACAATCACGAACTTGACGATACCCCCCTCTTCAAGCAGAAAATGCACCCCTTCCGCCTTGGCCCGGGATTCCTCCTCAGGTGCTGGGATCCGGCATAGCTTGGTGACATTGCGTATCACGTTCGGCGTGTTGATCTCCGGGACGCTGTCCTCTCCGTTCCAGTGGTAGAGCATGTAGGAAGTCGGCTCGCCTCCAACCGGCCCGGCAAGGATCAGGTATCCATCCTTGTTGTTTTGCATCTCGCTCATGCCGCGGACACCGCGTCCACCCAAAGAGAGGTAGTGCGTCTCTTCCAGCTTGATTTTCAGAATCGACCTGCCGTCATCTGCCTTTGCCTCCTTCGCTGACACGTCCAGCACCACAGCCAGAGGCCCGCGCAACAGAGGCCCCCGCAATCCGACAAATAGCCTTGTTTGCTTCGGATCATCATCTGCTATCACCGCCAGACCCTCGATGTCGACGCCGTTTTCCTTGGCCGGAATATTCTGGAAGCGCCCCAGAACCGGGTGATTGGCGAAGATATCCCGCAGGCTCCCGCGCCTGATGGAGTCCGTCCCGACAGAGCCGTCGTTGTCGATTTCCAGGCGATAGAGCCATTCACGGGTGGGCTCGACAGCCACCGTGGCGATACGTTCATGGTTGTAGTTCTCGCTGAGTTTCTCTCCGCTGCTCTGCTTCTTCTTCAGTTTCTCCAGGCTCAGCATGGATTTACGGCTCATGGAGTGTGAGCCAATGACCCAGGTGTAGCTCCTGTTGCGGGCGATCCCCTCGATATCGAGCTCTGTCTCATCTGACGCCAGTGCAAAATTGCCATCATCGATCAGCGTGAACTTCGCTTCAGCGCTCCTCTTCAGGATTTGAATATGGGACACCTCGTCGGCGCCGATCACCAGCAAAGTGTTGTCTTCATTCATTGTAACGGCGCTAATATTCAGGTGTTCACTGGCATCCGTCGGCAGTGACTGCAGTTGCCAGGCCTCGATTTTTTCCGCCACCGGTGGAGTGCCGCCAAAGGCCGACATTGGCGAGATAAACAGCATGGAAACGAGCAGGCGGCATATCACAGCCGTTGCAGCAATTTTGTTGGTTGATAACATCATTTTCTCCTTATTCTTAATAAGTTCTCAATAACCTCGTGCATTTCGCGGTCAGATGACCGCTCCCACAACAATTGCTGACTGCAAATGTAGGAGTGGTTTTCCGACCGCCATGGATGGCGGCAATGATTGTTCCTACAATCTATTGCATTTCCTCCATCCATGGAGGTCAGAAGTGCAGGCAACGCAGGAGCATTTACCGGCTGACCACGATTGACAAGCCTGTCACTCTATCTGCATGCACGGACGTTGAGAAGTTACTATTCTTACGGAATAATCTCTTCACGCTCGTGCCATTTCCTGTCGACGCTCTCACGCAATGCCCGGTAATCATCCAGAGAGCCTTCAATGGCCGATGTGATCGGCTCGAGCAGTCTCTGCGCACTGTCGACACGGCTCAGGTAGACAAAGTCGGCGCCAGCCTCATACAGAAGCGTGCTTTCAGCCAGCTCGATGGCATTGGCAATGATCATGGCATCGGGATTCATGCGTCGGATATCACGCACCAGGCGCAGATTGCTGGTTCCCTTGAGCACGTCATCCTGCACTGACACCAGCACCACGCGCGCTTTGCCAACACCTGCGTGTCGCAGCGTCTCCGCATTGGCCAGGTCACCGTAACGCACAGTGGGACCGAGTGCCGAAATATCCTTATGCAGATGCACGTTGAAGTCCACCACCAGGACATTTTCCAGCAGTTCAGGCGTTTGCTGCTTGAGTTCGTACAACAATGAAGAGGCCAGCCGGTGGAATCCCAACACCGCCAGGCTGTAGTCAGCGCCTGGCTCCTCGCCGCCACTACCCGGGGCTCTGAACCCGAGCAGATTCAGCAGCGGTTGCAGATGCTGGTAAAGATCATCTGCATATCGGTACAGGGTCGGTGATATCAGAGCGGTCATAATGAAGGCGAAAATGGTGGCGCTGTTGAAAACTCCGTCCAGATGACCAAGCCCCAGGCCCGCGAACACGATCACCAGGGAAAACTCCGACACCTGTGCGAGACGCGTGGATGATACCAGTGCATTGCGCCGGTCAAGACCGGTGAAGTAGAGCAGCGGCAGGAACACAATATAACGCACCAGGATTGCAGCCAATGCGAACAACAGCGCCAGCAGCAGCACGGCCGGGCCATCTGGAACAGGAATGCTCATTCCCAGTCCCACAAAAAAAAGGGTGACAAAAAAATCCTTGACCACCCCTACCTTGGAGATCACGTCGCCGCTGTATGGGAGACTGGCGATGCTGGCGCCGGCGATCAGTGCGCTCATCCCCGGCCCGACGTTGACAGGCATGGAGATTCCCGTCAACGCCATTGCAATGACACCCAGACTGTCACCGAGGAACACAATGCCAAAACACCAGCCCACTGCGCCCACCAGGATGAGTTCGGGAGAGGTGGCGATCCAGTTGAACATCACCGGCAGAATATAGCGTGCAACAACCAGGGTCAGGAGAACCAACAGGGCGATGCCTGCAAATGCACTGAGAATGGGGCCAATCTCGGGATTGGAAAAATTTGGCTGCACCGCGATCACCACGATAGCCCAGATATCCTGGAAGATCAGCAAGCCAAGTGAAATGCGCCCGGCCGTGGTATCCAGCTCAAAGGATTCCTGAAAAAGCTTCACCACCAGCAGTGTCGAGGAGAGCGCCAGCACAATACCCATGTAGAGTGGTGCAAAACCACCATCCAGCGCCGTCACGCCGAGGCCGGTCAGCAGCTTCGCCAGGATGAAACCCAGAGCAACACTGAGAGGAAACTGCAGCAGGCCGGTAATAATGATTATGCGGCCGCTTGAAATGATCTTGCGAAAGTCGATTTCCAGACCAATAACGAACAGCAACAGCACCAGTCCAAGTTCTGCGATGACGGGGATGCTGTGCAGATCCTCCACCAGCCCGGCCCCACCCGGCCCGGCGATGAAACCCGCCACCAGAAAGGCTGCAATTGAGGGGATATTGAAACGATGGAACACCACCGCCAGTACCCCGGCAACCAGCAGGCTGATGCCGATATCGTGCACCAGCGGCGAGAGTGCGCCGCCGCCCGCCATGGCCATTCCCGGAAACAGCAGCAGCATGAAAAACCCGCTGAAGGCTATTCTGTTTCTTGGGGAAGTGATAGCAATTGACACGTATGTATTCCGGTGGTTAAACGGCAACGATGTGCCGAATAAAGCGGCCATTATGAAGGATTTTTCGTAGCGGTTAAAATGACATTTGTTGTGGCTAATCTATTTTGAATGCTATCGCATTTGCATCGCACGGAATTATTGAAAAGATCAATGACCCAACATGGCCGCTTTGATTTCATCAGCATTTATTGCCAGAAGGTATTGCCCTACAGCGATAAGAAATTGTTGCTCCGTTGTTGTCACGTTGTAGCTGGTCTCAATCCCTCGAGCAATTTCAAATGGCGACTTTCCCTCGTTTCTCTGTTGTATCTTTAAAGTACCTGACATGTTTATTGCTTTATCATCAGTCAGGTAGAATGCGTCTAACTGTTCGAACAGTTTTTGAGCACAGGCCTTATCCTCTTTATGCGGGTCATGCCTGTCCCGACAATACAAGTCATCAAAACTCAGGTAAAAGACCTTTGTTCCTGTTCCTCGTGCAAAGTGCTGAAGACGCTCTTTGATTCCTCCCCGCTGGCCGTTCAAAGGCATATCTGGAAGTTGTGTATAAACTTGTGTAGCAAGCGGGCCATGCTGGTATTTCGAATATGGACTAAAACTATCTGAAAATGCATCCACAACAATCAATACCTTACGCTTATGTCTGTTCTTCTGTTCCTGATCCAGAATTGACATCGCCGTTGTCAGCCCGAAATTATCTGACATACCACCATCGATAAGATGTATAAATCGATTATTCTTGTCATAATCAGCTTTGAGTGTTTGTGGAGCGATCAAGGTTGGAAAGTTGCCGCTCGCTGTCAACCCCAGTGATAAGGGAACATTTGACGAAAATTCGACATAATCCTCCCCCCCCTTCTCTACTGCTCTGAGGTCATGGATATATCTTGATATTTTATATGCCGCCAGTATCCGGGGTGTATAAGGAAATATGACGCCATTTTCATAGACAGTTGCATTGGCTGACCAGTGAGGATACTGCGGTTTTTTGCTGCTACTCTTAGAGACAAAAAGATCGCCCAGCCGAAGGTCAGAACGATTCCACTCTCCACCGAGAACCTCTTTCGAGAAAGCAGATTCCAGAATATCACCACGATCCAGCCTGGTAAACAGCATCTTTGGATTCGTCAAAGTCTTCACTAAATTATTCTGGTAGTCTCTCGCCAGATGTCTACGCAGGCATGGATCTACCACCTGTTTGCCGCGGTCAAAGGTGTTGTAATAAGCCTTGACATTTTTCTTCTTGCATTGTGTTTTTGCGTTTTCACCTGATGCGTTGAGAGCTTGTTTGAACGAAAATGATTGATTGCTTCCAGCGCCATAAACATTCAGGTGTGAGCGCAATCCTGACAAATAGGTGGCAACCGTCATCCCTCCACCGGAGACGGTGGAAAAATAGTCGATCTCCTGCAAAGCATTAGTTCCTGAATTTGAAAACTGTATTGATTCCAATCCAACTAAAACTCCCAAACCCAGGTTAGCCGCCCGTTCTCCACCACCTGAGATAGCAACCACAGCTGCAAGAGCAGCCTGATTCTCCGGTCTGGTGTGAACTGATTTATAATGATTGATGTTGATTATCGGTGCTTGAAACAGCGCTCCTTCTGCATACGGGTGGATATTGCTGGGCACCTGGGTGGTACAGCTTGACAGTACGAGGGAGCCAATGACAATAAAGGCAATCAGCTGTAGTTTAACGATGAGCATAAAATAACTCGACCAAATGATTCTTAACCAATTCTTATCGCACAGGCGATGTACTATCCAAATCAAGGAACTTGATCACTCTCTCCTCCATATAGGGGTAGAAGGGATTCCAACGCAAGCGCAGCATCGATGATGCGGAGATCTGCAGGGCGCCACGCTCGCCGCGCAGTGCAAGTTCACCGAGATGAAGCCCCGCACTCTTCTCCGGCGGGTGGCCGCCGTAAAGCGGATCATCTGCAGGGAACGGCAGTGCGACATGCGCCAGGGAGTAGATATCCTGCGGCCAGGAGATGCCGGTGCTGGAATCTTTCAGCTGCTTCTCTCCGGGTCGCTTGCTGCGCACAATCACCTTGCGGCTGTTTACATTTTCATTGGTCACAACACTCAGGATATAGGTCTTGTCGGGGTCCGCCTGCAGCGCCTGAACCACCTTCGCCGGATCCCATTTCATCAGCGGTTGCAACTCTTGAATACGGTTGACGTCGAACAGCACCAACTCATGCCCACCGGCCGGCAGCCGGTCGAACAGATTGCTGACCAGCGCCGGGGTTGAAACGGTCGCATCGATCACCGATGTGAACGCCAGGATCGGGGGAACAGCCTTCAGCTTATCCTCTTTGTCCAACGCAGTCAGACGCTTTTGGATCTCGCTGGTGATGCGGTAGACGACATCGCCCGCGTTGACCGCGAAAGAGCCGTACTTGAAAGCCTCGTACTCCGGCAGGATGTCATTCCAGGCAAGCTTCTCGAGTCCCAGCAGGTGTCCTATGCGCGCCTGCCAGATCGCGAATTTCGACGCCGGAACACCGATTTCCGGTGACATCAGAACCACCCGCTCGACCTTCGGCAGCGTCTCATCCTGCAGCATGGAGAGCGCATAGTGCACCGCCAGCGCGCCGCCATTGGAGTATCCGACGACATAGAGCGGTTTCCCATTGCTGTGCTGCGCCAGGTGACGCATCGCCAGGCGCACCGCCGCGGCCATATCCTGCCAGGTGACTTCCACCAGCCCCGACGGCGCTGTCCCGTGACCAGGCACTCTCAAGCCAAGCACATAGGCGCCTGCAGCATTGAGACGCTGGCCGAGATTGCGCAGGCTGTATGGGGAATCGGACATCCCGTGCAGCAGTAGCACCGCCGCTTTGGGATCATCTTTGGGCAGCACAAAACTGCGGTTCCAGTTCGGCGACAAACCCTCTGGATCCGTCAGGCTGCCACGATTGTAGCGGTTGATTGCGTAGCGCTGCTCAGGTGCTATTTTCGCATACACCAGCTCGTCAAGCTGTTTGAAGAGCCGATCTTCGAGCGCCAGGTACTCATCGAAGGTTTCCACCTTCGAGTCCACAGTGAACTCCTCGTCGAGATCCGCCAGGTGCCAGATATGAAGATCAGCCCGGCCATTCATATAAACGATGAGACCGATGACCAGCACCATAAATGCGCCGACAGCGCTGTATGCTAACGCTTTGAATACTTTCCGGATCAGGCCACCCGGCCGAATTTTCATTAGCGCGCGCCTCCAAGACTGGCCAGGAAGCGCTTGTAGTCCGGATTATTGCGCAGCAGCTCACGGCCGGCTTTGATGAGTCTGTCCACCTGCTCATCGCTCAGCGAGAAGCTGGTCGGGATATGGTTGAGGTAGTGCTGCTCCGCGGGCTGCCTGATATCCTCGATGCCGAGCTGGACAAAATAGGGCTTGACGCGCTTTCCCCCTTTCGACAGCTCACGCGACCAGCGAGTCATGCTCTTGTCCATCAGCTCCAGGGTATCGGTGTTGTAGCGATGCAGCTGCGCATCGGAGACGGCGCCAATCGTCTCCTTGATCGACGGCTGCTTCCTGCTCAAATCCATCTCCGGCGCAGGACTCGTTGAGGCATCGACGGAGATGAACACAATGCGGCTCGGGTGTGAAAGGCCGACCCTCTTCATATATGCCTTCGCACCGCCGAACGTTGTGACTATCTCGTAGGGCGCACGCAAGCCCAGGTTGTCCGTGATGCCGCCATCCACAAAATGGGCGTACTGGCGATTGTCCTCTTTGAAGTAACTTTCAAACCCCTCCACGATCTGACTCAGCTGGGGATCATTAGCTGTGCGCTTCTTCGCCGCCAGCAGCCACTCGGGCTTTTGACTCTTGCAACTGCGATAGTTCTCCAACACCACCGGGTTGAACACCACGGGTACCGCAGACGATGCTGTCACTGCGCGCGCCACCGGGTAGGTGGAGATGTCCGAGCACAGCAGGTTGAAATACTCCTGCACAAAAGTGAAACGCACTCCGTATCCCAGGTCCGACGCATTGATGAGAATCAGCGGGCCTCCCTGGCGCTGCATGTCGGCGAAGGTCGCATTATGAAACACATTTTTTTCGTAGTATTTGATTGCCATCTCGGTGCGCCCGGAA
Source organism: Chromatiales bacterium (assembly GCA_030145485.1). Classification (GTDB taxonomy): domain Bacteria; phylum Pseudomonadota; class Gammaproteobacteria; order Chromatiales; family Chromatiaceae; genus Sva-25. The sequence goes on from JAQYVP010000248.1 coordinate 15,292, forward strand.
CGGCTGAACCAGTGCAGAGGATTCAACAGACCACGGATCAGGCTACCCTCGACGTTGCGCCTGAGGAACGCCTGTTCGTAATCCTCGAAGATACGGTCTCCATAGAGGCCATAGTAGGCAGATGTGAAGCTGCCGCCGGAGACGGAGCTGATGGTGTCGACCTCGTCGAGGAGACTATGCCGATGACCTTTGACCTTGACCATGGTGTCGCGCAGCTCCTGCATCACCCCGTAAGCCAACGCGGCGGCGCGTGTTCCGCCACCCGAGAAAGCAAGCGTCAGTATGATGTCGCCGGTATCCCGCCTACCCTTGCCTGTATGCAGCGAGTATGCCTGTGTTGATGCAGCGCCAGTTTGCTCATCATTATCTATCACCCCGTAGGAGGCGCAGCCGGAAAGCAGCAGCAAGCCAAAAGCAACACTCATCAATTTCAACATAGATCACCTCGTCAAATAATTATAAAGCCGTACTCACGCTCATCCACACCACGCATGGACGGAGTGGGCATAGCGCATCTCATTTTTGATGGCTAAATTTCCAGATTCTTTGCAGAACCGCATACAAAAATGCCGTCGTCCATCCAAGCAGAAGAACCCCGTTCAATGCTTCGATACCGCCTAAAATACGCCACTGTGGCCCCAGGGTGACATCACCATAACCCAGACTCGTGAATGTCACCAAGGAGAAATAAAATGCCGTCTCTAATGTATCGATCTCGGATAGCGGAACCAGAAGCCGATATACCGAAGCCCAGATGAAGACTTCAAGCAGATGCAATGACAGAAGAACTACAGCTGTCAGCAACAATACACGAGATGCCTTGGCATCCACGACAATGCCATTGTCCTTGGTATAGGTTGCCAACATATAATTCATCCATAACGACGAACCGTAAGCGTGGATAAGCACAGTAATGGCCAACAGGAACATCCCTATGACAAACAGCTCTAACGCATGCATCGATGTATCACCCTTTTTTCCAGGAATAAAACTGATTTCAGTTTATACGCAGACGGCGCCATTCAATCCAGCACACCCTTCCAGTAATTGGTCCTTTCCCGCATCTCCTCCCTGGTGGCAGCGGGCAGCAAATCAACCGGGTCCCGGTTGTCGCGAATTTCCCAGCCACCGCCCAGTGACCGGTAGACCTGGACCAGATTGGTGGCCACATTCCCCCGGGTCGCGGTCAGCAAATCCTGCTGCTGTGCATCAGCGTTCAGGGTGCTGATGACGGTATTGAAATCAATCAGGCCATTCTGATACTGGGCCGTGGACACGGCCACCGATCGCCTGGAGGCCGCGGCCGCCAACTGGTATGACGCGAGTTGTTGATAGGACTTGAGGTAGGCAACAATGGAGTTCTCGACATCACCCTGCGCCTGCAGGACGGTATTCTGATAATCCACCAGTAACTGCTGGAACAGTGCGTCCTGCAGGCGCACATTGCTTCTGAGCCGTCCGTAATTAAAGATATTCCACTGGAACGCACCAAAAAGGTTCCAGGTGTTGCTGTCGCTGGTGAAGAGATCGCCCGTGGTCATGGCGTTGCTACCAATGGATCCGCCAATCGAAAAAGCAGGATACAAATCGGTGACGGCAACGCCGATCTGCGCGCTCTGGGCCGCGAGCCGACGCTCGGCCGCACGAATATCGGGGCGTTGCCGGATAAGATTCTGCGGCATACCGACGGCAACAGTCACCGGGGTGTCCGGAATGTCGCGTTTTTCACCGAGCAGGTAATTCATATCATGAGGCGGTTTACCCAGCAGTATCGCCAGCGAGTTCTTCAACTGCTGCAAGGAAGTCTCCAGTGACGGCACACTGGCGATGGTATTGTGGAGCAGGCTCTCGGCCTGGTCTGCATCGAGTTCACTGACTTCGCCAGCATCGAATTTTGCCTTGGCGACGCGCAGACTCACCTGCTGGGACTTGATGTTGTTTTTGGCGACTTCAAGCCGGGCCTGGAAGGTCCGGATAAGGATATAATTCTGCGCCACTTGCGATAGTAGCGACACCAGCGCACCGTCATAATCGGCGACACTGGCATCGAGTTCGGCTGAAGCCGATTCCACCTGCCGTCTGAAACGCCCCCAAAAATCCGCTTCCCAGCTGAGATTGAACCCAAGGTTGTAGTCGTTGAAAGTAACGGCATTGGATTTTTCTCTTGATGCCAAACCGGTGAGCTGCTGCTGTTGCGGGTACTGATTGCCTATGGCAATGGCCAGTTGTTGTTGGGATTGCAGCACACGCAGTCCGGCTGATCGCAGCGTCAGGTTCTCTTGCAGTGCGGTTTCGACAAGCTGATCAAGCACCGGGTCCTGGAAGGCTGTTTGCCACCATTTCGGGTCACCAGCGGATTCACTGCTAACAAGCGGGTCCCCGATCTCGAGCCATTCGCTCTCGACAGGCGCGATCGGCTCCTGGAAGTCGGGTCCCAGCGTCGCGCAGCCGGATGCGATCAGGGCCGACAGCGCGGCAAGGCCAGTAGTCTGCAGCAAGCGTCTCATAGAGCGTTACCGGAGTGCCGAGGGTACGGGCGGCACCGGCGTGTCATGCCCACTCTCCGAGGCGCCGGTCATCACCAGTACCGAGCTGGTCGTACCGACCCGCAACGCGACCCCGTCCGGAATCTTTGTCATGTGAATGCGCACCGGCACACGCTGGGCCAGGCGAATCCATTCAAACGTCGGGCTGACATTCGGCAGCAGCTCAAATCCGGTGCTGCCATCGTCTTGGGCGATACCCCAGCCAAGGCTGTCCACGTAGCCCTCAAGCGGTTTGTCCGGATAGGACATCAAGGTAATGATGGCCTTGTCGCCGGCAAGTATGCCCTCAATTGTATTCTCCCTGAAAAACCCGACTATCCAGTAACTGTTGACATCGACCAGCGCCAGTGCCGGCTGGTTGGCGACCGCCTGGCTACCGAGTCGCAGGTTAAGATTGGTGACGTAGCCGTCCACCGGCGCCCTCACCTGTGTGAATTCGAGATTCAACTCTGCCTGTTCCACGCTGGCCCGGGCCTCACGAACACTGGCATTGGCCTCTCCGGGCGCACCGAGATTGGCCCGGGTCTCCGCCAGGTCGGCTTCAGTCTGGACCAACGTGGCCCTGGCTTGGGACAGGCTGGCGACGGCGCTATTACGTTGCTCTATCGCGACCTGGTAGTTTGCCCTGGCTCTATCCACCGATTTTTGGGAAGTTGCCTTCTGCGGCAGCAACTCCTGCTGACGCTGGAACTCGGCCTTGTTCTTTGCGATCGTGGAAGTAGCTTCCTTGATAGCACTCTGTGCCTGCAGGATCGATGCCCTGGAGACATCGATCTGAGCCTCGGCCGCCTCGACCTGCTTTTCCTGGGCCAAGTAGCTGTTGCCGGTTTTGTCATACTGCGCGAGCGCCTGTTTCAGACTAACCGCGAAGGTACGTGGATCGATTTCGAACAGCAGGTCGCCCGCCTTCACGAACTGGTTGTCCTTCACGGCAAGCGAGACGATCGGGCCGGATACCCGCGGCGTAATCTGAATAACCTCGGCACGCACCTGGCCGTCCCGCGTCCAGGGGTTATCGACATAATCCCAGTATTTGAGCAACACCGTGGCGATGGCAAGCAGGACTATGGCGCCTGTCAGAAGGTATTTGAGGGATATCTTCACTCGTTATGCCCCAATAATAAATGTCCCGAAAAGGACAGTATAAATAATCATCATCGCCAGCAATACCAGCGGTGGATAGAACAGGTACCTCGACAACCGATAGCGGTTGAGCAGGCGCGCCGTCACCACGGCGGCTATTATGCCAAACAGGCCGGCGACCAGCAATGGTGGCATATACACACCGCCGATGGCGAATTCGTGAGGGATTGGCGTCATCATTGATTCCAGTAATCAGCTCATCATGCAAAGCGTTCTTCGCGCCAACGGGTCCAGTCGATGACATTCGCGTTTTCGGCATAGTCAACCAGGGCTTCCGACACACCCCGATACGCACCCAGCAGGCGGTAAAAGTTTTCAGCCTCCTGATCGCTGAGCTGTCCATCGACGGCATTGTCTAATATTTCCATGATGCGCGTTTCCATGTGACCCATGATCCTGTCCAGGCGGGTGCGAAAGGCGTCATGCTCCCCGCTTGCCGGATCCTCTGACAGCTGTTGAAAGCTTTCCTGCACCCCGAGGCGCCAGGCCCGGAAGTCCTCAAGTAGTTGCTGCACCAGCTGCTGTGCCTGAGGATTGCCACAGGCCCCGAGCAACTGCTGCATGTGGCTGGTCAGCAGCTGCAGGCTGGTCACCAGTGCCTGCGCCTGTTCCGGCGAAGTGCCGGGCAGTACCCCGGGGTTGAGATGCGGTGCCCAGGTTCCTAGTTTAGTCGGCAGTGTCGCCAGCTCACGTTCATGAAACGCCTTGCGCCAGCGGTCGAGGCGAGTCGGTGGGCGCCCGGAGTCCCAACGCAGGGTGGACATCAGGTACTCACTGCTGCGGAAGTAGCGGCCAAGCAGGCGCAGGATTGCCAGCTCCGGGCGCGGAGAAAAGGGTATATACGCTGTTATCGTAAAAATTAGAAAGATCAGCGGAAACATCAGTGCGGTAGTAGCGACACTGAGAAAATTGTAGCTCTGTTGGTTGGATATAGAGGCGATAACGACAAACATTGCCAGCCCCAGCGCCCTGCCCAGCATCTGCCGCGGGTCGGCGAACAAATAGCATATGGCGAAGGTCGCCGCAAAAATCAGCAGGCCAAGACCCATGAAGCTCGACAGTTGCGGCATGACAAAAATATACATCACGCCGGCAAACAGAATGCTGGTGACGGCCGGTGCGAACAACACTGTAATCGGTACCTGTGGCATGTTCGCCATGGCTATCCCCAGGGCGCCGGCCATAGACACTAATCCGGGGCCGCCTGGAAGGTCGCCAACGTAGATCAAGGCGAGAAAGGCCAGCCACATTATCGCCATGAAGCGCACGACGTTTGCCAGGCGATCCAGGTCCGGCAGGAACACCGTTGCTGGTGCATGTGGCGCTTCGTCCGGGGTACTACTTGCGGCGCCAAATCCCTTGAGTTCACTGACCACCTCGAAAAGCGAACGGGTCAGCTGCTCCAGGTGGAGCATGCGGGCGCGTACGACCGTAAAGGCCGCTCTTTGAAAATGGGACAGGCGCCGGACCCTGTCCTTATCGGGTGACAGGTCCACGACCTGTGGCACCCGTCCCGGGGCATTGCCTGCCAGCAGGGAACCGATCTGTGCCAGACGCCAGTCCAGTTCAGCGTCGAATGTTTTTAGGTCTGGTAGTAAATGCTGCAGATTCAGTGTCTGGACCTCGGCGAAGCTTTCACGCCAGTGTCCCATGGTTTGCATCAGTTCCGCCGTCTGCTGCTGGTAACGCCGCCACGTTCGCCGACACTCCCGGATTTCCTGACTATCGGTCTCCGCCGCATCAAGCAGCTGGTCGAAGCGGGCTTTTGCCTGAACCTCCTGTGCATTCAGGCGCTGCACCTCCTCTGCACTGCCCTGCCCGTTTATTAAGCCAATGCAGGCCCGGTACAACTGCTGTTGACTGGAAGCCAGATTGCCGACGGCTGCGTTGAACTCGACACGGCTGCTGCTGGGCCAGAGAATCATTGCAACCAGCGTGTAGACCAGAATACCCAGCCCGGTCTCCTGGGCACGCAGTATCGCGGTGTCGAAGGCGTTGACTGGGTCCGGACCGGCATCCATACAGATGATCACGACCACGAAGCCACAGACCTGCCAGAAGTAGGCGTGTTTGCCGCCACTCATCTTGTAGGCGCAAAAGCCGGTGAAGATGGAAAGGACCAGAATGAAGGCCCAGCGCTCCTGGGCAAACAGGGCGATGAGCGTCAACGACACAATCATCGCCACGAATGTACCAAACATGCGCAAGGCGGCCCTGTTCATGGATTGCCCGATCGATGCCAGACTGACGAAGGCCACCGCGAAGCCTGCCCAGTAGGGTCTGTCCCAGTCCATTGACAGAGCGATGCCGTAGGCAATGGTCATTGCCAGGGCGACCTTGATTGCTTCTTTAGCCTTTCTGGACAGGATCATGACTCTGCTTTTTTTCAGGCACGCTTCATCCTCGCCACGAGGGCTGCCACCAGGGGATTCGCGCTGAGACCGTGTGCGATAACACTGAGCATGATGGTGCAGACCACGGTCATGGCGATGGTGCCACCGCCGGGCAGATGCTCACCGAGCACGATCACGGCGAACACGATACTGGCCAGCCCGCGGGGCCCGAACCAGCCCATGAACAGCTTTTCATCAGTCCGCAGCTTCATTCCGGTGAGCACCAGGAATACCGGCAGCATGCGCACAACTGTGAGGCTGAACACGGCATAGAGCACGACCTCCCAACTGAAAGACCCAACCGACTGACCGATCACGGCGGCACCGAACACCACCCAGGTAATCAGGGCCAGCGTATCACCGGTCCCCTCGGCGGCAAGCAGAAGCCCGGGTTTGTGGTCTTTTGCGATCGCACCAAACAGCAGGCCACCGCTGAAGGCGGCTATAAATCCACTGCCCCCTAACCACTGCGCCACGGCAAAGCAAGCCACTGCCAACGCCGGGACCGGGAGTTGCCGCCAGGTCTCGGTGACCCAGCCACGGTCAGCAAATGTCTTTAGCAGCCAACTACCCAGGACAGTCAAGCCAACGCCCACGGCGAGTCCGATCCCGATCGCTTCGGTCACCAGTTTCAGCGCCAGCATCGAGGTGCTGCCTGCAGCGCCAGTGGCAGTCGCAAGGGCGAGAAAGATGAACAGTATCGGTACACAAATGCCATCGTTCAGGCCGCTTTCCACATTCAGCCCCTCACGAATATTGGACGGTACGGCTTCATTTGTCACCACTGCCTTGCCGAGAGCGGCATCGGTGGGCGCCAGCATGGTCGCCAGAATGGCGATTTCCAACAGGGTCAGACCGTCAAATAGGAATACGCCAACTCCGAAACCTAGAAGGATGGTCAGCGGTAGTCCGACCAATAAAAGACGCTGGGGGATATGGAAGCTCTTTTTCAGTACACCGAGATTTGCATTGGCCGCATCCGTGAACAAAACCAGTGCGAGTGTGAGTTCGGCAAGTGTGCTCAAACCCTCCTTGCCCACATCCAGACTCAGAACACCCAGACCCAGGGGGCCGAGGGCCAGGCCGAAGGCGGCAAACAGGAGTGCCCCGTTGATGGGAGTGCTCTCAAATCTCGCACTTGCAACACTGTAGATAAAAACGAACAAGGCCAGGATTGCCAGGTTTTCATACATGATATTCATCCTCCAGATACCAGGGGCAGACACACACTGAGTCAGGACATAATACTAGAAAGAGCATAAACCTGCATAAACACGGGTCAGAACACCAGGGCGACCGCATTAAAATCCTTGTGAAAAGATAACCTTGGCGCGGTAGTCATTATTCCATGCAGCCTTGCGGCGTTTTTTAGCGAGGCTCATGGAAGATACTTCACTTTCAAACAGATTCATGCAAAGGTGGCGAATGCTGGTCATGATCGCAGGTCCATTGCCTTTACGAATACGGCTTGCATCATCGCCAAACACGACATCCAATCGCCAATGCTGTGGATTCTCAACGCCCCAGTGTCCACGCACTGCACGGGCAAACCTGTCTGCCTTGGCCGGGATTGAATTGATGAAATAACGCCGTTCAACAGTTCGCGTATCACCTTGCAAACATTCCCGCTCCACCATGCCAATGCTGCGTAATCCTATCCAGCCCTGGATATCCGGCAATGTTCGAAGCTCTTCGGTAATCCAGTAACGCCGGATCTCCAAACGGCCATGACCTTTGTCCACATCCTCCAGATAATCATAAGCGACATCTGAAAATTGATTGGCATCAGCTGTAGTAAAGAAATCTTCAACCGCTTCGTGAAGCTTACCATGGTTGCCTTTCAGCCCCAGGACATAATCGCCTTTCTGATCAATGATCTGCTCTGCAAAACGCGGCCCTTTTTTCGTTTAGGAGGATTTTTTTACCCGGACTCTTACCTCCCGTGGCGCAACACTCCAACCTATCTCCTGCACATACGCACGGATGTGAGCCAGGACAGTTTTGTGCTCACCCGGCCTCATTCTGGAAGATCAAGGGTTGAGCCGACAGTAAACACCCGATCGCCCCGGCGAACCTGGTATGGTTTTTTCACTGAAGGAGAGACTATATAGTTGTTCCCTTGCGGATAGATGTCACGGAACACCTCGACCGGTTTAGCATCAAGCTTATCAGGATTGATCTTGCACTCCACAAGATCGACACGATCACGCCCGCGCCGGATAACAAAATCCACTTCCCGGTGCGATTTGTCCTGCCAATAGAAAATATCCTCGTCGGCGAAACG
>JAQYVP010000020.1 GCA_030145485.1 Chromatiales bacterium
CAATGATAAAGTATATGTATTATGATACAAGAATAGCATATACTTAATCATCTGCAGCCAAAAAGAAAGCCCAAAAGGGCTCTAAACGTTGATTTTGGAGGAAGATACCGTCTATTTGCCGTTCATATACTTTGTCAGACGGTAAGTCTTTCTATGCGTTCAAGAAAATATCGTATGATATTCGCAGGTTACAAAATCCAACTGAATTTTGCGCCCATAGCTGCTATGTATAACTTTCTACAGTATTTCAATATCTTACCTTGGCGACGTATCTCGCATCAGTGGCTGAGTCTCAGGGGTAATCAGGTAATCTTTTGTGATCTTCGTGGTCTTCGTGTCCTTCGTGGTGAAAATCAGTAGTTTTATTTATCCACTAAACAAACTGCGGATTGCAGCGATTCCCTGTGCGCCGCAGCGCCATGCCTGTTGTATATGTTCCGTCTGCATGCCACCCAGCGCATACACTGGCAGTGTCGCCTGTCTGACCAGTGCTGAAAACTCATCCCAGCCCAATGGTCGCGCCTGTGGATGAGTTGCTGTTGGCTGCACAGGAGAGAGGGTCGCAAAATCGACGTCGATGGATGCGGCATGAGCAAGCTCCTGCTGTGTGTGGCATGAGGCCGCCAGCAGTTGTCGTGTCGGGAAACTCCTTGAGCGCATTGCTTTCAGTTGAGCGCTACCGAGATGCAGACCGCAGCCAAATCGTCTTGCCAGCGACTCATCTTTCAGCATCAATGCCGCTCCGTATGCGTGGCATAAAGCCATCACCCGATCAGCAAGCGACGCAAACCGTTGCTTGTCATAGCCGGGAAGACGCAGCTGCAGCAAACGAATTCCCTGCTGCAGACTGGTCTCAAGCTGCTGCAGAAAAATTGATTCATCATCGATCGATGGCGGTGTGATCAGATAACGTGATGGCAGACGGGTGGCAGTGACAATCGGCCTGTCCGCCGGGGGCAAATGATACTCATCGATCTCCTCTACAGCCACCCAGTCAATCTGCTGTCCCTCCATTCCTGCTGCTGTTCCCTGCCAAGCGTTGACAAGATGCACGTCCAGAAACACCTGCTTTTCCGGGTAGCTGTGGCTAATCTGAATAAGCGGCCGGTGAGTGAGTATATGGATACCCAGCTCCTCCTTGATCTCACGCCGCAACGCCCCGGATAGTGATTCGCCGGCTTCGAGCTTGCCACCAGGAAGTTCCCACAATCCCGCAAGATGGGATCCTTTACGGCGGCGCGACAACAGTATTTTTCTTTCGGCATTGCGCAGCACGGCAACGGCGACATGGAGTGGGGGGAGTGCGGACATGACGAATTATCCAACGGCGGAGGTATCGGTGCAATGCGCTGTCGCTTATTGCACCCTACGGTTCTGGAGAAAGAAAGTAAATAATTCCGTGTGGTCTGTGTGTTCCGTGGTTAAAAGAAATCTGGTTTGTCCCTTTCGTGCTTTTCGTGACTTTCGTGGTAAAAAAATAACTGGCGCTCAGGTGCGATACTCTGCATTGATCTTGACGTAGTCATAGGAGAGATCACAGGTGAGAATCGTGGTGTTATAAGCACCCCGGCCCAGATCAACACGAATAGTCAACTCGGCTTGATTCATCACCTGCTGCCCTGCCTCTTCACGATAGTCCGGATCGCGTCCACCATGGGTGACGATACACAGATCATCCAGCCAGATGCGCACTTTGTCGATCTCAAATTCATCGATTCCGGCGCGACCTACTGCGGCAAGAATTCGCCCCCAGTTGGGATCGCTGGCAAACAGTGCGGTCTTGACCAGTGGTGAATGGGCGATGGTATAAGCAACATCTTTCGCCTCCTGCAGAGTCAATGCTGATTCAACTTGAATCTCTACAAGCTTGGTCGCTCCCTCGCCATCCCTGACGATTGCACGCGCAAGATCCATGCACACCTCCCTGACTGCGGATAACAATATTGCGCTGTTGTCAGCGTCAATGACAACATCACCAGCGCCTGATGCCATCAGTACACAGGCATCATTGGTCGAGGTATCGCCATCGACGGTGATAGCGTTAAAACTTGGTTCAACAGCCTGCCGCAGAGTTGTCTGTAGCAGATCTGCGGGCACGCTTGCATCGGTTGCTACAAATGCCAGCATGGTCGCCATATCCGGACGAATCATGCCCGAGCCCTTGCACATCCCGGTGACAGTCAGCTTGCCAGCATCGATCTCGATCTCTCTGCTGACAAGTTTGGGAACAGTATCAGTGGTCATGATCGCCCGCGCCGCCTGATGCCAGCCCTCTTCGTCGATACCATCGAGCAGTGCCTGCATCACAGACGGGAAACGCTCTGCCGGCAGGTCCTCTCCGATGACACCGGTCGAGAATGGTAGCACCTGGCTGATATCACAGCCGGCAGCTATCGCCAGGAATTGGCAGGTTTTATGCGCCGCCTGCATCCCGGCATCACCGGTGCCGGCATTGGCATTGCCGGAGTTGATCAGCAGGTAACGGGGCATCATCTGCGCAAGATGCTGTTTCGCCAGCACCACCGGAGCCGCACAAAAAGCGTTGGTGGTAAACACTGCCACGCAGTTGGCGCCAGCAGCAATCTCGATGACAACCAGGTCATCCCGATCAGAATAGCGAATCCCTGCAGCTGCCGAGGCGAGGCGGATTCCCTTGACAGGATAGATGGGAGATTCTGACATACAATTTTTTCAGTTATTTATCAGGATGTAGGTTGGGCAAAGCCGTATCGTACCGCAAAATGTTTGTTGGGCACGCTCATTTAATCATTAACTCAAAATGTTGTGTGAATGCATGATTTAAGGTGTGCCCAACATCGGCGACGAGAATCGCTTTGCCCAACCTACAGATTCATATCCCTCTACTGCAACTTCCCATGGCACTGCTTGTATTTTTTACCGGAGCCACAGGGGCATGGCTCGTTACGGCCAATTTTGCGATCTGTGCGCACATAGGGCTGTGCCTTTTCATCTTCTGCAGATCCCGGTTGTGCAGAGGCATCGTCATCTTTATTGCCAAAACCAGTGAATTCTTCGTGCTTGAACTGAATATCCGGCATCTCGTGTTCAGGCAGTTCCAGCGGATCCTGAGGTTTGATCTGAACCTGTGAAAGAATTTTCACCACATCATGCTTGATATTATCAAGCATTTCGGAAAACATCGCGAAAGCTTCGCGCTTGTACTCCTGCTTGGGGTTCTTCTGCCCATAACTGCGCAGATGAATCCCCTGGCGCAGATAGTCCATCGCCGCCAGATGCTCTTTCCAGTGGCGGTCGAGTGACTCCAGCATCACGCCCTTTTCAAACTGTCGCATCTGTTCGATGCCTACGAGTTCCTCCTTGGCTGCATAACTCGCCTCCAGCTCTTCCAGAATACGCTGCCGCAGCCCCTCTTCATGCAGATCGTGATCCTCGTCGAGCCACTTCTGCAGCGGCAGCTGCAGCTGATACTCATGCTGCAACGCCTCTTCCAGGCCGGGAACATCCCACTGCTCATCGAGACTTTGCGGTGGAATGAAGTTATCAACATGGCTGCTGAGAACCTCTTCGCGCATTGCCCCGACTGTATCGAAGATGTCATCGACCTCCATCAGTTCACTGCGCTGCTGGTAGATGACCTTGCGCTGGTCATTGGCAACATCATCGTACTCCAGCAACTGTTTGCGGATATCGAAGTTGCGCCCTTCCACCTTGCGTTGCGCATTCTCGATCGCTTTGTTGACCCACGGGTGCTCGATGGCTTCGCCCTCTTCCATTCCCAGTTTCTGCATCAGAGCGCCAACGCGGTCTGAAGCAAAGATGCGCATCAAATCATCTTGCAGCGAGAGATAGAAACGGCTCGAGCCCGCATCGCCCTGGCGGCCCGAGCGCCCGCGCAGCTGGTTGTCAACACGGCGGGATTCATGACGTTCGGTGCCGATGACGTGCAGGCCGCCGGCATCAAGAACCTGTTGATGGCGTTTTTTCCACTGCTGTGCAACCTCTTCCTTTTGCGGCTCATCGTGGTCCGGTCCCAGTGTCAGCATGTCGGCGTCCAGGCTTCCCCCAAGCACGATATCTGTGCCGCGGCCAGCCATGTTGGTTGCAATGGTCACAGCTCCGGATTGTCCCGCCTGCTCGATGATATGCGCCTCGCGCTCATGCTGCTTGGCGTTGAGCACCTCATGTGGAATCTTGTTTTTTGTCAGCAGATCGGCCATCAGCTCGGAAACTTCGATCGAGGCCGTGCCGACCAGCACAGGCTGCCCGCGCTTCACGCAGTCGCGGATATCCTCCATGATCGCCTGGTACTTCTCTTTGGGCGTGAGATAGATCAGATCGGTGTGATCGGCCCGCACCATATCTTTATGCGTCGGGATAACTACCACCTCCAGTCCATAGATCGACTGAAGTTCGAATGCCTCGGTATCCGCTGTACCCGTCATCCCGGAGAGTTTCTCATAGAGACGAAAATAGTTCTGAAAGGTGACCGACGCCAGTGTCTGATTCTCATGCTGGATTGCTACACCCTCCTTGGCCTCGACAGCCTGGTGCAACCCTTCGGACCAGCGACGCCCGGCGAGGGTGCGACCGGTAAACTCATCTACAATGATAATCTCACCATCGCGAACGATATAATCGACATCCTTGGTGAATATCGCATGCGCCCGCAGCGCGGCATTGATGTGGTGCATCAGGGCAATATTTGCCGAGTCATAGAGACTTGCATTTTCCGCCAGCAAACCGGCATCTGTGAGCATCTGCTCCACTTTCTCATGTCCCTCATCGCTGAGAAATGTTGCTTTGGATTTCTCGTCAACAGCAAAATCACCGGGACCAAAATCAGGTTTTCCCTCCTCGTTGGTAATCGCTTCCTGGCGTGTTAAAAGAGGAATCAACTTGTCGATTTCAGTATACAGCGACTGGTCGCCTTCGGTCGGGCCGGAAATAATCAGTGGAGTTCGCGCTTCATCGATGAGAATGGAATCCACCTCGTCCACGATGCCGAAAAAGACCCCGCGTTGAACGCGCTGCTCGGCATGAAACGCCATGTTGTCACGCAGATAGTCGAAACCATATTCGTTGTTGGTCCCATAGGTGATATCGGCGGCATAGGCCTGTTGGCGCGTCGCCTTTTTCAAATGCAAAAACCCGCTCTCCACCCCGTCACTGTCCGCATCGAACAGAAATGAAGAGTCGTCCGGTCCGCCGCCAGAGGATTGAATAATACCGACAGAGAGTCCCATAAAGTCATACAGACGGCTCATCCATTCACCGTCACGGCGAGCCAGGTAGTCATTCACGGTGATAATATGCACGCCTTTTCTTGGCAACGCATTGAGGTATGCGGCCAGGGTTGCAACCAGGGTCTTGCCTTCACCGGTTCGCATCTCTGCGATCTTGCCCTGATGCAGCACCATGCCGCCAATCAACTGCACGTCAAAATGGCGCATATCCAGCACCCGGCGGCTGCCTTCACGCACGGCTGCAAATGCTTCAGGCAGCAGATCGTCAAGAGACTCTCCCTGTTCCAGACGCTGGCGAAACTTGATTGTTTTCGCCTTGAGTTCATCATCAGAGAGAGCTTCGAACTCGGGCTCGAGTACATTAATGCTCTCGATTTCCTTGCGCATGCGCTTGACCAGCCGCTCATTACGGCTGCCGAAAATTTTAGATAGAAATTTGGCCATGGTATTACCACTAATAATTCAGCCGCATATTTTAACCTAAAAAGGATATGTGGGTTGAATTTTGCTCTTTTGCCGGATTTCGCTGCTGCTCATCCGGCCTACATCCGACCACACGGAATTGTTAGTTTTTATGTTATCTTTTTCCGTGTATTCTGAGTGTTCCGTGGTTTCTTTCATGAATACCAATGCGCGACAAGCACCACTATCAGCAAAAGTTTGAACGTATCGCAGAGCAGACTCTGTTTCCTCTGCTCGAAGAGGCGACACAAGCGTTCGTGCATAAACAGGCCTGCGACTATCGCTTTACGCTGCAGGAGTTACGCCTGGTCACGGAGTACGCCAATGACCTGAAGATGTGGGGCGGTGATCAGATTGACGCTATGTGGCCGTCGATGCTGCACAACACAGAGGATGCCAGGCAACAAAAAAAGCTGCTGATGAAGCACATCGACCTGCAGTGGCAGCAGCGGCGGCGACAGCCAAACCGCTACTCTGCCAACAACAAGCAGCGCCAGCTGCCTATCAAGGTAGAAGTCAGTGTGGCCAGGAAAGAGAAACTGGGATTAGGATTCTGCCCTGTCGCCTCACCAAAAACCCGCTGCTGCAATCTACTCACGCTGGATGCTGTCGACAACTGTGGCTATGGCTGCTCTTACTGCAGCATTCAGTCATTCTTTACCGGTAACGAGGTCACATTTGACAGCCATTTTGGCGACAAACTCAAACGGATCCCGATCGATCCTGAGAAAACCTATCATATTGGCACGGGTCAATCCTCAGACTCACTGATGTGGGGCAACAGCCATGGGGTGCTGGATGCCGTTCTCCAGTTTGCCGGCGACCATCCCAATGTCATTCTGGAATTGAAGACCAAATCAGCCAATATTGCACATCTTCTGAAGAGCGAGCTGCCGCCCAACCTGATTTGCAGCTGGTCACTGAATCCGCAGACAATCATCGACAACGAGGAGCATGGCAGTGCTTCATTGCAAAAACGACTCGATGCCGCCAGCCAACTGGCGGCAAAGGGAGTTATCATTGGCTTCCATTTTCACCCGATGATCCACTATCAACAGTGGAGAAAGGATTATGCGGGGATTATCCGGCAGATTCAGCAAAGATTCACGCCCCGGCAGGTGGCGATGATCTCTCTCGGAACCCTGACATTCATCAAACCCGTCATCAAAAAGATTCGCCGGCATGGTTTCAGCAGCAAGATACTCAAGATGCCAACAGTTGAAGCCGATGGCAAACTCTCATACCCCGATGAGATCAAGCTGGAGATGTTCTCACACGCGTGGAAAAGTTTTTCCGGGGAGTGGCGGGAACAGGTGTTTTTCTATTTGTGCATGGAAAACCAGCGCCTGTGGGAGCCGGTATTCGGATACAGTTATGCAACCAACGATGCCTTCGAGCAAGCAATGAAATCGAGTTATCTGCGCAAGATTGAAGGCTGTAAAAACAAAAAAAATTCATCTACCACGGAACACACTGAACAGACGGAAAAAGAAACCATATAATTCCGTGTCGTCCGTGTGTTCCGTGGTTAAAAATTTCTGGTTTCCAATGTCATGGTGCAATGCGCTACCGCTTATTGCACCCTACGGACTCCCTCGCAATGACGGCATTCACACGGGGTTATTGAGAAATTACGAAGATATTTTCTATCCAGTTGATTCTTCGTAGTCTTCGTGTCCTTCGTGGTAAAAGTCTTTTAAAATGTCGACACTCTATTGGTGCATTGAGAATTTTGCTAAATATCTGTGTTCATCTGTGGTTAAAAAGAGAAAACCTATCAGGAGGATAGCTCCCCGGCTGAATCCTGCTGTTGCGGGGGTTTCAGACCCAGATAGCGCCAGGCTGCATTTGTCGCCATGCGTCCGCGCGGCGAGCGCATCAAAAAGCCCTGCTGAATCAGGTAGGGCTCGAGCACATCTTCGATGGTGCCGCGCTCTTCGCCGATCGCCGCAGCAAGTGAGTCGACGCCGACGGGGCCACCTTCAAATTTCTCGATAATGGCTGACAACAGGCGTCTGTCCATGTGGTCAAAACCACTCTTGTCAACATTCAGCATGAGCAGCGCCAGGTCGGCCACTTCGGCGTCGATTTTACCGTCAGCCTTGACATCCGCATAGTCACGCACACGCCGCAGCAGGCGGTTGGCAATGCGCGGGGTTCCGCGTGAGCGTCGCGCGATCTCGTGCGCACCGGGCTTGTCCAGACTCAGATTAAGAATCCCGGCGGAGCGCTGCACGATATGCGTGAGATCCTCTGTCGAGTAGAACTCCAGCCGCTGCACGATGCCGAAGCGGTCACGCAAGGGTGAAGTGAGCAGCCCGGCCCTGGTGGTGGCTCCCACCAGTGTAAACGGTGGCAAGTCGAGTTTGATGGAGCGCGCTGCAGGACCCTCGCCGATCATAATGTCGATCTGATAGTCCTCCATTGCCGGGTAGAGCACCTCTTCGACCACCGGACTGAGACGGTGAATCTCATCGATAAAGAGCACATCATGCGGCTCGAGATTGGTCAGCAGCGCCGCCAGATCACCCGCCTTCTCCAGTACAGGGCCTGAGGTCTGGCGCAGGCTGGCCTGCATCTCATTGGCAATGATATGCGCCAGGGTGGTTTTGCCAAGGCCGGGAGGGCCAAAGATCAGCACATGATCCAGCGCTTCGGAGCGTCCGCTGGCGGCCTGGATAAAGATATCCATCTGTTCACGCACCACCGGCTGGCCAACATAATCCTTTAATTGTTTAGGCCGAATGGCGCGATCGACTGCCTCGTCTTCACCACCCTCCTGCGGACTGATCAGTCGTTCAATGTCTGGCATTCAGATATTTCCTGGTCAATCTCATGAACTTTTTGTATATGAACCACGGATGAACTCAATTTAAGGTGACTAGAATCCTTGAGTGGGCAACATCTTTATAAATGAGTCAGATTTCAAAAATAGTTCTCGCAAAGACGCAAAGACCGCAAAGGGTTTTCTTGGCGTGCTTTGCGTCTTCGCGAGAGAAAAATGATCTCTTTCATGCCTCGTCAGTCTGAGACCTGGCCTCACTAGTTTATTCGTTTTAAAGAATGCTGAATAGTTACAAAAAATCTGTGTTTATCTGTGTGTATCTGTGGTTAAAAAATCTATTTCCTGATCAACGACTGCAAAGCGGCGCGAATCAGCTCTTCACTGCCGAGCCCTTCGGCCTCGACGGACTTGACCAGGCGATTTGCCTCTACAGGCCTGTAGCCCAGCGCAACCAGCGCGCTCACCGCCTCGCTCGCGGGAGATTCCTGCACAGCGGCAGGTGCTGTAGTCGATGAAGTCTGTGCTGACCCGGTAATCACCAGCTTGTCTTTCATCTCGATAATCAAGCGCTGTGCCGTCTTTTTGCCCACTCCCGGAATACGCACCAGCGCGGTAATATCCTCGTTTTGAATGCACAGCGAAAACTCGCCCGCATTCATGCCGGAGAGAATTGCCAGCGCCATTTTTCCACCGACCCCGCTGATCTTCAGCAAGGTGCGAAACAGCAGGCGCTCCTGCTCCTGGTAGAAGGCATACAACACATGCGCATCATCCCTGATCATCAGGTGGGTAAAGAGGATGATATTTTCACCGACAGCAGGCAATTCGTAGAATGTGGACATAGGCGCCTCGATCTCGTAGCCGACGCCATTCACATCCAGCATCAGAAACGGAGGCTGCTTGAGCACGATTTCACCACGCAGACGACCGATCACCAGCCAACTCCACGCTTGAGACGCTGAGTGGTCTCTGACATATGAGCATGACACAGCGCTACGGCCAGGGCATCACCCTGATCTTCGGTAAGTGGCTGGTTGATACTGAGCATGACTCTGACCATATGTCCTACCTGACCTTTTTCTGCGGTTCCGGTGCCAACCACAGCCTGCTTGACCAGGCGGGGTGTATATTCAGCAACGGATAATTTTGCGACAACCAGTGCACTGATTGCGGCTCCCCTCGCCTGCCCCAGCTTCAATGCCGAATTGGGATTTCGCGCCATAAAAACCTGCTCGACAGCAGCTTCCAGCGGGTGGTATTCAGCGATAATCTCTTCGATTCCCTGATAGATGATTCCCAGGCGTGTACAGAACTCCTCCTTGCCGGTACGGATGCGGCCGCTTACGACATGCTGGCTGTTGCGTCCGTCAGAATCGATAATCCCGTAGCCGGTATATCTTGAACCGGGATCGATGCCAATGATGCGTCGCATCCTGCGAATTAACTCAAGGAATCCAGAACTTCCTGCGGGATATCCGCATTGCTGTAGACCTCCTGGACATCATCCAGATCTTCAAGCAGGTCGATCATTTTGAGCATGCTCTCAGCCTCTTTAGCGTTCAGGGTAGCCTCTGTGGAAGCGGTGGAAGTAACCTCTGCATGCACAGCCTCCAGATCATCGCCGAGCAATGCGTCACGCACCGCTTCGAAATCTTCAGGTGTGGTCATAACATCGACCGAGCCGTCATCATTGGAGATCACATCTTCGGCGCCGGCGTCCAGCGCCGCCTCCATGATGGCGTCTTCATCGGCGCCGGCTTCAAAACTAATGACTCCCTGTTTGCTGAAAAGATAGGAAACCGACCCGGCAGTGCCAAGGTTACCGCCATACTTGGTAAATGCATGGCGCACTTCGGCAGCGGTGCGGTTGCGATTATCGGTCATGCAGTCAGCGATCACAGCCGCTCCGCCCGGGCCGTATCCTTCATAACGAATCTCTTCATAGTTGCCGTCCTCATCACCGCCAGCGCCCTTCTTTACCGCCCGGTCGATGGTATCCTTGGGCATGTTGGTTCCCTTCGCCTTGTCGATTGCAAGACGAAGACGCGGGTTGCTGTCGATATCACCGCCGCCTGCACGCGCCGCCACAGTGATCTCGCGGATCACCTTGGTCCAGATTTTACCGCGCTTTTTGTCATTCGCCGCTTTCTTGTGTTTGATGTTGGCCCATTTACTATGTCCAGCCATGTAACGCCTCTTGATTCATATTATGGAGCTGATTAGATTCTATCAGGTTATCAGAGATGCGGCGCAATACGCTGCGCTTATTGACGCCCTACGATATTGAGTGAGCATCTGAGGTTAAAACCACTCTATCAAGCAATGAATCCGGTTTTTTTGAGCAGCGCTTCATCGATCTCTACCTTATCACCGGGGATTGCGGCCTTGTCACCCTGCAGCAGGCGTTCGAGGTACCTGGCGATCAGATCCACTTCCAGATTCACCTCGGAGCCTGCCTGGTAGTCTCCCATGATGGTCTCATCGAGCGTGTGCGGCACGATATTGAGTTCAAAACTGACGCCATCGACAGCATTCACTGTCAGGCTGGTTCCATCAACACAGATCGACCCCTTATGAGCGATGTAGCGAGCTAATACAGCAGGCGCCTCGATCACAAAACGCACCGAACGGCCGTCATTACTGCGGCTGATTACCGTGCCGACGCCGTCGACGTGACCACTGACCAGGTGTCCTCCCAGGCGATCCGCCAGTGTCAACGCTTTTTCCAGGTTGACGGGGCTGCCGGTTTTCAATCCCCCGAGCGAGGTCAGCACAAGAGTCTCATTGGAGATATCGGCAGAGAAACCTTTATCTGTAAGCTCTACCACAGTCAGGCAGACACCATTGACTGCGATGCTATCGCCCAGAAAGACATCGCTGAGATCCAGCTTGTCAGCGTTGATTTGCAGGCGCATGTCGCCACCTCGCTGCTGCATCTCGGCGATAGAGCCCTGCGCCTGAATAATGCCTGTAAACATATCAATCTCTCTCTGGAGTGAGTGTCAATTTAAAATCGGGGCCTATCTGGCGCACATCTTTGATACGCAACGGGATACGCTGCGCCATATGCTCCAGCCCCGGCAGATTTAACAGGCCACGAGCGCTATTTCCCATCATGTGCGGCGCCATGTAGATGATTAATTCATCAATGATACCAGCCTGCAGTGCAGCGCCAGCAAGCGTTGGACCAGCTTCGATCAGCAATTCATTGATTTGCCGCTGCGCCAGCTGTTCACACAGCAGAGAGAGTGAAACCTGTGACTCATCGGCATGCGTCAAAACTTCTGTTCCCGCCTGAAGCAGCGCATACCGGCGCCGCTCATCTCTACTGGTGGTGACGATCAATGTGGCATTGGTGTCCTGACTCTGCAGAATATTTGCCTCGATTGGAGTTCGCAGCGATGAGTCGACCACTACCCGCAACGGTTGGCGGATATTCTCCGCAACTTCGACTCCCGGCAGATCCTCCATCTGAAGACGCACTGTCATGGACGGGTCATCCGCCAGCACGGTGCCGATGCCGGTCACAATGGCAGAGCTGCGCGCCCGCAGACGATGCACATCACGTCTCGATGCATCCGAGCTGATCCACCTGCTTTCACCGCTGGCCATTGCGGTACGTCCATCGAGGCTCATCGCCAACTTGCAGCGCACATAGGGCCGGCCCGTACTCATACGGCGGATGAACCCCGGATTCAATGCTTGCGCCTGCGTCTGCATGAGCCCGCTTTCAACCCTGATACCCGCTGCACGCAAACGGGCCAGACCCTTACCGGCAACCACAGGATTGGGATCCTGCATAGCGGCAACAACCCGCGCAACACCCGTATCGATCAGTGCATCACTGCATGGCGGGGTGCGGCCATGATGACAACAGGGTTCCAGCGTGACATAGGCCGTGCTGCCACGTGCGTTCTCCCCGGCATTTGCAAGCGCCATTTTTTCAGCATGAGGAAGACCTGCACGGTAGTGCCAGCCTTCACCAACGAGCACACCGTTTTTGACCAGCACACAGCCGACACGCGGGTTGGGATCAGTCGTATAGAGGCCGCGCTCAGCAAGCTGCAATGCACGCGCCATCCATTTGCGATCACTCACTTTTTTTCCACGGATTCTGCAGATGGATGATGATGGTTCTGCCCTTCACGTGTCTGCAGCTTCTGCAATCTTTCGATCTCTTCACGGAAGGCATTGACATCTTCAAACTTGCGATAGACAGACGCAAAACGCACATAGGCGACCTGGTCTAGATTCCGCAGCTCTTCCATCACCAGATCTCCGATCTCTCTCGATGAAACTTCAGCCTCGCCACTGGAGGAGAGTTTACGCGTGATGCGGAAAATCGCCGCGTCGATCTGCTCGGTGGCAACGGCTCTTTTTTCCAGTGCGCGCGACATTCCTGCACGCAATTTGCGGCCATTGAACGCCACCCTGCTGTCGTCCTGCTTGATCACCCGCGGCAGGTTCATTTCGACGGATTCATAGGTGGTAAAGCGTTCGTTGCAGGCAGTACAACGACGCCGGCGGCGTACCTGATCGCCTTCTCCCGAAAGGCGCGAGTCCTTCACCTTGGTCTCTTGTGCTCCGCAGAATGGACAGCGCATAATGATTTATCATCCGGAAAATTTTGTAGAGATAGATGGTTTACTGGTTGTTTATCCACAGATGAACACAGATACACACAGATTTTTTTTCGATGATTTCAATACAGATTGTCTTGTCATCTTTTTACTGTTTATCCGTGTTCATCTGTGTGCATCTGTGGTTAAATTTTCAATTAATCAGCATAGACAGGAAGCCTGGCGCAGATGGCTTTGGCCTTCTCTTTGATCGCATCGATCACCCCCTGCTCACCTTTGCTGTCGATGATGTCGCACATCCAGCCGGCCAGCTCAGTCGCATCCGCTTCACTAAAACCGCGGGTAGTGATGGCCGGGGTTCCGACACGAATGCCGCTGGTGACAAAAGGTGACTGTGGATCGTTGGGCACAGCATTCATGTTGACCGTGATATTCGCCGCGCCCAGCCAGGCATCGACCTCCTTGCCGGTGAGACCGGCCTCGATAAAACTCACCAGAAATAGGTGATCATCGGTGCCTTTGGAAACCACATCATAGCCCCGCTGCATAAAGACTTTCGCCATCGCCCTGGCATTATTCAATACCTGCTGCTGATAGCTTTTGAAATCAGGCTCCATCGCCTCCCTGAAGGCAACCGCCTTGGCGGCAATGACATGCATCAACGGACCACCCTGGCCACCGGGAAATACCGCGGAGTTGAGTTTTTTCTCGATCTCGGCATTGGACTTTGCCAGGATCAGACCACCGCGAGGGCCACGCAGGGTTTTGTGGGTGGTGGTAGTGGTCACATCAGCGATATCGACCGGGCTTGGATAGAGACCGACAGCAATCAGTCCAGCCACGTGCGCCATATCGACGAACAGGTATGCCCCCACCTCGTCAGCGATTTTACGAAAACGCTGCCAGTCGACAATACGGGAATAGGCTGAAAAACCGGCGATGATCATCTTCGGCCTGTGTTCGCGTGCGAGGCTCTCGACCTGCTCGTAATCGATCTCACCGGTTTCGGCATGCAGACCATACTGAACTGCATGGTAAATCTTACCTGAAAAGCTGGGTTTGGCGCCATGGGTCAGATGACCGCCATCGGCCAGACTCATACCCAGCACTGTATCACCCGGCTGACACAATGCCATGAAAACCGCAGCATTCGCCTGTGAACCAGAATGAGGCTGTACATTGGCGTAATCAGCTCCAAACAATTTTTTGGCGCGATCAATAGCCAACTGCTCTGCCTTGTCGACATATTCACAGCCACCGTAGTAGCGCTTGCCGGGGTAACCTTCAGCATATTTATTCGTCAGCACTGTACCCTGGGCCTGCATCACGCGCGGGCTGGTGTAGTTCTCCGATGCAATCAGTTCAATATGCTGCTCCTGCCGCTGCTCTTCACCCCTGATCGCCTGCCAAAGCTCTGCATCGTAGTCACTGATCTGCATCGATTTCTTAAACATGGGTATTTCTCCAGCCAAAACTTATAAAATAGGTACCGTCTCAACATGCCCGCGCATTATAGAGTCTTTGCAGGGAGTTATTGAGATGCTAATAAAATAGTCTATGCTGATTTTATCAGAGGCGAAGTGCTGGAGCATGACTGATATTGGAACCCCTGAAAATTTCCTTGGGATGGGGGTTCGGGGGAAGGGCAGTGCCGATGTTCGCTATAACATGTTGAAATTGAATCCTTCCCCCGTAGACAAACTTGCTGGAACGCTCTGATCGATGAGCGAAGCGATTCGTTCAGAGCTTCTATAGAGGCATTCGTTGCAGTCAAGTATACTTCGCGCACACGACAGAAGAAATGACCCGATTTATGGAATTTCTCAATAAAGCCTCTCAAAAACGCGGCGCCTGGCTGCTGCTGGCGTTTTCAGCCCTGCTCCTCGAACTTACCGCACTCTACTTCCAGTATGGAAAGATGGAGTTGCAGCCCTGCGTCCTCTGCGTCTACGAGCGCGTTGCTGTAATGGGGATATTTGCAGCCGGCCTGACCGGCGCAATTGCTCCGCAACTGTACATCTTTCGCTGGGCTGGTTTTCTGTTATGGGGTGGCAGTGCAGCCTGGGGGCTCCTGCTGGCGCTGGAACATAGCGGCATCCAGCAGAATCCCATGACCGCAAGCTGTGATTTTCTCGCTAAATTTCCCTCCTGGGCAAAACTGGACGAGTGGTTTCCACTGCTGTTCAATCCAACCGGCTTCTGCGATGAAATTCAGTGGCAGTTTCTTGGCTACAGCATGCCGCAGACGATGATCGGCATCTATGTGCTCTACCTGCTGGTGCTGGTTGCTGTGGTTGCAGCACAGTTCAAGATTGCAACGCTGCACAATACGTAAAACTTATCGCCATACGAGCTAACAATACAGCAATTCTAAATGTAGAGAGATACGCACCACGAAGAGCACGAAGGAATGTAACATCTCAAAAAGTCCGTGCAATATTCGAGTATGCGTAGAATCGGGATCAGCCCTGAAAGGCAGACTCCCAATCCTACTTCCTGCACGGTGCTATTGAGATGTTACGAAGGAATTTTGTAACCATTTGATTCTTCGTGGTCTTCGTGTGCTTCGTGGTAAAAGTCTTTTAAGATGTCGATGCTTTATTGGTACATTGAGAATCGCTGCTCACCATAGAGATCTGTGTGTATCTGTGTTCATCTGTGGTAAAAAATCGGGCAATAAAAAACCCCGGCTCGGTATGAGCAGGGGTTAGAAGATGGGGTGGATGATGGGGCTCGAACCCACGACGACTGGAATCACAATCCAGGGCTCTACCAACTGAGCTACACCCACCATTGTAAACTGATACATTATATTTGGTGCGCCCGGCAGGACTCGAACCTGCAACCCTCGGCTTAGAAGGCCGATGCTCTATCCGGTTGAGCTACGGGCGCAAATTACGGTCGTACAACAATCAATATATGCCTTAACAAGACGCTAAATTTGGTCGGGGTAGAGAGATTCGAACTCCCGACATCCTGCTCCCAAAGCAGGCGCGCTACCAGGCTGCGCTATACCCCGATGTATTGAAGTCGATCAAGCTACTCCAAGCCCGCAAATGATACGGACTGAATGCGTTGTCGTCAATAACTTCATTGCTATTTTTTCATTCTCCTCACCCTGTAGTAAAAAGACATCAAGATCAGGGAGTGTCAGCACTCAGCCCTGCGAGTTCCTCACTGAGGGCGATCATCAACTCATCCTCGCTCTCCTCCTCCTGGTTGAGCTGATTATCAACCGTGTCGACAGTGATAAGCCCTGCGGCAATTTCTCGCAGTGCCACCACTGTGGGCTTGTCATTCTCCCACGGGATCAGGGGTTCAACACCATTCGCCAGCTGGCGTGCCCGTTTTGTCGCCAGCAGCACCAGGTTGAAACGATTATCAACATGCTCAAGGCAATCTTCTACTGTAATTCGTGCCATTTTGATTACCCCTTATTCTTCAACTTGCGTATTGAGTGCTTCCTTGATAGCCGCTTCAACTTCCTCGGCAGCCAGTTCGGAACTCTTGACGTCGTCGACCACAATATTTTTACGGTTGCGACGCTCTTTATGGTGCGACAAGCCGGTACCTGCCGGCACCAGGCGTCCAACGATGACATTTTCCTTGAGACCATGGAGTGGATCTGACGATCCACGCACGGAGGCCTCGGTAAGAACACGGGTTGTCTCCTGGAAGGAGGCAGCCGAGATAAAGGATTCCGTCGCCAGTGACGCCTTGGTAATGCCAAGCAGCATGAGTTCATATTCCGCCGGGAATTTGCCCTCGGCGATCAGCTTCTCATTCTCTTCGATCACGCGTGAACGCTCGGCCTGTTCGCCCTTGATAAAGCTGGAGTCGCCGGAACTGGTAATCTCGACTTTGCGCAGCATCTGACGCACAATCACTTCGATATGCTTGTCGTTGATCTTTACGCCCTGCAGACGATATACCTCCTGGATCTCCTGCACCATATACTCGGCAAGAGCAGTCACGCCGCGAAGACGCAGGATGTCATGCGGGATGAGTTCACCCTCGGCAACCACCTCACCTTTTTCAACATGCTCGCCCTCAAAAATATCGATACGGCGCCATTTGTGAATCAGGGTTTCGTTGGTCTCTCCACTCTTTTCAGTAATCACCAGGCGCTGCTTTCCCTTGGTCTCCTTGCCAAATGAGACGATGCCGGTTGTCTCGGCAAGTATCGCCGGCTCTTTGGGTCTGCGCGCCTCGAACAGATCTGCAACACGCGGCAGACCACCGGTAATATCACGCGTCTTGGAAGATTCCTGTGGAATACGAGCCAGAGTACCACCCACCGAGACCGTACTGCCATCAGCAGCATTGATGATCGATCCTGCCGGCAGAAAATAGTGCGCCGGCATGCTGCTGCCTGGAATATTGATGTCATTGTCGTTGTCATCAACGAGTTTCACCATGGGTCGCATCTCTTTACCCGCAAGCGGACGTTGCAGTGGATCGATAATCTCCACAGAAGAGAGTCCAGTGATATCGTCAACGCGTTTTTGTACGGTAACGCCTTCGACGAAATCCACGAAGTGCATCTTTCCGGCAACCTCGGTGATAATGGGATGCGTGTGCGGATCCCACGAGGCTATCATTGCACCGCCCTCTACTTCTGTTTCGTTTTGTACCCTCAGGTTAGCGCCGTAGGGGAGCTTGTAACGCTCACGCTCACGCCCCAGTTCATCGAGAAGATGCACCTCGCCGGATCGGGAAGTCACCACATGTTCGCCATTCTCCTTCTCCACAGATTCGATGTTGTAGTAGCGGATTTTTCCGCCATTCTTGACTTCGATACTGTTGGCGGCGGCTGACCGCGATGCGGCGCCGCCAATATGGAAGGTGCGCATGGTCAGCTGGGTGCCGGGTTCGCCAATACTCTGTGCTGCGATGACGCCAACAGCCTCACCTTCGTTGACCAGGTGACCACGTGCCAGATCGCGGCCATAGCAGGCTGCACAAACGCCAGTGCGTGCTTCACAGGTAATTGCGGAACGCACCAATACCTGGTCGACACCAGCCTCATCCAGCTGTTCAACCCATGCTTCATCCAGCAGTGTTCCCGCTTCACACTCAACCTCTTCAGAGCCGGGCGCAGTGACATCGACTGCAGGCACCCGCCCGAGGATGCGTTCACTCAGTGGTTCGACAACATCGCCGCCCTCGATGATGGGAGTCATCATCAAACCCTCTTCGGTGCCGCAATCTTCGATCAGCACCACCATATCCTGGGCTACGTCAACCAGACGTCGCGTCAGATAACCCGAGTTGGCTGTTTTCAGTGCCGTATCGGCAAGGCCTTTGCGCGCACCGTGGGTAGAGATAAAATATTGTAGTACGTCGAGACCTTCGCGGAAATTTGCCTTGATCGGTGTTTCAATGATGGAGCCATCCGGCTTGGCCATCAAACCACGCATACCGGCAAGTTGCCGTATCTGTGCCGCAGAACCCCGTGCTCCGGAATCCGCCATCATGTAGATGGAATTAAAAGAGTCCGTTTCACTCTCGTTGCCATCTTTGTCAGTCACCCGCATTTTAGAGATCTTGTCCATCATCGCCTTGGCGACCTGGTCGTTGGTATGCGACCAGATATCAACAACCTTGTTATAGCGCTCTCCCTGGGTGACAAGGCCGGAGGCATATTGCCGTTGAATCTCCTTGACCTCATTTTCAGCGCGCTCGAGGATCGTCTCCTTCTCTTCGGGCACGATCATATCTTTTGCAGCAACAGAGACCGCTGCTTTAGTCGCATAACGGAAACCGGTGTACATCAGCTGGTCGGCAAAAACAACCGTCTCTTTAAGACCCTGGTTACGGTAACAGGCATCGATCAGACCTGAGATCGCCTTCTTACCGAGCGGACGCTGCAGCATCTCAAAAGGCATACCGTCAGGCAGAATATTTTTCAACAGGGCGCGCCCGACCGTGGTGTCAACGATGCTGCGTCTGCTCTCCATTTCACCATCGTCATTCAGTATTTTTTCCTTGATGCGCACTTTCACTTTGGCCTGCAGTGCGACAACGCCTGAATCATAGGCGCGCAACACTTCACGCGGGTCGGAAAACACCATGCCCTCGCCTTTGGCATTGATACGCTCTCGCGTCATGTAGTAGAGCCCCAGTACCACGTCCTGTGACGGCACGATGATCGGCTCACCATTGGCAGGTGAAAGAATGTTATTGGAAGACATCATCAGGGTGCGTGCTTCCAGCTGTGCTTCGATGGAGAGGGGTACATGCACCGCCATCTGGTCGCCATCAAAGTCGGCGTTGAACGCGGTGCACACCAGCGGATGCAGCTGAATCGCCTTGCCTTCGATGAGCACAGGTTCAAATGCCTGGATGCCGAGGCGGTGAAGTGTTGGCGCACGATTGAGCATGATCGGATGTTCGCGGATTACATCATCGAGAATATCCCACACTTCGGGATCGCCGCGTTCAACCATCTTCTTGGCCGCCTTGATGGTATTGGAGAGCCCCTTGAGTTGTAATTTTCCAAAAATAAAGGGCTTGAACAGCTCCAGCGCCATCTTCTTCGGTAGGCCGCATTGATGCAGTTTCAGGGTTGGACCAACGACGATAACCGAACGCCCGGAATAGTCGACACGTTTACCCAGCAGGTTCTGGCGGAAACGCCCCTGCTTGCCCTTGATCATGTCCGCCAGGGATTTGAGTGGACGCTTGTTGGTACCGGTGATCGCACGTCCGCGGCGGCCGTTGTCGATCAATGCGTCGACAGACTCCTGCAGCATGCGTTTTTCGTTGCGCACGATAATATCCGGGGCCAGCAGGTCCAGCAGACGCTTGAGTCTGTTGTTGCGGTTGATGACGCGGCGATAGAGATCATTGAGGTCAGAAGTCGCAAAACGGCCGCCGTCCAGCGGCACCAGCGGACGCAGCTCAGGCGGCAGCACCGGCAGCGCCTTCAGCACCATCCACTCCGGCTTGTTGCCGGATTCATGCAGCGATTCCAGCAGCTTCAGACGCTTGCTGTATTTCTTGATCTTGGTTTCAGAACGCGTCGCCGTCATATCCTGGCGGATTTGCTCGACCTCCCTGGGAATATCGATGGAACGCAGCAGCTCATACACCGCTTCCGCCCCCATGCGCGCATCAAATTCGTCAACATACTCCTCGATCGCTTCCAGGTACTGCTCATCGGTCAACAACTGGCTGCGTTCAAGCGTCGTCATGCCAGGATCGACGACGACATAGGATTCAAAATAGAGAATCCGCTCGATATCCTTGAGTGTCATATCGAGCAGCAGACCAATCCGCGACGGCAGTGATTTCAGATACCAGATATGGGCAACCGGCGCAGCCAGCTCGATGTGTCCCATGCGCTCACGGCGCACCTTCGAGAGGGTGACTTCGACGCCGCATTTTTCACACACCACACCGCGGTGCTTGAGTCGCTTGTACTTACCGCAGAGACATTCAAAATCGTTGACCGGACCAAAAATCTTGGCGCAGAAAAGTCCCTCCCGCTCAGGTTTGAAGGTACGGTAGTTGATGGTTTCAGGTTTTTTGACTTCGCCAAATGACCAAGAGCGAATCATATCAGGAGACGCCAGTCCAATACGGATTGCATCAAACTCTTCAACCTGATCCTGCTTGAGGATGTTCATTAAATCTTTCATACTTTGATTCTCCTGACAGCTTACTCTTGCTCAAGCTCAATATTGATGGCCAGGGAGCGTATCTCCTTCACCAGCACATTAAAAGACTCAGGCATTCCTGGCTCCATACGATGGTCGCCATCGACGATGTTTTTGTAGATACGTGTGCGGCCATTGACATCATCCGACTTGACGGTCAGCATCTCCTGCAGGGTGTAGGCGGCGCCATAGGCTTCCAGCGCCCACACCTCCATCTCGCCGAAGCGCTGGCCGCCAAACTGCGCTTTTCCGCCCAGCGGCTGCTGGGTGACAAGGCTGTATGGGCCGGTTGAACGCGCATGCATCTTGTCGTCAACCAGGTGATTGAGTTTCAGGATATACATATATCCGACAGTCACTTCGCGCTCGAAAGACTCACCCGTGCGACCGTCGTAAAGCTGTGTCTGACCACTACGTGGCAGCCCTGCCAACTCCAGCATGTTATGGATATCACTCTCTTGAGCACCATCAAAGACCGGTGTCGCCATCGGCACACCATCGCGCAGATTGTCAGCCATTTCCAGGATTTCAGCATCGCTGAAACTGTCAAGATCCTCCTGCTTTCCGCTGGAGTTGTAAATCTTGTCGAGATACTCGCGGATTTCAGAGACTTTTTGATGTGTGTCCAGCATTTCGCCGATACGCTCGCCAAGCCCCTTGGCGGCCCAACCGAGGTGGGTCTCAAGAATCTGCCCGATATTCATCCGCGAAGGGACACCAAGCGGGTTCAATACGATATCAACCGGGCTGCCACTCTCATCGTAGGGCATATCCTCGACCGGCACGACCTTGGAAATGACGCCCTTGTTGCCGTGACGTCCCGCCATTTTGTCTCCCGGCTGGATACGGCGCTTGACCGCAACATAGACCTTGACCATTTTCTGTACGCCGGGAGCCAGATCATCACCTGCCGTCAGCTTGCCCTTCTTTTCTTCATACTTTTGACGGAACTGATCCCGCTGATTCTTGATTTGCTGGGCAACCGCCTCCAGTTGCGCCGCCGCCTCATCATCATTCAGGCGAATCTCAAGCCACTGATCCTTCTCCAGATCGGTGAGATAGGATTTGGTGATTTTAGCGCCTTTCTTGAGGCTCTTGGGACCACCGTCCGCCACCTTGCCATTGAGCATCTTCTCGATGCGGGCAAAAGTATCCAGCTCCATGATGCGCTGCTGATCGTGAAGATCCTTACGCACCCGCTTGAGCTCTTCCTCCTCGATATGCAGGGCGCGTGCATCTTTCTCCACGCCATCACGGGTGAAGACCTGCACATCGATGACCTTGCCGATGATGCTGGAAGGCACACGCAGGGAGGTGTCTTTGACATCGGCTGCCTTTTCGCCAAAGATGGCGCGCAGCAGTTTCTCCTCGGGCGTCAGTTGCGCCTCGCCTTTTGGCGTGACCTTGCCGACCAGAATATCACCATCCTTGACCTCTGCGCCGATATAAACGATTCCCGACTCGTCCAGACGACCAAGATTGGATTCGCCGACATTGGGAATGTCAGCTGTAATCTCCTCTGTACCCAGCTTGGTGTCACGCGCCATGCAGGTCAACTCTTCGATATGAATCGTGGTAAAACGATCCTCCTGAACCACACGCTCGGAGATCAGGATTGAATCCTCGAAGTTGTAGCCATTCCACGGCATAAAGGCGACGCGCAGGTTCTGCCCCAACGCCAG